>JBBRZT010000053.1:0-16227 GCA_038236395.1 Candidatus Acidiferrales bacterium
GGTGCCTTTCCCGGCGGCGAGAACGACTACGGCAAGATCTTTATTTTTCATGGTATCGAAGCCCAGTTTGTGGGAGCAGGCAGGATTTGGCAATGCGGAGTGATGGGTTTTGCGGCGAATTACTAATCACGGGTACTAATTAAGGGTTACTAATCGGCGGCGGGAGCGACCCTTTCGGCTAACCGTTCGGCTGTTTCGGGCTCGGTTACCGAGGCTTCCGCGGTGGTGATGGTCCAGAGGGAGGGGTCGGCGAGGAGGCGGCTGACCAGCTGGGTATGCAGGGCGTGCCCTGCTTTGTGGGCTTCGACGCGGGCCAGGAGCGGCAAGCCAACCAGGGCCAGGTCGCCGATTAAATCGAGAGCTTTGTGGCGGCTGAACTCGTCGGGGAAACGGAGGGGCCCGTTCATGACGCCGCTTTCGGTTAAAACGATGGCATTTTCGAGCGAGCCGCCGCGAATCAGGCCCATGGCGCGAAGAGGTTGAATGTCGCGCTCGAAGCAAAAGGTGCGGGCCCGGGCCAGCAACTGGCGAAAGCCTTCCTCGTTGACGGCCATTTCAAATTCCTGTTTGCCAACCAGCGGGTGGGGGAAATCGACGTAGCAACTGACGTGGAACTCGTTGGCAGGATAGATTCCAATGCGGCGATCGCCCTCGGTGACTTCCAGCGCCTTCAAGACCTTGAGGAAGCGGCGCCTGCGGCGGAGACGGCGGATGCCGCAACGCTCGAGCATCTGCATGAAGGGCTCTGCGGAGCCATCAAGAATGGGTATCTCAATGGAGTCGATATCGATAAAGATGTTGTCGATGCCGCAGGAATAGATGGCCGCGAGGAGGTGTTCTGTAGTGGAGAGCAATACGCCTTGCTTCATCAAGCTGGTGGCGTAGCTGACGCGCGCGACGTTGTGGCCCTGGGCTTCGATGGGAAAATTGTCGAGGTCGGTGCGGCGGAAGACAATGCCGGTCTCAGCGGGAGCGGGAGTCAAAGTGACATGGCCGTAGACACCGGTGTGGAGGCCGACGCCTTCGGTGCTGGCTGAGGAAGCGATCGTGGTCTGGAACATAAGCGACAGGCATAGAATAGCAAGTTGCAGGCCAACTGGGAGTAGTTTTGTGCAATGTAATGAACGGTTTAGTGGTGTTCTGACCGTAAACAAATGACATGGTGTGGTTAAATAGCATCGAAATCGATGATTGGCGTGTCTTTAGCGTGCCATTTTGAAACAGGGACACAATTCCAGCCGGGCTTCCTTTGTCTCACGCCACGCGTCAGACATTAGACGACAAGAAAAGCAGTGCTATACTTTAACGGATTTCAAACAGGTGGAATGATGAATCGAACGGCGCGTGTTGGCCTGATCTGTGTATCGCTGGCGATATTCCTCTACGCCGGGATTGGCCACGTCCTGGGGCGGACTCCGGACGACAAGGCCTACAAATCGCTGACGGTCTTTGGCGAAGTGTTGCAGAAGATCCAGAACGATTATGTGGACGAGCCGAATATGCGCACGGTGACGGCGGGATCGCTGCACGGGCTGCTCGAATCGCTGGACACGCAGTCCAGCTACCTGACTCCCCGCGAATACGACGAATACAAAAAGAAAACCCAAAACGCCGGAACGGGCGAGAGCGGAATCACGCTGAGCAAGCGGTTCGGATACATTATTGCGATTTCCATCCTGCCGGATAGCGCTGCGGAAAAAGCGGGCATTCATAGCGGCGACATTTTCGAGTCCATCGGTGGATTCACTACCCGGGATATGTCGGTGGGGCAGGCCAAGAATCTGCTGACCGGACAACCGGGCACGGCGGTGAAGGTGGCGGTGATCCGCAGAGGGAAGGCCACACCGGACGACGTAGACGTGGTTCGCGAAAAGTTCACCCCGGTAAAGATGACGGTGCAGAAGGGTGACAGCGATACTTTGGTTTTGCGATTGACGTCGCTGGACGCGGGACGCGCGGAGGAAGTGCGCGCCCGGCTGCTGGATGCGCAAAAGCAGGGCGTGCACAACGTAATCCTGGATTTGCGGAATTGCGGGCGCGGGCCGGTTTCCGAAGCGATTGCCATCGCGCGCTTTTTTGTGCCGTCGGGCACGCTGACGACGCTGCGCGGACAAACGGCGTCTACACAGGTTTTTTCCGCAGAAGCCAAGCAAGTAATCTGGAAGACTCCGGTGTCGGTGCTGATTGACGGAACGACATCAGGCGCGGCGGAGGTGCTGGCATCGGCGATCGTGGCGAATCACCGCGGCAATGTGGTGGGCGAGCGCACCTTCGGGCTGGCGTCGGAGCAGAAATTGATTACGCTCGACGACGGGTCGGCGCTGATTCTGACCACCGCGAATTATTACAATCCGTCCGGTAAATCGATCCTGGAAGAGGGAGTAACTCCGACCGAAGTGGTGCACGCTACGGCGGAGGACGATTCCGACGTGGACGACAACACTCCGGACACGACACCCAAGAAAGACGATCAAGGTCCGCGGCCGCTCTCGCCGGAGGATCCGATTTACCACAAGGCGCTTGACCTGTTGAAGGCTCCGGTCAAGAAAGCCGCTTAACCTTCGGTGCCTAGAAGTTCCTCAGCACACTGCCGCGTGTTCTCGCGTTTCGGCATATTCAAATTAGCGATCCTGGCGGGAATGCTGTCGGTATGTTTCGCGGGCTGCAAAACAGCGCGCCAGAAACCGTTGCGCGCCGAGGACATTCACCGCATCACGCATGAATTTGTGGTGGCGGCGAATTCGGTGGTGCCGCCGGGCTCGGAGGTGCACGGAGAGGTGGGCGCGTTTGACAAGGTGGCCAACTCAGAGGACCGCCTGGAGATCCACATGTTGGCCAAGCGCGAAGGCGGCGCGTATCCGCCGGCGGCCGTCAAGGTCATGCAGGCGCTGCACAGCATCGCCACGACGCACGGACTGACGCAAGATCCGGCCACCGAAAACGGCGACGCGATAGTTTTCAATTACCGCCATGGCGGAGTGATCACCCATTTGATTCACATCCACATGGGAACGATGAACGAAACGCGTCAGCCCTCTACCGGCGCTACAGGCGCAAAGAACCAGGCCGCGCGACTGGCTATCATTCTGGATGACCTGGGAAATGACCGGGCGGCCGCGGAAGCGATTTTCGCACTGCCTTATCCGCTGACCATTTCGATCCTGCCAAATCATCCGCACTCGCAGGAGATCGCCAACCAGGCGCATCGGCGCGGCTATCAGGTGATGCTGCACCTGCCGATGCAGTCGGTGGGAAAAGAACATGCAGAGGCGCAGGAGCTGCGCTCCAATATGTCGGCGGCTGCGGTGTCCAAGTTGGTCGGCGGATTTCTGGAAAATGTTCCCGGAGTGGTGGGAGTGAACAATCATCAAGGCTCGGAATCCACCGCGGACCCGAAGTTGATGGCGGAATTGATGCCGATTTTGCGGGAACGCAAACTCTTTTATATCGATAGCCGCACGAGCGCGGCCACCGTGGCGTACGACGCGGCACAGCGGTTGGGCGTACGCGCAGGATTTCGCAATGTGCCGTTTCTTGACGATGTCGAAGAATTGGCGGCGGTTCGAAAGCAGATCGAGGCGGCTATCGCCGGAGCCGCAAGGAAAAACGAGGCCATCGCCATCGGACACGCGCGCCGCTCCACGCTGGAAGCGCTGAAGGAAACATTGCCGCAGGCCAGGGCTCAGGGAGTGAAACTGGTATTTGCCTCGGAATTGGTCGAATAAACGGTTGGATTGCTGCGAAGCCGGGCGTCATTCGCCGGGTACAGGCGATGAATCACGTAGAAAAATATAAACAACAATAGAAAATCAAAGACGCTGGCTTCGGGGCCGACACTTCCTCCGGTAAGCCAGGCTGGTCCTTGCATCGTTGCGCTGGAAAGATGCCCAGGCAAGACCATGCCGCTGTCCGGAACGGAGTAGAGAAAAGTCTCGCCGAAGTCGAAGGCCGCGTGCATCCCAACGGCGAACCACAAGCTGCCAGTCCGCCTGACAGTGAAACACCACAGCATCCCCACTACAAAAACAGCAGCGACACCGATGCGGCCTTCTCCACTGTTCTGCAAATGCACGGCGGCAAAAAGGAGCGAGAGCAGAATCGCAGCCGGCCAGAAACCGATGCCGGATACGAGCGTAAACAGGCTGTAGCCGCGAAAGAGAAATTCTTCGAACAAACCAACGAAAAGCAGGCACAGCGCCCACAACGCGGCCCAATGCGCGATCTCTGCGCCGTGCAATGCCAGCGGCCCGAAAGAATAGCCGCCAAACGCTGAGATCAGTCCCATGAGAAGACTAATTTCCACGATTCCAAGTAAGCAGCCCTGCCAAAATAATTTTCCAAAAGCGCCGCGCACCGGGAGTCCATACACACCGATGGAGCGGCGCTCTATAAAAGACATCGCCACCGCTGCGCCAAATGCGGAGACGAAGCCAATCACTTCCGATAAAAAAATACCTTCATAAGAAAAGACTCCCGGCGTGGATTTGCGGAATTGCATCGAGACGGTCTTCAAAGCAAAGAAAATGATCGCTACAAACACGATGTACATCAATAAACGCCAGCCAGAGCGCAGGCCATCGGCATTCAGAAAAAGCTGGCCGATGATTCCGCCGCGAGGCGCGTCGTGAGTTGTGGGAGCGGGGGGCGTCGCTGTGGACTGCTGATTCTCCATAGACGTCTTTCTCTAGTATGAGACGGGTGTTGCGCCTGCACGTAAGCAGCGAGCGGCTTACTTCACGTAGCTACTTCACGTCCTGCTTCACGTACTTCGGCGACTCGCCTTTCGACCAGGGATCATAAGTGTGCGCGAAAACCAGGCGCTCCGCCAACGGGGGATGACTGTAGAGCCAGAAAGTGATGAACGGCGGCGGATTGGGATCGGAAAGGTCCAGCTCGCCGAGCACTTGAAATCCGTGAGCGGCGACTTCTTCGGAGTTGGGCACGATGCCATGAATTATTTCCAGGCCGTAAACATCGGCGGCGTGCTCCTGCATGCGGCTGAAGCCGTTCGCCACTGGGGAAGAAATGAAAGTCAGGATTTGAAAAATCAGAAGGATCACCGCCAGAGAGGCCCAGTCTTCGGAGCCGTAGATTCTCCACTCGGCGCCCCAGCGATTCAGGGTCCAGTGCAAAGTGCGAAACATAATGTAGGAGGCGAGCAGCAACGCGCCCGCGAAAAATGCGAAGCCGGTGGCTACGTGCCCCAGCACGTAGTGGCCGAGCTCGTGGCCGACGATGAAGAGCGCTTCATCGTTGGTGGTTTTGGCAATAGTGGTATCCCACATCACCACGCGCTTGGAGGCCCCGAATCCGGTGACGTAGGCGTTGATGGCGTTTGTTTTCTCGCTGGCGCGCATCAGAAAAATGCGATCAGCAGGAATAGGGACTCCAGCGCGCTGAGTGAGATTTTCTATGGAGGCGACCAGTTGAGGATGCTGGTTGCCGAGAGGTTCAAAGTGATTGAAGAGCGGATCGATGAACCAGGGGCTGATGTAAAATAAAAAAAGCAGCAGCACAAGCGACGCCACCCAGGAATAGAACCACCAACGCCGGGGGCTGCGGCGCATGGCAACGTAAAGAACCATCACCAGCAGGATGGCCAAGCCGACTCCCAGTGCTTCGGCTTTCAACCAGTCCACCAGCCAGGAGCCCCAGTGCTGCACAGATTGCTCGTAGCGGAGCGAGAGGGAGTGCCAATAGATGCGCAGCGGCAGATCGAAGAGATCAATGGTGAGAATCAACAGGGGAACGAAAACCAGGCATTGAATCCATTTGCGGTCACTGAGGGATTCGGCGAGGTCGCGAAATTTTGTCGCCACGCCTAAACGCAGGATCAACAGCAGAACAAGAGCGCCTAAAAAATAAGAAACGAAATATAGCGTGTAGCCCACACGCGAATAAGAAACAGCTTTTTCGTAACGCTCGCGCGACAGAGTGTACTGCTCGGTTTCTGTCTGGTTGCGCGATGAAGATTGCTGGGATGTGGATGAAGAGGCGGTGCCAGACTGCGAAGAGCTCTGCGCGGGTTTAGGCCGGGCGGCGGCGGGGCCGCTAACCTGGGCGGGAAGGCATGTCGATGCAAAACACAGCAACAGTAGCAACACACCAGCGAAACGGTGAGTGTGGACACACCGCTTCATAAGACCTCCTCGCGTAAAACAATGAAGCCCGTGCAGAAACAACCTGTACGCGCGGCGAGTATGCCGCAGGGCCGCCGGTTACGCAATAAGCGCCGGGGAAAGAGGGCGCAGAGAAAGTTGGACGAGTTGTATCGCAATAGGATAGCGAGGCGAATGAGGGTCAGGGCCGCGCGGCACCGAGGGGATGGACGGTCTGGAGAGAATAATTTCGCACCGCGCCGGTGGTGGCCAGCCCGATATGCACGATGGAAGTCCAGCGTTCCAGTTTGTGGTGGCCGCAGCGATGGAAGAGATAAGAGGCCCCAATGGAGACTCCCGTGGCGCCGGCTTCGATGAAGGCAAATCCGGTGTGATTGTCGACGGCTTCGTTGGTCAGAAAAATCTCCTGGTGGCCGCGGCGGCGAAAGTTCAGAGTCGAGAAGTAGTCGAGGGTGCGCGAGGCGGCTACGCCGGCAAAGAGCAGATCGTTTTCGCGGTCCCAGAAATGGTGTTCGCCGGAGCGGGTGTCGAGTTTCGGAGTTGAACTCGAGACGCCTTGAGCGGTAGCGTCCGTTTCTGCCAGCGAGAGGACTTGCTGGCTATAGAGACTATTTGCGCCGCACGCGAGAAACAAAAGTACCGCGAAAAAGAGTACCGATTTCGACATTAAACCCCTGACCGCAACCCAGCAACAGCTGTCTGTGCCCATATAAGATGCCGCGAGCGGCAAAAGGCGTTACCTGATTCGCACGGCAGCCGCGCAGTAAAATTGGCGCGCGCCGCCGTTCGGGGTATCGTGGAGCTTCGACGATTTGACCGGCATGAGGTGAAGAAATGTCAGGCCGAATATCCATGAGCAAAGTTCCGAAGCTAATCTTCGCGGGAGCAGTACTTTTAGCCGCGACCGCGTCGGTTCAGGCTTTCCCGCACCAGAACGAGTCATCGAAGGATCAATCTTCCGCCGATGCTCAGTCACAAAACATCGCTGAGGCGGCTCGCCGCTCGCGCGAACGGGCGAAAAACGCCACGAAACCATCCAAGGTAATCACCGACGACGATCTCGATAAGAAAGACGTAAAGCCTGGGCAACAAGGGCTGACGGTGGACGCTCCCGCGCAACTGGTGACGCAGCCGCCGACACCGGACGCCGTTGCCGCTGCCAAGGAAGCGATGGCCGCAGCGGAGCCGAAGGCCGAAGTGGCTCCTTCAGACGATCCCGAAGTCGTCAGTTTGAAGGAGCAGATAGCTGACGCCGAAAAGGACGCGGACCTCGGGAAGCGCGAGCTTGCGCTGCAGCAGGACAGCTATTTGTCGAATCCGGATCACGAGCATGATACCGCCGGTAAAGCCAAGGTCGATGCCTTGCAGCAGCAGATTGCCGACAAGCAGCAGGACATCGACAGGCTGAAAACGCGGCTGGCCGCGGCGCAAGAGTTGCATAAAACACCGCCGGCTCCCGCAAAACCGGCGAAACCGTCAGTGAATCCGCCCGCCGTGCCAGCTAATCCGCCAGCAGCGCCTGTTACGCCTCCGCAACCGTAAGAATTACGATTACAAAATCAAAATAGAGAAGCGTCCAGTTAATCGCAGAACTGCATTTCCACATTGGGGAAGTACACCACTATATCTAGTAGTGTTTTTGCTTGACAGCGGAGGTGCTATCGGAGCAAAATCCCGCAAATAAATTTTCATTCGTAGAAGAGCGATACGGTCAGGGGACCAAGTCAATTCAGGGGGGATGATGCAATATCTGCCAGGATTCACGGTCCAGTGCATCAATCAATTGTGCGAAGCGCGCGGACATTGGCTGCGCGCGGATGCCACCGCGGCGACATCGCACGAAGGCCGCTGCCCGTGTTGTGGAGATTCGCTGCGGAATGTGCCGCCGCCACTAGCGCCGCGATTTCGAATGCGCCCGCGCCCTTTGACTTCGTATCGCCCGCCGATGCGCCCGCGCTAGACCCACCGTTAGACCAGCTCTAGTTTCACCAAAAAAGACTTTGTTTAGCTTTCGATTAGGCCCTTCTCGGCCATTTGTTCGTCGCTCAACCACAAGCCCGGAATATTCGCCGAGCCGAGGCGGAGAATGTCTTCGAGCGCGCCGCGAACTTCGCGGAGCTCGAGGTTGACTCCGAGGCGTTCGAGCAATTCGATCAGCAGACGCGCGCCTTCCGCGAGGACCGGCCTGGGCGTGATCCCCGAGCCGTCTAGCCGATGATAAGTGACCACATAGATGGCCGAAACACCCGAGCCGTGACGCACGATGTTGAGAAAACCGCGCGCCAGCGGCGCTTGAGGCGAGATTACCGGTGCGGGCGATCCATGCAACAAGTGATCCGACGAGTGATTTGTAGGGGATGAAGCCTGAAACGAATCGGAATTTGAGGCAACAGTAGAGCAATCCACCGAGGACGGTTGCGCTGAAAGAATGTGGGCGCTTTGTTCCCATCCCAATGGGGGATTGCTCATTCGCCGGGGACCCCGCTATAACAAATTACTTTCAGCTGCAACCACTGGTGCTGCCGCAATTTTCGCACTTGTAGCAGGCGCCATTGGGAACCATGAGCATGCCGCACTCGGAACAAGTGGGCGCGCCTTCGTGCGCGTTGCTGGGTTTTGAGGAAGCGCTGGGCACCGGCAAGGCGGCCAGAGCCTGCGCGACTACCGGCGCCGGAGCGGCGGCAGCAACGATCTCGGAAGTGGCGGCGCCGTTCAGCTTGAGATAGTCCGCGGAAATAAAGCGGCCACCCAGCCAGCGCGCGATGTAATCGAGCACACTCGAGACGAAGCGAATCTTGGGATTCGCGGTGATGCCGGACGGCTCGAAGCGGGTGTTGAGCAGCTTGTCGACGTAGACCTTGAGCGGCACGCCGTATTGCAAGCCGATGGAAACGGTGAGCGCCAGACCGTCCATGATGCCGGAAAGCGTGGAGCCTTCCTTGGACATCTTGATGAAAATTTCGCCGGGGCGGCCGTCTTCGTACATGCCGACGGTGATGTAGCCTTCGTGTCCGCCGATGCTGAACTTGTGGGTGACGGAGGCGCGTTCCGCGGGCATTTTTTCGCGCTGATTGCGGCCAAATAGTTCCTGTTGCATGGCGGCCACCACTTCCACCTCGGGGCTGGCTTCGGATTTCTTTTCGTCTTTTTTCTGGCCGGCAGCGGACAGCGGCTGCGAGCGCTTGGAATTGTCGCGATAGATGGCCACGGCTTTCAGGCCCAGCTTCCAGGATTCGATGTAGGCATCCATCACGTCTTCGACGGTGGATTCTTCGGGCATGTTGATGGTTTTCGAAATGGCGCCGGAGAGGAACGGCTGCGCGGCAGCCATCATTCCAACGTGCCCGGTCCAGGCGATCGAACGTCCGCCGCCCGCGGGCGCCAGCGAGCAGTCGAAAACGGGCAGATGCTCGGGCTTCAGATAGGGAGCGCCTTCGATTTTGCCGTTCTGATCGATGTGCGAAACGATTTCGCTCATCTGCTCGGGCGTGTAGCCGAGGCGCATCAGGGCTTCGGGAACGGTGTTGTTGACGATTTTGATGAGGCCGCCGCCGACCAGTTTTTTGTATTTCACGAGGGCCAGATCGGGCTCGATGCCGGTGGTGTCGCAGTCCATCATGAAACCGATGGTGCCGGTGGGAGCGAGCACGGTGACCTGCGCGTTTTTGTAGCCGAATTTTTCGCCGTGGGCCAGAGCGGTGTCCCACGATTCCTGCGCGGCCAGGAAAAGTTCAGTCTGCACGTGGTCGGGCTTTATGCCGCGCATGGCGTCGCGATGCATGCGAATGACGTCGAGCATCGGTTCGCGATTTACGGGATAGCCGGGAAATGGGCCCATGCTTTCGGCCACGCGCGCGGATTGGGCATAAGCTTCGCCGCACATCAGCGCGGTTACGGCGCCGGCCACGTCGCGGCCTTCGTCGGAGTCATAGGGCAGCGCCATGGACATGAGCAACGCGCCAAGATTGGCATAACCGAGGCCCAGCGGGCGGAAATTGTGAGAATTCTCGGCGATCTGCGGCGTGGGGTAGCTGGCGTTATCCACCAGGATTTCCTGCGCGGTGATGGTGACGTCCACGGCGTGCTTGAAAGCGGAAACGTCAAACTGGCCGCCGGTATTCACGAACTTCATTAAATTGAGGGAGGCCAGATTGCAGGCGGTGTCGTCCAGAAACATATATTCGCTGCAAGGATTCGAAGCGTTGATGCGCGCAGTGTTCTTGGAAGTGTGCCAGCGATTGACGGTGGTGTCGTACTGCATGCCGGGATCGCCGCAGTGCCACGTGGAGTCGGCAATCTTGAAGAGCAGGTCGCGAGCGCGCAGTTTTTCAGCAGGCTGGCCGTCGATGACGTTCTTGGTCCACCAGTCTTTGTCTTCCGCGGCGGCGCGCATGAATTCGTCGGTCACGCGTACGGAGTGATTGGCGTTCTGGAAGAAAATGGAGCTGTAAGCGTCGCCGTCGATGGCCGAATCGTAGCCCTGCTCAATGAGCACATGGGCTTTGCGCTCTTCTTTACGCTTGCACTCGATGAACTCGACGATATCCGGGTGGTCGATGTTGAGGATCACCATCTTGGCGGCGCGACGAGTCTTCCCGCCGCTCTTGATGACGCCGGCGAAGGCGTCGAAGCCCTTCATGAAACTGACCGGGCCGGAAGCGATGCCCCCGCCCGAAAGTGTTTCTTTGCTGCCGCGCAGGCTGGAGAAATTCGTTCCGGTGCCGGAGCCCCACTTGAAGAGCATGCCTTCGGTGCGCGTCAGGCCCATGATGGATTCCATGGTGTCTGTGACGGAGTTGATGAAGCACGCGGAGCATTGCGGCTTGGGTTGCACGCCGACGTTGAACCACACCGGCGAGTTGAAGGCCATTTTCTGCTCGACGAGCAGGTGGGTGAGCTCATCGCGAAAAGCATCGCGCGAATCGTCATTGGCGAAATAGCCGCCTTCTTCGCCCCAGCGGACAATGGTATTCACTACTCGCGCGATCAACTGGCGCACCGAGCCTTCACGCTCCGGCGAACCGGGCTTGCCGTGAAAATATTTACTGGTGACGATATTGGTGGCGGTCTGCGACCAGCCCTTGGGGACTTCCACGCCTTCCTGGCGGAAAATGGTCACGCCCTTTTCGTTGCCGATCAAGGCGGTGCGTTGTTCCCATTCGACCATGTCGAAAGGAGACTTCGTGCCGTCCGTGAAGTACCGCTGGAAAAACAAACCGGTGCCGGCGGAGGACGAATTAGTCTCCGTCGTTGTGCCCGTTTGCAGCGATTTGCCGTTCAGTGCAGTCTTCACAGTGGCCATCAGTTCCTCCAACGCGTAAGGCTCCCGTGGGAGGGAACCCTATAATTTTACTCCTCTGCATCCCGCAATGCAGAGTCCGGTGCCGGAGTGAAAATACCGAAAACGCAAATGCTCTGCCATCAAGACTGGACGCCAGCCTTACGGTAGGAACCGCGCCCGAATACGGGCGCGGAGCTGGGACTTCGCGCTCGGTTTTTGCTGTGAACCCGGCTTGGTATCGTCCAACTCCAAACACGCCGTGGTGGTTCTCGACTTGGCGGTTTGGGGAGTGCACGTCCCCCGAATCTGGATTCGCAGTATCGACCCACGCGAAATAACTGTCAAGCAAAAATAGCAGGAGAAAAGAAAAAAGTCGCAAAATGTTCGAGTGATTGTGATTAATCTGTCTATAAGTAGTGGTACGTTTCTGGTATCGCCATACGCCTCAAACACTTAGAAAATAAAATTGCGCGCCGCTCATGGACGCGCACCGAACATCAGCGTAAAGTCGTTCCATCCTTCCAAATACGGTATGCATCAAATTAGCCATGGGACGTGCTCGCTTATTTTCGCTTGCAGGATTGATTTTATTTGCGCCAGCGTTTGCGCGGGCGCAGGAAAAACCGCAAGCAATCACGCCTTCGACGATGTCGTCGGCCTACGGCGACAAACTGAAGATCAACGGAATTCCGAACCCCGGCAAGATCAATGACAATCTTTATCGCGGCGCGCAGCCCAACGAAAAGGGACTCGAAGAATTAAAAAAGCTGGGAATAACCACCATTATCGATTTGCGCGCGGAAGACCGGGCGAAAGCAGAATGGGAAAAGAAAGAAGCTGAGCGGCTAGGCATGCACTTCGTGCAAATTCCCATCGCCGGATTCGCGGCGCCGACCAACGAAGAGGTAGTTCAATTTCTGTCGCTGACCCACGACCCGCAGCAAAAAATATTCGTGCACTGCCTGCTGGGCGAGGATCGCACCGGAGTGTTCATCGCGACGTACCGGATGAGTGTGCAGAAATGGCCGGTGACGCAGGCGATGCACGAAATGAATAACTTTGGTTTTAATGGCTTCTGGCATCCGGCGATGAAGGCATTTGTGCGGGACTTCCCCGCGCGGCTCAGCTCCGCGCCGGGCTACGCGGCATTGCAGGACCCAAAATCACCTACCGTCATCGTTTCAAGCCCCAAATCCAACTAAGATTTCTATTAAGCGAATCTTAATGTTTTGGCGGCCGAGTTCATCCGCTGACTTTGGTTATGTTTTGTTAGTACGGACGTACTCTTACAGCCTGCGTGCGCCAATCGTGTAATGGATGGCGTAGAAGAGCGCAGCAGGAATAGCCCGAGGCGGAGTGTGGAAACCGGGTTATTCGATGGAAGGGTCCCGTGCAAGTCGGCCGCTACGAAATTCTGGATATCATTGGCACCGGCGCGAACAGCCGAGTGGCGCGCGCGCATGACCCCATGATTGGCCGCCTGGTGGCGATCAAATTACTATCCTCAGAACTTGCCCAGGGTGAAGCGCGCCAACGTTTTCTGCAGGAAGCGCGCGTGGTCGGACAACTTTCGCATCCCTCGATCATTACGCTGCACGATATGGGCATTGAAGAGTCCACCTCGACACCCTACCTGGTGATGGAATTCCTGACCGGTCAACCGCTGGATCGTATATTGGATAAAGGAAGCGTTCCACTGCCGCGGGCTTGCGCGTGGGTAGCGGAAGTCGCGGTAGCTCTGGCGGCCGCGCACAAGAAAGGCGTCATTCACGGAGATATCAAACCGGCAAACATCCTGATCACCGAAGACGGCCGCGTAAAATTGATGGACTTTGGAATGGCTCGCCTGGCTGCGCGCGAGACGTCGGGAAATTCTCTTTCCGGCACGCCTGCTTACTGGTGTCCTGAACAAATCATGGGCAAGCCGCAGGATGCGCGCTCCGATCTGTTTTCGCTCGGCGTGGTCTTATATGAGCTGGTGACCGGGCGGCGCCCATTTGACGCCGATACGCTGCAGGGCGTGTGCAATCGAGTGCTTTCTTCCGTGCCGCTTCCTCCCTCGCAGGCCAACTCATCGCTGCCCGCTGGATTTGATCAGCTGATAGCCCATTGCCTCGACAAGGATCCCAACACGCGTTATGCGTCGGCGGAAACGCTGGCGAACGATCTGTATCCCTTCGCGCGACGAAAAGTGACCACGCAGGTGATCGTTCAACCGCTGAGCCTGGGCTCGCGCGCGGCAAAGCTTTTGCGCTCGGCATAAGACCGAAGTAATTTATTTTCCCCATTTTTCCGCTACGGTAATTCACTTAGGTCGCAGGGACAGGTACCGGAGTCCCTAAAAAATGGAACCATCGGGTCATTTCCGACCGCAAACCGTAGATTGACAATGTTCGTATAGCAAAGGCGTAACGCTCGCTCGCCTGGCGAAAGAACAATGACAACTCTGCAGGGTCGATACGAATTTTTAGAAACGTTAGGCACCGGGGCCACCAGCCGCGTAGACAAAGCTCGTGACACGCTGATCGGCCGCACCGTCGCGCTGAAAACCTTCCTTCACGGCTTCGGGTCCAGCGACGTGCAAAAGCAATTTCTGCGCGAAGCCCAGATCATCGGGCGGCTGGCGCATCCCTACATCGTGGGGCTCTACGACGTGGGCGCGGACAGCAATGGTGTGCCGTACTTCGTGATGGAGTACGTCGAGGGCAAGACGCTGGAAAAGTTTCTGGATGCCGGTCCTCTGCCGCTTGAAAAAGCGGTGATGTGGACGGCGGATCTTGCCGCGGCACTCGCGCGGGCGCACCGGGCCAGGGTGATTCACGGCGATGTCAAGCCGGCGAACATCCTGGTTACCAAGGATGGGCAGGTCAAACTGGGAGACTTTGGAATCGCGAGATTTGCGACCCAGGTATCTACCACCGGGAGCCTAATGGGCACGCCGGCGTATCTTTCTCCGGAGCAGATTCAGGGACACACGCAAGACACGCGCTCGGACTTGTTTTCGCTGGGTATCATCCTGTATCAGATGACCACCGGCGTTCGGCCGTTCAATGGAAGCTCGGTCAGCGCGGTGTGTGCGCAGATCGTTTCGATCACGCCGCCTCCGCCTTCACATCACAATCCCAGCCTGCCACCGGCGTTCGATCGCGTGGTCATGCGCTGCCTGGCGAAAGATCCGGCGGATCGCTATGCGACTGCCGAAGCGCTAGGCGCTTCCTTGTATCCCTTTGCGGGCAGCAACGAAGCGGCGCGAGTGTCCACGGAGCCAGCATCAGCTATCAACCAGCCGATGCAGCGTGCTCAGGTGTGGGCGGCAGCCGCGGTGAAAACCTTGCGCGCTTCGATGAAGGACGCGTCGCGCGATTTTCCCACAACGATGGCAAGAATTTTGAGCTCCAGGTCCGCCTGGTGGAACCGTCCGTGGCAGCGGAGAGATTTGTGGGCCGCGGGTACGGCAGCGCTGGTACTCATTTCACTGGTGCCCATCGCGCGAGCGTTGCGCAACCACACGCATCGGGCGCCGACGCTGACAACGTCGGCAGCGACAGTTCCCGTTGCCGCGCCGAAGGACTCCAATCCTGCGACGCGGCCCCCGGTCACTTCCAACGCAGCGATGATCAACGTTAGCTCGTCGCAGTCGATGGAACCGGTGTCGCTCAACACCGACTCTGGAAATTCGGCATTGAACGATATTTCAGCGGAACATCAGGAAGAAGTCGCGGCCGCACCGGTGCTAATCACCCCGGCTTTTGAACGCCACGCGGTGACGTCAGCAAAGAGTCAACCTGCGCGACCGAACTCAAAATCGGCTGTGGGCCTAAAGAGCAGTCTGCCGACAATGACGCCAGGAACGCTGAGCCCTTCGCCGGTAAAAGCTTCGGCACCGGCGATAGCGCAGACCATGCTGCACATCGACATCGTTTCGGGCGTTACCGAGCAAACCCTGGAAGTCTACTCGGGAGACGAGTTGCTGCTAACAACGCCGTTGCGGCCGGAGCATCTGGGCGACACGCTGCGCTTCAATTGCCCGATCAGCGCGGGCGAGCACGCTTTGCGAGTGGTGCTCTACCGGGGAGATAAGACCGTACTGATGCACAAGGAAAACAATTCCGAACTGCATGCCGACGGAACGAACAGCATGCAAGTGCGCGTGAATCGTAAGGCGAAAATGCTGGTGAAGCACGAAACTTCTCTGGAAGTGGTGTGGCCCAGCAGCACCGCGGCGACGATGTTGGTGAACAATCCGGGGTTTAAACCCGCGGGTGGATTGGCGCTGCGATAGTTTTAAGAGCGGGATGTTCGAACGCGCAGACCGCTCGGCGGCTATTCGTAACGCAAAGCTTCGACGGGATCGAGTTTGGCGGCTTTCATAGCCGGCCACACGCCGAAGAAGAGCCCGACACTCACACTGACCACCAGCCCGGCGACCACGGCCCACAGCGGCACGCTGCCGTGCCATTCCAGCGTCATGCGAATCAGCAGCACCAGTCCATTGACCAGGATGAGCGCGATGATACCGCCTGCACCTGTCAGGGTCATGGCTTCCAGCAAGAATTGCCAGGTGATGTCTTTGCTTTTGGCGCCGATAGCTTTGCGGATGCCGATTTCGCGGGTGCGCTCGGTAACGCTGACCAGCATGATATTCATCACGCCCACGCCGCCAATCAGCAGGCCGACGGAGCTGAGCACGACCGCGGCGAGCGCCACCATTCCCACGATGCTGTGAAACTGCTCCACTTCCTGCTGCGCGGTGCGAATCGCGAAACTGTCTTTGGCGTTGTAGGCGACGTTGCGGCGGCGGCGCAACAGCTCAGTGGCCTGGTCGAC
>JBBRZT010000054.1:0-16177 GCA_038236395.1 Candidatus Acidiferrales bacterium
AGAAAATTGCAGATAGGCGACAGCCGGAAGCTGGAACATGCCGCGAAAATCGATGATCTTGGCGAGCTGTTCTCCGGAGAGTTTGGTGAGGCGATCGAAATTTTTCGTAAAGGAGTCGCCATACCATTGGCCGATCTGAGCAGGAGTTTGCACATTATCGGGGCGATGGTTGGGAGTGAAATCGAAAGCGCCGTCGGCGATGCCGGCATAAAAGCGGTTCTCCGCGGCGACGATGTGCCAGGCCAGCTCCATCGCGGTTTTGGAATTGGGATCGGGACGATAGTCGCTGCTGGATTGCGGGATAGCGTCGATGACCGAGCGGGTGACCTTGTGCTCGTTTTTTACGGCGGGAAGATTAAATTGCAGCAGGAACGTTGCCTGTTCCGGAGTAATTGCGCCCATGGTCTTTCACCTCACAAGAGTAAGTATACAGCGGTGAGCCTAATGCGCGAAAGCGAGCGCACGGTATGGGCGCTGGCGGCAACTTTACGGTGATTCCAGTATTGGTGAGTGCGTTGGTGGCGGCTGTCAGGCGCGGTGGTGGACGCCTTTGCTGAAATCGTCGAGCATGTGGTCGCAGGTGCGCATGGCGAAGGCGATGAGCGGCATGGTGGTGGTTTTGTCGGTCTGACCGGGGAAGATGCTGGCGTCGCAGATGTACAGGTTGGCGACGTCGTGAGTTTGTGCCCACTTGTTGGTGACGGAGGTTTTTGGGTCGTTGCCGAAGCCGCAAACGCCGGTCTCATGCAAACTCGTTCCAGGGCGGTTGGGTTCCGTGTCCGCGCCCCACATTTCCGCGCCCATCGATTTGAAGAGATCGATCATCATCTGCTTGGCGTGTTCCCACATGAGCAGTTCGTTCTGGCCCCAGCGGTAATGAAAGCGCAGCTGCGGAATTCCAAAAATGTCGAGGTTGTGCGGATCGATGTCGACGTAATTTGATGCACTCGGCAAGCACGGCGCTTGAATCAGGGCGCCGATCGGAGTGGGATAGTAGCGCTTGATGTCGCGCTTGAATTCCGATCCGAAGCCTTCGAGCTGATTGTAATAACCGGGGAATTCTCCGCAGCCTCCACCGACGTAGACGGAGTAGCCGCGTACGAATTTTTCTTCGCGGGGATTTTTGAGATTCTGCCAGCGGGGCATCCAGCCGACGGTGGAGTCGGCGATGTTGTCGGGCGTGGCGGGCTGGCCGAGCAGGCGCGGCAAATATCCGTAACCGGGGCAGCCATAGAGCTGATCGCAGAGATTGCGCCCGAGCTGCCCACTGGAATTGGCGATGCCCTGCGGCCAGTGGCGCGATTTGGAATTGAGCATGATGTGCGCGGTCTCGACGCATGAGGCGGCGAGGACAACTACTTTGGCGTAGACCTCGACTTCTTTTTTGCTGACGCGGTCGACGTAGGCCACTCCTTTAACCATTCCGTTTTCGTCGACGAGCACCTCGCGCACGACCGCATTGGTGAGAAGGGTTAGGTTTTTGGTGGCTTCCGCATCGGGAATGGTAAACCACGTGGGAGAGAAGAATGCCCCGACGTCGCAGCCGCGCGTGCAGCTTCCGCAGTAGTGGCAGGCGGGATGACCGTTGTGCGCGACGGTGAGTTGCGCGCAACGGTCCGGAAGATACGGCAAGCCGATTTTGTCCGCGCCCTTTTGAATGATGTAGTCGATGCAGCGGAAGGGCATTTGAGGCAAGTAGTCGCCGTCGGGATTGCTGGGGCGATTTTGAATGGTGCTGGCGACGCCCATATATTTTTCGGCTTTGGAAAACCACGGAGCGATCTCCGCGTAGGTGACGGGCCAGTTTTCGCCTACTCCATCGAGATCCGCCGCTTTGAAATCGATGTCGCCGAAGCGCGCGGAAGAGCGTCCCCAGAAGTTGGCTTTGCCGCCGGTGGCGATGCAGCGTTTCCAATACCAATCGGTGCCGGGTTCGTTGGAATAGGCGACGTCGTGCTCGAAGAGGTCGCGGCCTTCGCTGAACTCGGACTCTTCGACGGAGTAAGGCTCCTGATGAGGCTTGCCTGCAAACCTGAGGGGATTTCCGTAGCCGCGATATTTTAGATCGTAGACTTGGCGGTGCAGCTTGTAGTCTTTGGCAGGCTCGGTGCGCGGGCCGGAATTTATGGCGCAGACTTTAAGGCCAGCTTCGCAGAGAAGCTTCATGGCGGTGCCGCCGCCGGCTCCGGTCCCCACCACGATCACGTCGAATATTTTTTCTGTGGGCATGAGTGTTCTGCTCTAGGTTGATGCCGGTTTAGGAAGATTCACGTGCTCGGGATCGTTGGGATGAGCGCATGCGGGCAGCGACGGCCAGACAGTACGCAAGCCCGGATAGCCGAGAGTTTCGAGGCCAATTTTTGTGGTGTAGTAGCCGACGACGACGTAGTCGCGCAGGAATTGGAAGAACGCACGGCCACTCTCTGTAATGGGCTTGAACTTGGATTTGTAAGCCAGTTCGGAGAGCAGGTTGGTCTGCTGCTCCGGAGTGCACTCCATGAATTGGTGGCTGAACTCGGATTTGCTGCGGGCGTTGAGCCAGTCGAGTCCTGCGAGAAACCTGGTTTGCGCGTCGTTGCCGAGCTCGATGGCATCCTGAGTGTTGCGCGCGTCGCGGTTGGCGCTCACGGGCACGCGATTGGCAACCATGAAGTCAATGAATTCGGCGACGCCAGCTTCTTTAGCGCCGGGAGTTTCGTCGGAGGGAATAATGATGTCTGCCAGGCGCTCGATCATGGCGAAAAGCGGCGGAGAAAAAAACAACGGCTGGTACACAGCCGCCGAGGAGGGCGGTTTCGTTGCGGCGGAAATTTCGTTAATGTGAGTCGTAGCGCAGGCAAATGCCCATTTGCTGAAGCCCGGAAAGGTGCTGGCCGCCGAGGCGATGGCGATGTATCGAAGAATGTCCCTGCGTTCTACGCCCTGTCCGCCCACGCAAGCTCCCGACTACTCAAGTACACCGATGAAGTGATAGCACTGCTCAAGAGTGAGGTCAAACTAAACAGTCGTATACTCCTATTTATGAGACGTGTTGCGGGAGTTTTAGTTGTCGCCTTGTTGCTAGCCATGTGCGCGACAGTCGAATCGAAACCGGACTCAGAGGAAACGGTTCAAGGTCGCGTGGTCGACATCACAGATGCTTTCGTTTCCAAAGCGACCATCACATTCTGGAGTGGTACTGATGAGTACGTTACTAATACGCGAGATGATGGCACGTATTCTATCAAGCTAAAGCCGGACACTTATACTTTGCGCGTTAGCCAGTCCGGCTTCTGCACTGTCCGGCGAGCCGCGTTCATGTTGCGACGAGATGCTCCTGTGCGATTCAACCTGCAGATGTGGGTCTGTCCTTCAGATACGGAATTCGTTCACTATATTGAACTGGAGGGAATTGCCCGCACTCATATGAAACCCATGATCCTGTTTGGAACTACCGACTCACGCGGTGTCTTACAGCGATTCTCGGGACCTGAGACGTCCGATGATGGGACGGGGAAGGCGCGCAAATACCCGGCGATTCTCACCTTCAATTTACTTACGGTGCAAGCACAGGAGATTGTCTACGATCCGAACGAACACTTGTTCACAGCTACCGGAGGCGTGGTTTGGAACAACGGCACTAAATCTGGGGCCAGCGAATCGCTGAAAATCGTGCTCCGCGGAATCCAACCGAAAATCATTCGTTAGTACAGTTGCGGGCACTGCGTGTATCTAGGCAGTGGCGCTGGGGGAGGCGCGGAGGGCGGGGGCGTGGGTTTGAGTTTGCTCAGGCTGCGCGAGCATGGCGGCGGGGCGATTTTTGTGGCGCTTGTGTTCGAGGGCGGCGCCGATGAAGGCGGCGAATAATGGATGGGGTTCGAGGGGCTTGGATTTGAATTCGGGATGGAACTGGCAGCCGAGGAACCAGGGGTGGTCCGGGGCTTCGATGATTTCGACGTAATTTTCGTCGGGAGTGCGGCCGGTGATGCGCAGGCCGGCGCCTAGTAGAGTTTTTTCGTAGTCGCGATTGAATTCGTAGCGATGGCGGTGGCGCTCGCTGATTTCTGTTTTACCGTAGGCCTGATGGGCGAGGGAGCCGGGCTCGAGTTTACAAGGCCAGGCGCCGAGGCGCATGGTGCCGCCCATTTCATCAACGCCCAGAAGTTCGCGAAGTTTGTAGATGACGCGATGAGGAGTTTGCGGATCGAACTCGGTGCTGTCGGCTTGTTTCAGGTCGGCCATGTCGCGGGCGTATTCAATGGTGGCGCACTGCATGCCGAGGCAAATGCCGAAGAACGGAACTTTATTTTCGCGGGCGTATTGAATGGTGTGGACCATGCCCTGGATGCCGCGCTTGCCGAATCCACCGGGGACGAGAATGCCGTCGTAGCCACGCAGCCGAGTGGCGGCAATTTCCGCGGAAGTGATTTCTTCTGCTTCAATCCATTCGAGAACAGTTTTGTGCTGGTGCGCGAGGCCTCCGTGGAGGAGCGCTTCGCGGAGACTCTTGTAGGCGTCTTCGAGCTGCACGTATTTGCCGACGACGGCGATGCGCACTTCGCCGGCGGGATGATGCATGCGTTGGACGAGGTCGAGCCAGGGCTGCATGTTGGCGGGATTGTCGGCGAGTTTGAGGTGATGAACGATTTCGGCGTCCAGGCCTTCCTTGGCGAGTTCAACTGGAACGGCGTAGATGGTGTCCACGTCTTCCATGGAAATGACGCACGAATCTTTGACGTTACAGAAGAGCGCGATTTTCTTTTTCAGCTCTTCGGGAATGTGGCGGTCGCTGCGGCAAAGCAGGATGTCTGGCTGGATGCCGATGCCCAGCATTTCTTTGACGCTGTGCTGGGTGGGCTTGGTTTTCAGCTCGCCGGCAGCGGCGATGAAGGGAACAAGAGTGACGTGCACGAACAGAGTGTTGTGAAAGCCCAGTTCGAGGCGCATCTGGCGGATGGCTTCGAGAAATGGAAGAGATTCAATGTCGCCGACGGTGCCGCCGATTTCGACGATGACCACATCGACGCCTTCGGAAACTTTTTTGATAGTGGCTTTGATTTCGTCGGTGACGTGCGGGATGACCTGGACAGTTTTTCCGAGGTAATCACCACGGCGCTCTTTGGTGAGGATGGTTTCGTAGATGCGGCCGGTGGTCCAGTTATTGTCGCGGGAAAGCTTGGCGTGAGTGAAGCGCTCGTAATGGCCGAGGTCGAGGTCAGTTTCGGCGCCATCTTCGGTGACGAAGACCTCGCCATGCTGAAAGGGGCTCATGGTGCCGGGATCCACGTTGAGATAGGGATCGCACTTTTGCAGGGTGACTTTGAAGCCGCGACTTTCGAGGAGACAGCCGATGGAAGAGGCAGCTACGCCTTTTCCTAATGAGGAAACCACACCGCCGGTAACAAAAATATATTTTGGCGCCATCCGTGCAGTCCGCGGTTTCAAAGCGCGGACTTATCGGTCCTCCGCAGGAGACGTACAAGGAATTATGTACGGAAGAAGGAGGAGTGTCAATTGTTGATGAGGGGTGCGCAGATTTTTTCTGCGGGAACGGCGAGCGGACGTGCTGGAACTTCCGGCGGAGAGGGGCGGAACTAGAGATGCATGCCTGGAGAGAAGTGAAAGAGGCACGAAATGGTGCGCAACTTTGTTTCTGCGGTGGTGTTTTTCCGTGTGGGTGCGTGTATTGGTGTCTGGATTTTTGTTGGACGCGGATGATGATGCTTAGGCGCCCATTTGTGAAAAATCAGGAATCGGCTCGCAGCCATTCGGGGAGTTCGCCCATCTAAGATTCACATGCGCTTCGCAGGGTCAGTCTGTGTTCTCCGGGCATCTGGTTATTCTTGGCGCTGAGTGGGACTGAAACCGATTCTGGCATGCCGTTATATTGCGGTTAATTTTCTGAGGGTGGGAAATGAATAAGGATACGTGGCAGAGAAGTGGCGGCGCGGCTGGAGTGCTGGCCGTGCTGTTTTTTGTGGCGGCAACTTTTAGTGGCAGCGCTTTGGGACAAATTCCGCAAGCGGCGGTACGCAACACAGGCCCGGGCGGTTACGACGTGGCGCGTGAAAGCGTGATTAGCGGCAAGGTTTTGGAATACAGCGCGGCGGGGAAGAGTTCCCTACGGGGAGCGCACGTGATCGTACAGACTTCTTCGGGCACGGTGGATGCGCACCTGGGCAACGCGCGGACGCTGAAGGCCAATCACCTGACGTTGGAGGCGGGCAACACGGTAAGCATCACCGGAGAGACTGTGACCTACAGCGGCGGGACAGTATTCGTGGCGCGCGTAATTCAGAAAGGTTCGCAATCGGTGGCGGTGCGCTCTAGAGCGGGGATGCCGCTGTCGCCAACAACGCGCGGCGCTGACGGCAGAATGGTTACGCCGGAAGGTGTGCGGTGAAGACGACGGCGATGAACCGGGTGTTTTTCTTCAGCGCCTTTCTATTGGGCTCAATTGCGGCAGCGTGCGGAGGAGGAGGAAGTTCGATAACTCCGCCGCCCCCTCCGGTGGGAAATTTTTCAAATGCGAGCTTGAACGGGACGTACGCTTTTTCGATGAGCGGGACGGACCTGTCGGGCTTCTCGATAGCGCGTATCGGCAGTTTTCAGGCCGATGGACAGGGGAATATCACCGCAGCGATTGAGGACGTGAATGATGGCGGGTCCAACAGTGCGTTTCTGTTTACCGCGGCGCCGGCTTCAACCTACTCCATTTCCGCCAATGGAAAGGGCACGGTGACACTAAGCCATCCGGACGTAAACAATCCGTCGGTGGCGGACGTTTTTGTGTTCAGCATCGCGCTGGATTCGACGTCGGGCGGGTTGATGGTGGAGACCGACGGATTTTCAACCATGAGCGGAAACTTCCATCTGCAAAACATAACCAGCGCGTTTGCGACGGGCTATGCGTTTGATTTTTCTGGAGTGGACCTGGGCAGCGGGAGTTCTATTTCGCTGGTCGGGCAATTCACCACTAACGGCGTGAGCGGAGTGACCGGCGGGGTGATGGACGTGAACGATGATGCGTCCGCATCGGGGCCGCTGACCATTCAACCGGGAACAATTACGCTGGATCCCAGCAACTTCAGCAATTTTGGACGCGGGACGCTGAGCGTGAGCACCACGATCAACAGCCAACTGGTGAATCTGACGTACATTTTTTATGTGGTGGATGCGAGCCACATGATTTTTGTGGAGAACGACAGCAACGCCCAAACTGTCGGATCGGCGACGGCGCAGACCAATGTGCCTACTACCGTGGCGGCGTTTCCCGGCAGCTTTGTGTTTGCCGTCGGAGGCGGAGCTTTTAACACCAGCCAGTTTGGACCGCTGGCGCGCGTGGGGCGGTTTACCTCGGATGCTAACGGGACGATCACCAACCTGGCGCTGGACGACGATTTCGTCGGAGGCGTTAACACTTTTCCGAAGAGCGGCGGGTTCAAGAATGTGGCGTTGACGATCGATGCGGCGGGCACAGGGAGGGGCACGTTGAATTTCACGGACGTGACTCGTAACCAGCCTTTCATATACGTTTTCTATATGGCATCGGCAACGCAGGGATTTATACAGGACAATTCCGCGAACGTGGTGGGAGACGGGACGATCACGGCGCAGTCCGGAACGTTTACGCCTGCATCGCTGGCGGGGAGTTACGCGATTGACTGGGGTGGAGTGAATCTGGATAACGGCTTCGAAGAAGATTTCGTTGGCGTGATTCCAATTTCCAACGCTGGCACGAATAATATTTCGGGCGGCGTGGTGGACTTCACCGAACTGGGCGATTTGAAAATCTTCACCGGAGTTGCGGTGAATGGATTTTTGACGCTGCAGGGAGAGGGATCGCTGGGCGGAGCGCAGGGGAATGCGATGCAACTGACGACTGCGACGTCGCCGGCTACTACGTTTAACTTCAGGGCGTACGTGGTGGATAACAACACGATCGTGATCGTTGGAGTAGATAGCGATCGGGTGGTGATTGGGACGGCCTTGCGGCAGCAGTAACGGCTCGTTACGATTTGTTTTTTTGTCCGCCCGTCAGAGTTCCTGGCGGGCGGTTTTATTTTTGGAGGAGGGACTTGACGCGGGCTACGTCGGCGGGGACGTCGACGCTGATGGAGTCGTGGGCGACTTCGGCGACGCGAATTTTCCAGCCGTTTTCGAGCCAGCGGAGTTGTTCGAGCTGCTCAATTTTTTCGAGGGTGCCGGGCGGGAGAGCTGGGTATTCGAGGAGGGCGTCGCGCTGAAATACGTAGAGGCCCAGGTGCTTGAGGTGGCGAGCCTGGACTTTGCTGCCGGTGTCGCGGACCCAGGGGATGGGAGCGCGGGAGAAATAGAGGGCGTTGTCGTCGAAATCGAGAACGGTTTTGACGATGTTGGGATCCATGATGTCAGCGGGAATTTTGATGGGGGTGGCCACCGTGGCGATGGAGGCGGCGGGCTCCTGAAGGAGCGCGTCGATGGCAGCATCGACGACTTCGGGGTCGAGGAGGGGTTCGTCGCCTTGCACGTTGACGAAGACCTGGCCTTCGGTGTGGGCGGCGACTTCGGCGACGCGTTCGGTTCCGGTGCGATGGTCGGAGCGGGTCATGCGGGCTTCGCCGCCGAAAGATTCGACCACCTTAATGATGCGATCGTCATCGGTGGCGACGATGACGCGGGTGGCAAGCTTGGATAACTTGGCGCGTTCGTAAACGCGCTGAATCATGGGGGTGCCAGCCAGGGATACCAAGGGCTTGCCCGGGAGGCGGGTTGAGCCGTAGCGCGCGGGTATGACGATTACAATTTCGGAGGCGGCCATCGAGGAATTGCTCCAGTAGTAGTACTAAATTGACGATTTAGGCGCGTAAATCCGCGTGCCGGGTTCCTGGCTCAAGCGCCAACGGATAATTAGCGGCGTCAAAGGATGCTAACACAGCGTCGAGCGGAGGTCGGGGCGTCTACGGTAAACTTTTTTTATAACCCAAGGTGTTTAGTACTTAATCGCGCTTGTAATCGTTCCTTCGAGTGGTAGTATTTCTTCTAGTCCTGAACCGCGCGGCCGTCCCGGCAGTGACGGGATGACAGGGGGTGCCGTGAAACGCGATCTTCGCGTTGTGCTTCGAACCATGATACTGCTGTTACTTGCCTGCTTTGCTGCGTCGCAAAATTCCCCCCTCGTTGCGCAGACCTCACCCGACGGAAAAGACGAAAACAAAGCCAAAGACGAAAATAGAGCTAAAGAGGATGTTAAGCACGATACGCCCGGGTTGCCGATCAAGCCCGGCGGGACCGTACACATGGACGTGGACCTGGCGCTGGTGAATGTGACGGTGACCGATCCTTATAACCGGCTGGTTACCGGACTGGATACAGATAATTTCCGCGTGTTTGAAGATAACGTGGAGCAGGAGTTGGTGACGTTTTCGTCGGAAGACGTGCCCATCTCGATTGGCGTGATTTTTGATTTCAGCGGAAGCATGGCGAACAAAGTTTCCAAGGCGCGGGAAGCGGCGCTACAATTTTTCAAGACCGCGAACCCGCAGGACGAATTTTTTCTGGTGAGTTTTAACGAGCGCGCGGAATTGACCAGCGCGTTCACGAGTAGCGTGGAAGATCTTCAAAGCCGCATGATGCTCAGCGTTCCGAAAGGCCGCACGGCGCTGCTGGACGCCATTTATCTGGGCTTGAGCCAGATGAGGGGTGCACACAACGCCAAGCGTGCCTTGCTCATCCTATCGGACGGAGGAGATAATCATAGTCGTTACAGTGAGAACGATATCAAACGGCTGGTAAAAGAAGCGGACACCCAGCTCTACGCGGTTGGCATATTTGACCCGCTCGGATATCGCAACCGCACGCCGGAAGAACTCAACGGCCCGTCGCTCCTGAGTGAAGTCACGGAGATGACGGGAGGGCGAGTATTCTCGGTCGAGAAACTCGACGAGCTTCCGGACATCACGTCGAAAATCGGCATGGAGCTGCGAAACCAATATGTCATCGGATACCGGCCAAGCAACAAAACACACGACGCTCGCTGGCGCAAAGTTAAGATCAAGTTGCGCGCGCCTAAGGGACTTCCTCCACTCAGCGTATATGCCAAGACTGGATACTACGCGCCGAGCCACTAGTTTTTCGACAGACACCTTTGCAAAATCTTTACGTTACTCGCTGCTTGCTGCGGTATTGGTGTGCGGCGTAGCGCTGGCCTCGCTGGCGCAAATCCCGATACCGAACGAGCAGCCCGCGCCTCCGGGACAAGCTACCGGACAGGAATCAAATATCAAAGTCGATGTGAACCTGGTGGTGTTGCATACCACGGTGCTGGACGACCGCGGGCGGTTTGCGGAAGGATTGAAGCAGGAAAATTTCCGGATTCTTGAGGATAAGGTTGAGCAGAAACTCGCGGTGTTCAAGCGCGAGGATGTGCCGGTGAGCATGGGGCTGGTTATTGATAACAGCGGAAGCATGCGCGACAAGCGGCCCCGAGTGAATGAAGCGGCGCTGACGCTGGTGCAGACCAGTAATCCGCAGGACGAAGCGTTCGTGGTGAACTTCAACGACGATTTTTATCTGGATCTGGATAAGGATTTTACCAACAGCATTCCGGAATTGAAGGAAGCGCTGGAGCGGATTGATTCGCGGGGTAGCACGGCACTTTACGATGCTGTGATTGGGTCGCTGGACCATTTAAAAAAAGCCGCGAAGGATAAGCGGGTGCTGCTGGTGGTGACCGACGGCGAGGACAACACCAGCCATAATTCGCTGGATAAGGCCATCAAGGAAGTGCAGAAGACGGATACCGTGATTTATACGATTGGATTGCTGAGCGAGGAGAGCAAGAAAAATTCCAAGCGGGCGAAGAAGGCACTGGAACAGCTGGCGCTGGCGTCGGGCGGGTTGGCGTTTTTTCCTGAGAATGTGGATGACGTGCACAATATCTGCGAGCAGGTGGCGCGGGATATCCGGAACCAGTACACGCTGGCGTATTATCCGACGAATACCAAGAGGGATGGGACGTTTCGCACGGTGCAGGTGGAAGTGATTCCGCCGCGGGGACGAGGGAAGTTGGTGGCGCGGACCAGGAACGGATATTACGCGCCGGGTGGTGGTGCTGGTGGGACGGCCACCGGGAAGTGATTGCATCGCGTTGACCGCGCGGTTGGTCTTGCGCGGTGTCTAGTTTTTCAAATCAGATAAAAAACTCTGGCCGTGGGGGATGGCGGCGCTGAAATTTTGGGCGATGGTTTGGCCCATGTCGGCGAGGGTTGCGCGTGTGCCCAGCGGCGCGCCGGCGGATTTTGCCGGGGTGTAGGCGAGGATGGGTACGTATTCGCGGGAGTGATCGGTGGTGGGCCAGCGCGGGTCAGGATCGCAGCCGTGGTCGGCGGTGATGATGAGCAGGTCGGTTTTATTTAGTGCAGCTAAGAAATTTTCCAGCCAGGCGTCGAATTCTTCCAGGGATTTTGCGAAACCTTCCACATCTTTGCGGTGGCCGTAGAGCATATCGAAATCGACTAGATTGCAGAAGATGAGGCCTTGCGAGCGGGAGCGGAGGGCCTCGGTGAGTTTGGCCATACCGTCGGCGTTGCTGGTGGTGGTGACGTAGTTTTCTACGCCGCGGCCGTTGTAGATGTCGTGGATTTTGCCGAGGCCGAAGACGGGAATGTTTTTTTCGGCGAGGACGTCGAGGAGCATGGGCTTGGGCGGGTCGACGGCGTAATCGTGGCGGCGGGGGGTGCGCGTGAAATTTCCTGGAGGGCCCGCGAAGGGGCGGGCGATGACTCGGCCGACGCGATGCGCGCCGTCGAGAAGTTTGCGGGCGATTTCGCACATGCGGTAGAGGTCGGCGATGGGGATGATGTCTTCGTGGGTGGCGATCTGGAAGACGCTGTCACCGGAGGTGTAGACGATGGGTTTGCCGGTGCGGAAATGTTCTTCGCCGAGTTCTTTGATGATTTCGGTGCCGGAGGCTGGTTTGTTGCCGAGAGTCGGGCGGCCGATTTGTTTTTCGAATTCAGCGATGAGCTCGCGAGGGAAGCCGTGAGGGTAGACGGGGAAAGCTTGGGGCAGCCAGATGCCGGCCATTTCCCAGTGGCCGGTGGTGGTATCTTTGCCGGGAGAGTGGGTATTTCCTTTGCCGAAGGCGGCGAGTGGATTTTTTGCGGAGTGGAGATTTTTTAGCGGTGCGATGTTTGCGAGGCCTAATTTGATGAGCGTCGGCAGATTTAGTGGGCGGGATTCGGCGATGTGGCCGAGGGTGTTGCGGCCGACGTCACCATAGGCGGCGGCGGGGAGTTCGCCGATGCCTGCGCTGTCGAGGACGATCCAGATGATTCTTTCGAAGACGGGCATTTGGTTTCGTTGGTGAACATTGTAGTACGCGATGAACTTTTTTGTTGCAGGGCGGTTTGCGCCTGGTTTTCTGCCTTGGGCGATGGATTGGGTGACAAGTTCGCCATGAACCTTTCTAGTTGCGCCTTTGTGGGAAACACGTGTGTGGACGCTGTTGACCGGGTGCGGTTTAGTCAGTAAGTTTGCTGGCGAGTTCGGAATAACTGTTCAAGCCATTGCGGAACATTGCGAGAATTTTGTGCGGGAGAACGACCGATGCGGCGTTGTCGTCTATCTGGGCTGTTGATTCTGATATTTGAGTTGGTGGTGTGCGCGGGGGCGTTTGCTCAGAATATGTCGAAGGCTTCCCTGCCGAAGGTGGCGTCGCCTGAGGCGGCGGCGAACGACAATCGGACGGCTGCGGGCGAGATGAAGAACAACATTCTGGAGTTGCATCTCGAGATGCGCGAGGCGGTGTGGTATCCGGAAGAGGAAGGCGGCGGGCACCGGGATGTTTATGTGTTCGCGGAGAGCGGGCGCGCGCCGCAAACTCCTGGGCCGCTGATTCGCGTGGCGCAAGGGACGGAGATTCACGCGAGCATTCGAAACACTTTGCCGCTGGCGGCAAAAATATATGGACTGCACCAGCATCCAGGTGATGCGAAGGATGCGATGAGTGTGGCGGCGGGGGCAACACGTGAGGTGCGATTCACGGCGGGCGAGCCGGGGACGTACCTTTACTGGGCGACGACCGCGAATCATTCGCTGGAGGATCGCGATCAGGCGGAGACGCTGTTGGATGGCGCGTTTGTCGTGGATGCACCTGGGGCCAAGGTGGACGATCGAATTTTTGTTCTGGGAATCTGGAAAAAAGGCAACGTGCCCGGCGACGGCGAGGAGATAGCGGGTATAAACGGCAAGGCGTGGCCGCATGGCGGGAACTTAACGTATACGGCGGGAGACACGATTCACTGGAGGGTGATCGACCCCAGTATTTTTCAACATGCGATGCACCTGCATGGATTTTTTTTCGAGGTCGACGGGGTGGGCAATGGGGAGAGTTTCACGCGGTATTCCGCGGAGCAACGGCGCACCGTGGTGACTGAGCGGATCGATGTGGGACACACGTTTGAATTGACGTGGAAGCCGGAGCGAAGTGGGAACTGGCTGTTTCACTGCCACATGGTTTCGCACATGTCGCCTTCGGAGGCGCTGCATCCGCCTGCGGCGAATACCGCGGGGGCTGCGGAGGAGCACGATCACAATATTGCGATGGCTGGACTGGTGGTGGGAGTTACGATTCTGCCGAAGGCCGGAGCGAAGCCGGCGGTGGTGTCGACTGGCGCGGCGCGGAAATTGGACTTGGTGATTTCGGACAATGCGGGAAAGATTCCTTTATATAAGGTTGTGGTAATCGATCCGGCGCATCCGGCGGTGGCAGGTGCGGAAGCGGCGCCAAGTTTTCTGGGGCCGCCGATTGTGCTGACGCGCGGAGAAGCGACGGAAATTGAGATCAAGAACGAGATGAAGGAGCCGACAGCGATTCATTGGCATGGGATGGAACTGGAGAGCTATTACGATGGCGTGGCGGGATGGACGGGGTCCGGGAAGCAGACGACGCCTGCGATAGCTCCGGGAGGTTCATTTGTGGCGCGGATGACGCCGCCGCGCGCGGGAACATTTATTTACCACACGCATTGGCATGATGCGGGGCAACTGCTGAATGGAATTTATGGGCCGTTGATTGTGCTGGAGCCGGGTGAAAAGTACGATCCGAGTCATGACCGGACGTTTGTATTCAGCTCGGGGAAATACGCGCCGTTCGGATATTTGATGCTGATCAATGGAGTTCCCGAACCTGAGCGTGTAGAACTGCATAGCGGGGAGCGATACCGGCTGCGAATGATCAATATTACCGACGACCTGGTGGATTTGCGGGTGCGGCTGGCGAGCAACGAAAAACCGGTGCAGTGGAAGATTGTCGCGAAAGATGGCGCGGATTTGCCGGCGGCGCAGTTGAAGTTTTCTACGGCCGATATGCCGATTACGGTGGGCGAGACCTATGACGTGGAGTACGAGTCGAAGGATGCGGGTGAGGCTAGTCTGCAGATCTGGGAGGTTTCGTATCCTACGCTGGTGGCTGTGCCGTTGAGGTTTTCTGCGGCGGTGGGTGCGAGCGGGGTTCATTGAGGAAGCCACTAGCGTGCGCGAGAGATTGGGCGAGGAAAAGCAGGTCCCTCCGCTTTCGCGACGGGATGACAACACTTTGATGGTGGGTCGCGATGTTGGTTGCCAAGATCAGATGGACGGCGAGCGAATGACGCGCTCGGGTGAGTTGCGACAATCGCGGCAAGATCACATGTGCTTTAGCGCCGGGTGAGGTGCGTGGAGGGGAGTTGGATGGCGGCGCGGGCGGTGAAGAATTTTTGGGCGTTGCGGCCGATGGTGCGGGTGGTGCGTTTGTTCCAGAGGGCGCCCATGAACATCGAGATGCCGGGGACCACGCCGTTGACGATGGAGCGGCGCACGAGTTTGTAGCCGAGTTTTTTGGCGAAGCGTTTCAGGACTTCGAAGGATTCTTTCTTGGCGTAGTAGCGACCGACGACGGCGCGGGAAATTTTTGCGCCGGACTGGGCGACTTCTTTGCTGAGGGCTTCGGCAACTGCGCCGCCGAAAGCGAAATTCATGATGGCTAGAAGGTCGTCGGGATTTTCGGGATCGAGCGCGGCGCCGTAGAGGGCCGCGAGGCGGGCGACCAATTGCAGCTGGATGCGCGCGGTGAAGAAAACCTCGGAGCAGATGGCGGTGGCGGCGACGGCGATGTTGACGGGCAGGCCGATGACGCCTTCGCCGGCGGTGAAAAGGCCGACAAGTTCGTCGGCGGATACCGCGGCGCCGGTGATGGCGCCTGCCAGGGCGGCTTTATTGCACGCGGATTTGATGAGCTTATCGGCGATTTCGGCGCGGGTGCGGCCTGGAAATTCGAGTGGGAAGGATTCCCTGGCGGCGTTCTGGGAATAGTGGCGGAAAGTCTTTTCCATCAGGTTAAAGAGCCATTCGCCGCTCTTGAAACCTGACCAGCCGCCAAGATGCTGGATTTCTTCGGCCGCTTCTTTTAATTGCTGGCGGATGCCGTTAGCTGTGGCGGTTTTGTTCATGGCGATGTTCTGTACCTATCCTAATCATACGCCTATGTTTGGCGAGTGTTGGTAGCGACGTTCCTCGTTGATCTCAGGGGGCGCTCCACAATTTTGATTCGGAGTACACTTGATCTGGTTCACTTATGACTGCTAATGAACAAACAAATGTGGGTATGAGTAAGCCGGTTTCGTGGCTGCGCGGGATTATTTTGGGGAGCCTGGTGACGATTTTATTTATCGGGCTGGCGGTGTGGTTGTCGACGGGAGTGGGACTGCTGCACTTGATGGGATTCATGCGCGGCGGCGGTTTGAAGTTCAATATCGACCAGCCGACGGTGGTGCGGCAGATTCAGCGGCTGCAGAAACTGGAGACGGTGAGCTACACGATGGACAAGATTATTGGCGGGGCACGGGATAATCCTTACCTGCCAAAATTTTTGGCCGGGGATCGCATTTTGCTGGTGGTGCATGGCGAGGTGGTCGCGGGAGTGAACCTTGGGAACATCAAGCCGAGCGACGTGACGGTGCAGGCGCATAGTATATCGCTGCATTTGCCGCCTGCGGAAGTTTTCAGTACGCGGATCGATAATGCGAAAAGCAAGGTTTATTCGCGCGATACGGGATTGTTTTCTTCTCCGGATCCGAATCTGGAGAGTGAAGTGCGGGAAGAGGCGGAGCGGCAACTGCAACAGGCGGCGCTGGTGGATGGAATTTTGAAATCGGCGGAACAGAATGCGCGGAGTACG
>JBBRZT010000055.1:0-16087 GCA_038236395.1 Candidatus Acidiferrales bacterium
GAGCTGCCAGCGTACGGAGTGGAGATTCTGGTTGAGAAATAGTTGCCACGATGCGGATGAGTCGATGAGCTGCGTGCGGCTGAGAGCAATTTGGCTTACTGCGCGTATCGGAATTGTTTTGTGCTGCGTGTTCGCGTTCGGCGCGGCGGCTGCGCTTGGGCAGGATGTTGTTTCCGTGCTTACCAGCGAGCATGGGGCGAATGGGGCGGAACAGCAGAGACAGCATTATGTGATTCTGGTTTCTTTGGATGGATTTCGGTATGACTATGCGGAGAAATATCATGCGGAAAATATTCGCGCTCTGGGAGCGGCGGGGGCTGCGGCGCACGAGGGGATGATTCCGGCGTATCCTTCGCTGACGTTTCCTAACCACTACACTTTGGCTACCGGGCTTTATCCGGAGCATCACGGGATTGTGGCGAATAATTTTTACGATCCGGTGAGGAAGCAAACCTATCGGCTGGGGGATCCGGCTACTGTGACGGACGGTAGTTGGTATGGAGGGACGCCCATCTGGGTGCTGGCGGAGCAGCAGGGCATGCGCGCGGCGTGTTTTTTCTGGCCGGGTTCGGAAGCGGAGATTCAGAGGACGCGGCCTTCTTACTATGTGAAGTATGACGACCGAGTTCCGGACGATGCGCGGGTACAGCAGGTGTTGGCGTGGCTGCGATTGCCGGCGGAGCGGCGTCCGCATTTGATTACGCTTTATTTTGCGGATGTGGATCATGCGGGGCATGAGTATGGTCCGGAGAGTGACGAGGTGCGGGCGGCGGTGCAGGTGGTGGATCGCGAGATTGGAATGCTGCGCACGGGAGTGGCGAAATTGCATTTGCCGGTGGACGTGATTGTGCTTTCCGATCACGGCATGGCGAAAGTGCAGGGCGAGTGGATCACGCTGGATAAATATTTTGCGGATGGCGGCGCGTTGGAAAAAATTGTGGGGTCGAGTTTGTATGCCAAGTCGGATGCGGACGCCGAGCGAGTCTATGAGGGGTTGAAAGGGAAGAGCGATCGATTTGAAGTGTACCGGCGTGGGCAGATGCCTGCGGCGTTGCATGCGGATAGCAATGCGCGGTCGGGGGATCCGGTGGTGGTGACGACTGGTCCTTATCTGGTGAGGTTTTCCCTGCCGCGGCAGCAGGCGGTAGACACAATCGCAAATGGCGCCACTGCAAGTGGCGCTGGCGGGAACGCGCGGCACGATTCCATGCGCCCCGAAGTTGGGGCGCATGGATTTGATCCGGCGCGGGTGCCGGAGATGAAGGCGAGTTTTTTTGCGGCGGGGCCGGACATTTGCGGAGGAGTGTCGGTGGTGCCGTTTGAAAATGTGAATGTGTATCCGCTGGTTGCGAAATTGCTGGGGTTGGATATTTCGCATTTAAAGACTGGGGCAATTGACGGCGATTTGCGGGTGCTGGCGCCGATTCTGAAGACGAACGGCTGCGGGAAAGTGAACTAGCGCGACGGGAGAATTTATGGTGGAAGCGGCAAAGAGTTTGTTTTTGATTTTGAGCGCGCTGTTTCCCATTGTCGATCCGCTGGGAGGGAGTCCTATTTTCCTGGCGATGACGCGGCAATATTCGGCGAAGACGCGGCGGGGACTGTCGTGGCGGATCGCGATGAACAGTTTTTTCCTGCTGGTGGGATCGTATTTTGTCGGGACGCACATACTTTCGTTCTTTGGAATTTCGCTGCCGGTGGTGCAGGTGGGCGGGGGATTGATTGTGGTGTCGACGGGGTGGGCGCTGCTGAAGCAGGGTGGCAACTTTGACGACAAGGAAACGGCGCAGAGTGTGGCTCCGACGGAGCCTTATCGCGACGCGTTTTATCCGTTGACGCTGCCGCTGACGGTGGGGCCGGGGTCGATTTCGGTGGCCATCACGCTGGGGGCGAACTCGCCGCATCATCATGGGCTGTATTTCTGGAGTATCTTGACGGCGATTCTGGGCTGCGCTTTGCTGGCGGTGAGCATTTTTCTTTGCTACGGATTTGCCGACCGGCTGGGGAAGATTCTGGGGACGACGGGAATGACGGTGATTTTGCAGCTGACTTCGTTTCTGCTGGTGTGTATTGGGGTGCAGATCATGTGGAATGGAGTTAGCGCGTTGTGGGTGGAGTGGCCTGGGCATGTCAGGTGAGGTCATAGGTTGTTGATTTCAGGGTGGTTAGTAGACTTCTGCAGTGGCGCAAAACTCTTTTGTTCCCAGCTGTCCGAGCTTCCAGAAGTACACCCAGTCATCGTTTCGACATTGTCGCGGTAGCCTACCCCCCCTGTTTTTGCAAAAGAGGCCAGAAAGTATTGAAAACAAAGAAAGTCGATTGCAAAAAGAGGGCAAAGAGACAAAAAGAGACACTTTGTTTGTTTGAGTATGGCAGGGGAATCGAGAGGCGACGAAGAGAAATGCGGGCGGAGAGAGATGACTGCACACGATGGATATCCGGGTGGGGTTGCGGCGTCATTGTCAATTATACTTGTTGTGTATAGTAGTGACAAGTTAATAAAAGGACAGGTTCGGACCTGTCCTAGTCGGTAAGGAGGACCGGAGTAGTCGGTGCTGTTCGAACAAGGCTCGGAAAACATCCCGCCTGTCCCCAGTTTCACCAGTTTCCCCGTCTGTCCCCAGTTTCCAGTTTCGTCCCCAGTTTCACCCCCGCGCCTTGGGCTGAGGCTTGTATGCTCTTGCGCAAAAACCTGGAAACGAAATGCGCGCTGGTACGTTAAATGAGACGGACCAACACCTCACCTTGAAATCAAAAGGAGTAGCATGATTCGCGAGATCCTTTCCGCATTAATACTGTGTGGGCTTTCCCTTTCCATGCCGGGAACTACCATCGAAAAATCGACGCTTGCCGTTCCTGAGCACCCTTCTCAAGATTCGGCTGCGCCTGCCAAACCAGTGGACGCCGCCAAGCCCATGGCCCCATTAAGCTGGCTCGTCGGGGGCGTCTGGACCGCGGATGCCACCAAACTCGGTCCTGGAATGCTGCGCATCGAAACCCGCTACCAGTGGGCGGATAACAACGTTTACATCCGTTTCAATACCCACTTTGTCTTCGACAAAGGCGCGCAGCACAATTACGACGGCAATTTTTTCTGGAACCCCACCGACAAAACTCTGGCCGTGTGGTACATGGACTCGCAAAATAACATTACGCAGGGCCCCGTTAAAGTAGACGGCAACGACACCACCATCAGCTTCCGGGGAGAAGACTTCGACGGGCAGATGGCCGACCTGCGTGTAATCGTCACCCGTAAAAACAACGACGACTATCACTGGGCATTACAAGAGATGAAACAAGGCGCCTGGAAAGACCTCGCGGGCCTCGAATATCTCCGTGTCGCCGGCTCTTAAATAATTCATGGGTCAAAGGATGCGGCACCGGGCCCAGGTGAGATTGAAGCTGACACCGGGGGGAGTTGCGGTGCGTCCAAGTAGTTGAGCAGTGAATGGGGTACCGGCGGTTCGAACGCAAGGAGGAGCCATGTTCGATCGAAGCAGGCAGGGAGTGTTGCGGGCGATGTTGGCGGTGGCTACGGTGGCGATGTGCGGAATGGCGGTGGAGGCTGCAGCGCAGGATGAGGGCAAGGCGGCAACGGCGAGCGCGCCGATGCCGACTGCGATACAAACCGCGAAACGGGTGTTCCTTGGAAATGCGGGAGTGGATGCCACTTCACTTGCGGCGTTCCGCAGAGGCGGCGACATGAATCAGCCGTATAACGGGTTTTATGCGGCCATGAAAAACTGGGGGCGCTATGAGTTGGTGGGAAGTCCGGCAGACGCGGACCTGGTTTTTGAAATCAGTTTTGCAGCGCCGCTGGTGGGAGCGGACAAACTGGCAACGTTTTCGCCATATCTGCGGCTGGAGATTTTAGATGCGAAGACGCACTTCGTGCTGTGGACTATTGTTGAGCCTGTGGAGGGAGCCTATCGGAAGGCTACGTGGGACAAGAATTTTAATAGTGGGATGACGAACCTTGTGAGCGATTTGAAGAATGTAACGGGGGGAACGCAGACTGCCAGTAGGTAGGCGAGATTAGCTAAAGCCCATAGAACTGGCTGGGACGGAGGCTGCGCGCCGCCCGCGGAAAACGTCCCGTCTGTCCCCGTGTTCCCGCGGAGAACGTCTCGGCTGTCCCCGTGTTCCCGTATTCGTCCCCGTATTCCCAAAGGTTGTTGGGTCACTCGCTAAGCAGATGGTTGGTCGCGAAGGAGAAGCCAGTTTTTCAGTTGGCTCCCAGCTGGGCAGCTACCTTTTCGGCTTCCGCCTCTTTTTGCGCGCCTCGCTTGAGCATGTCTTCGTCGTGGGCTCGCAAACCGTCTGCGGTGAGCTGCCAACTCTGCTCGCGGTCAATAAGGTACTCATCCAGGAGCCGTTTCGTGGCCGCCTGATCGTGGGGGACCTTCAACTTTTGCATTGCTTCGCGCTCGGCACGCCACGGTGGCAAGATTTGTTTTTCGAGAGTGTCGGCGTACTGCGGGCTGGTGATCTGATTGGCCTGCCACTGCTTCATCGAAGCATTGAAAAGCTCAATGTCCTTTTCTTCCATGGCGGCGAGGCGCTGGTACGCGGCCAAATAATCGTCAGGTTTCGGCAGGGCGATCATGGGAATAGCGATCAACACCAGCCCAATCGCGACGGCCGCCGGAACCCGCCAGTTGGAGGCGGGCGTCAGCTCTCGACTTGGGACGTTTAGCCCTGCGGAACTGGACGAAGAACTGAAAGTGGGAAGGGAGGTGGGCTCAATTAAAAACAGCCCGAGGAGGAATCCGGTCGCCAGCCCTCCCAGGTGGGCAGACATATCAACGCCGGGACGGTGCCCGAAGAGCAGATTGTAGCCGATGAAAGTGAGCGCCCCTTTGCGCAGTGACGCCAGTGATTCCGCGGGAATCCAGCCGCGATGACGAAGGAGGAAGCCCAACAGCGCCCCGTACAATCCGAAGATCGCGCCGGACGCGCCGGCGCTCACAACCGAAGGATGCCAGGCGAGGCTTGCGGCGGAACCTCCCAGCCCGCATACCAGATAGAGAACGACAAACGGAACGCGACCCGCCAGGCTCTCCATGAACAGACCAATGCTGAAAAGCACGTACATATTGAAAAGGAGATGGATCATGCCGAAATGCAGAAAAGTGGACACCAGCATCCGCCACCACTGGCCGTGCAACGTCAGCGGCCCATAATCGGCACCCCATTTTAAGACGCTGTCCGCCGCCGGATTGAAAGCGGACACGCCCCTGAAAACCATCAGGAGATAGACCAACACGTTTAAGGCGATCAGGATGATAGTGACGCTTCGAAACCAGTCTTTGAGGGTCAGTTTCGGAGTTTCTAATACAGCCGGAATGGTTTGAGTCGCTGAATCGTTGTTCGGCAATTCGGGCTGGGTTGCCATAGGAATACCGGGAGTCTACCTCAAAATGGTCGCCGGTAGCTGCGTGCAGAGCCTTGCTGGATATCTTGAAAGTCACCCTTCCACGGCTCATTTGTCTTTTTGTGACGGTGGTCTCAATGGGTCGACGCAACAGTAAGCTCGAACCCACCTTGTATTGAAAACAAAAGCTAAAATCGCTCGTTAGGTCCAGACGAGCCGGAACGCTGCCATGGCTAGGTTTTGACCGAGTACAGCCAAACAGATGGTTCTCCTGCGGAAGCATTGTCGAATCAATGCACTGAATGGTGTTGCGCTGACCGGTTGAGCTGGCAACGTTTATTAGATTTAAACTAGATTTAAACTTGGGGACAGACGGGACGTTCACGCTCGTTTGAGAAGTTTCGCCATCTTTAAAGGCGCCGCCGGAAAAATATCAGAAAACGTCCCGTGTGTCCCCTTGTCCCCCCGCGTGCTGCCATCGATAAACACCCCAAGCAATCAAGAGTGCCGATAGTCCTGAAATCAAAGGCAAAGGAGGCCAGCTATAGGGGATTACCATTTGCTTGATTGTTGCGAGCACGAAGAGAGTCAACGCAATCCTGTCGATAAATGTAGTCGGCGCTGGAGGATTTCCGTGGAATCTCCAAGTAAGCGCAATGATGGTTATACAGACCAACAGTATTTCCCCAGCTTGCGTCCGAGTGAGCCTGTAATACGAAATCGAAGCAGAAGGGTTCGTTCCGGATACAAGCACGGCGAGACTCTTGAACACGGCGGGAACGCAGAAAAATCCAATCCCGATGGACACCCATCGGTTGGCGGTGAAGAACAGAATGACCGTGGAGAGACAAACCATACCCCAAGAGACAAAGGGCCCATAGTTACCGTAGGCGGGAGCTCCTACCGCCACGCTAGAAATTCCTCTAAAGGCAAACGCAAGTACAAGCAATCCGGCAACCAGTCCGAAGCCCAATCGCATTCCGCTTACAACTTTTTCTCCGGTAGTGCGATTGTCACGCCGCCATCTGTATGGGTCGAGTGGAAACGTCGGCGCGGGCAGTAGTAAACCACGAAAGAATGGACGCATTGGCGTGGAAGATAGCACCTAGTCAGCGCTATGGGCAAGAAAGGCTCTCGAACTCTGCACAGCCTGATAAACGCTGCCAGCTCAACGGGTCGACGCACCACCACCCAGTGCATTGATTCGACAATGGTTCCGCAGGAGGACCATCTGTTCCGCTGTACTCGGTCAAAACCTAGCCAGGGCAGCGTTCCAGCTGGTCTGGCCCTAGCGAGCGATTTTAGATTTTGTTTTCAATGCAACGTGGGTTCGAGCTTAATGTTGCGTCGACCCATTGAGACCACCCGACTTATCAGGCAAGTGGAAGTGAATCGATAAACACTAGCGCGTTTCACAAGACTAATGTTGAGTTCGGTGAACATGGGTCGCTGAGCGCATTGGCCTGAAGGCAACAGTTGAGCCAAGGGTCACTTAGCCGGAAATGAGACTATTCGGCCAAGCGGCGAGAAGCCCGTTCTAACTAAGCCTCCGCCGCCAGCCTTAGCTGTATCTCGCGCATGACCATCATCAAAACTTCAACTTCTTATTTCGCCTGCGCTAGCCCGGCAACAACTGCGGCAACTTTATCGAGTATCTGAACCCAGCCCTCTACCTGTCCGCTGTTTTTCGCGTCCTCCATGGTTTCGTTTCCAATCAAGGTGAGTTTCGTCTGGCCGTTTCCAAAGTCCTCAAAAATGACCACGTCGTGCGCACCGTCTATGGCCTCATGTTCTATTCCATAGTGCGCAGGCTCGACCTTGTTTCCCTTGGAGTCGGAAAAGTACATGGAGTAAACGATCTTCTCGTGCAGAACAATCTCGTGGTATTCCCCACCATTCCAGAACTCCTGCCCATCCGGCGTTCTCATGCAGCAGAGAAATTTTCCTCCTACGCGAAAATCCATCTCGCAAAAAGGCGCAGTAAAACCCTTCGGCCCCCACCACTGCATCACATATTTCGGGTTTGTCCAAGCCTCCCAAACCAATGCGCGTGGGGCATCGAAAACTCTAGTGACAACCATCCGCTCTTTCTCGTTAACCGTGTTTTTTGTCATCTCTGACCTCCGTTTTTTTCATTTGATTCACAACCACATCCAGCTTGTCGAAACTCTCTTCCCAGAATCGGCGATAGCTAATCGCCCAGTCGCTGACTGTCTTTATCGTCTCTGGCCTAAGCGTGCACACGCTCTCTCTTCCACGCTTCGTCTTGATCACAATCCGCGCCCGCACCAGGTAGGCAATATGTTTTGAAATCATCTGCTGCGAGAGTGCAAACGGTTCCGTCAATCTATGCACAGAGGCAGGTCCATGGGAGAGCCGTTCGATCATCGCCCGGCGGGTTGGATCAGATAGAGCCACAAATGTTGTATCTAACCTATCCACAACCATATGGTAGTGGATTATTTGTCGATGTCAAGTGTGGATTTTGGACTTCCCGATTTCTGTTTCCCGATCCCTGAACCCTAACAGCTGGGCTAATTTATGCTTCCCCATGCGCCGCGTATCGCAGCTGGATGCATGGTTTAACAAATAGGCTTCCTCGAGCAATTACTCGTTAACCTGACGATTAGAGTGCTCGCACAACCTGCGCAGGAGCGCGAGCCGTCACGGCGGAGGCCCTGGCATCAGGGGCCGTCGGCTTGCGAGAATGATCGCGATTGCTTGCGGTTGACGGCAACCCGCGGATCCAGTGGAATTTCTTGAGGAGGTTTTGAAGGCCACCGAGTTAGTCGGAGCGGAGGGCTTGCATTACGTCGATGCGGGCGGCGCGGGCGGCGGGCAGGGCGCTGGCGATGACGGCGGCGGCGAGGAGTACGAAGGCGGAGGCGATTACCGGGAGGGTGCTGGGCATTTGCATGTCCTGGAAGTAGCGGGCGGCGATGCGGGCGATGGCGTAGCCTCCCAGTGCGCCGGTGAGGATGCCTGCGCTGGCGATGATGACGCCTTGGGCGATTACTCCTGCGAGAAGATGGCGCGGTTGGGAGCCTACTGCGAGGCGGATGCCGAATTCGCGGGTACGGGCGCTGACTGAGAAAGCTAGGACGCCGGCGACGCCTACCACGGCGATGGCGAGGGTGACGATGGCGAAGCCGCCGAAGACGATGGAGTTGAGGCGATCGGAGCTGAGGACTTCGGCGCGGACGTCGGTTAGCGAGAGGGCGTGCTCGACCGGTTGGTCGATGGACATGTCATGAATGATGCGAGTGATGGGAGTGACGAGGGCGTAGGGATTTGCGCCGGTGTGGACGAAGAGATGGCCGCCAAGCATGAGCTGTTCGAATGGATGGTAGACGGTGAGGATGGGGCCGGGAATGATGTGCTCGTCATCGACATCGGCGGAGACGCCGACGATGCGGCGGGGCTCGGCGCTGAAGCCGGGGATGAACTTGATGACCGGATCGGTCCAGGTGATGTGGCGGTTGACGGCGTCCTGGCCGGGGAACATGCGCTGGGCGAGGGACTGGCTGATGATGACGACTTGCTCGGAGCCGAGTCGGTCGGTGGCGTCAAAGTCGCGGCCGGAAATGATGGGGACGCCGAGGGAGGCGAAGAATCCTGGGGAGACGCTGCGGAACTGGGCGCGCGGGTCTTCGCCGGGGATGGAGGGGTGGCCTTCGGCAGCGAACTGGAGGCCGGGGCCGAAGCTGCCAGCGCCAAGCCAGGGAACTACCGTGCCGACGGCAACTTGCGTGACGGAGGGGAGTTCGGAGATGCGGCGAACTGTTTCGCGATAGAAAGCGGCGATTTGTTCTGGAGATTTGCCGTAGGACATTACGGGAAGGTCGAGAGTGAGGACGTGGTCGGTGTCGAAGCCGGTCTGGGCATATTGAAGAGAGAGAAGCGTTTTGACCAGCATGCTGGCTCCCGCGAGGAGAAGGAAGGAGGCGGCGATCTGGGTGACGGCGAAAAGGCGGAGGCGGCGGGTGGTGCTGCCGGAGACGCCGACCCGGGCGTTGGAGATGCCGATGCCGTTGGAGGTGTCGGCGGAGGGCAGGCGTGGGACGAAGGCCAGGAGGACGGCGGCGATGAGAGCGAGTCCTGCGCCAACCCACAACATGGTGGAGTCGACGGTGAGGTCGAGGGCGCGGACGGAGAAGCGCGAGGCGTAACGGGCTAGAACACCGACCATGGGGCGGGCGATGAGTATGCCGAGAAATGCGCCTGCTCCGCAGAGGAGGAGAGTTTCCGCGAGGAGAGTGCGGCGAAGCGCGAAATTGGAGGCGCCGAGAGCGGCGCGGATGGCGAGTTCGCCTTCGCGGCGGACGCTGCGGGCGAGAATTAAATTGGCGACGTTGGAGCAGGCGATGATGAAGACGAGTGCGGAGGCGGCGAGGAGTACGAGGAGGATGGTGCGGGCGCGGGAGCTGATCTGGTCACGGAGGAGCTTGGCGTCGATGGCGAATTTGGCGTTGGCGGGGTAGCCGTCGGCGTGGTCTTTCATGATGGTGGAGTGGGCGGCGGTGAGCTCGGCGCGGGCTTGCTCGAGGGTGGCGCCGGGAGCGAGGCGGCCGAAGAGCTCGGTCATGCGATGGACGCGTCCGGTGACCATGGTGGCGGAGAGGTGATGCGGGCTGGTGACCACGTTGGACATGATTTCGGTTTCGGCGGGATAGGGGACGGAGGGTTCGAGGACGCCGATGACCGTGGCGGTGCGGGCGCCGAGGAAACTTTCGAGGCGGATGGGTTTGCCGATGACGGAGGGATCTTTTTTGTAAACGGTGGACCAGAAGCGATAGGTGAGGACTGCGACGCCGGCGGCGTTGGGGCCGTCATCGCGGGCGTCGATGAGGCGGCCGAGGACGGGGTGGAGGCCCATGACTTCGAAATAGTTGCCGCCGACTACACCGCCGCGGACTTCGCGGGGTTCGCCCAAGCCAACCATGGTGAAACCGGACTGGGAGAAATCGCCGAATTCGCTGATGGTTTTGATGCGGGCGCGGAGATCCACGAGTTCGGGGACGGAGAAGGCGGTGTTGGCATCGTCGAGGCCGGGGGCGCTTTGGCGAATGTAGATGAGGCGGTTTTCGTCGCGATTTACGAGGGGGCGGAGGAGGACTCCGCGGACGAGGGTGAAGATGGCGGCGTTTGCGCCGATGCCGAGGGCGAGAGTGAGGATGACGGTGATGGAGAGGCCTTTGGCGTTGGAGAGGGCGCGGAGGGCGACTTTGATGTCGTTGAGGAATGACATGGATCGGGAGTTCCTCCTGAGACTGGATTAAACGATTGGTGTAGCACTGGATGGGCCAATGCTAAGAGGCACATTGTAATTGATTTGTTGGCGGAGTGAGTAGATGGAGTGTTCGATTTTAGGGTGGGAGTGTCGCGGAAGCGGACAGTTTTTGTGAGGCGGGTTGATATCCCCCGTAGCTGTTGAGTTTCGACGTTCTTTCCTCATGTTCCAGAAAGAAGGTCAACAGAAAGACCCACTCTCAAAATTCCGAGGGTGGGGCACCCACTTGCGGTTTTGTAAAGGAGTCTGGCGTTTCCTCGGATAGAAAGTTCAACGTCAAAGATCGCGCCCTTTTGAAAGGCGCAAAGGATGCGGCATCGGCTCTTCGTGTTGGTGACGGAGCTTCGCGGCTTTACAAAATTCCCATACGCAAATTCGGCGTATGGGCACCCGCGGTCCGATAGGAAACTTGAAGAGTTTGAGATTGGAGATTTGAAGAGTTGGTGGACGAGACCGGGGTCGAACCGGCGACCTCATCGTTGCGAACGATGCGCTCTCCCAGCTGAGCTACTCGCCCACGAGCAGCGAATAAATTTTAACATGATTTTGGAGGTGCAACATTCGAGTGTTGCGGATTGGAAATTTTGTGATCGGGCAAAACGACGGTGATGAGCGGGCTAGGTGCACGAAAACGGCAAACTTTGCGAAGCGAATGGTGGATCAAACGGGGCGTTGTGCGGTGTGGAGGGCGACGGTGCCCATGGTCCAGACGCGGTAGTTGATTGAGGTGTAGCCGACGGATTGCATTAGGGCGGCTAGTTGAGCGGGGCGGAAGAAGCGGGAGACGGAGCGGGGGAGGTAGGTGTAGGCTTCGCGGTCGCCGGAGAGCATGGCGCCGATGCGCGGGAGGACTTTGCGGAAATACCAGCGGTAGAGCGCGCCGAGGGGGCCGTCGGGAGGCTCGGTGAATTCGAGGATGGCGAGGGTGCCGCCGGGTTTGAGGAGGCGGAACATTTCGCGGAGGCCGTCTTCGTAATTGGCGAGATTGCGGAAGCCGAAAGCGGCGGTGAGGAGATCGAAGGAATTGTCGGGGAAGGGGAGATGGAGAGCGTCGGCTTCGAGGAAGGTGGCGCGCGGGACTTCTTTGGCGTTGGCCTGGACGAGCATGGGATGGGCGAAGTCTGCTCCGATGATGCGGGCTTGTCCTGCACTCGACAGGGAGAGAGCGAGGTCGCCAGTGCCGCAGCAGAGATCGAGGACTTTTGCGTCGGGGCGATTGAGGATTGGTTTTAGAATTCGCGACGTGCGGGCGCGCCAGAGGCGGTCGAGTTGGAGGGAGAGTAGGTGATTGAGCAGATCGTAGCGCGGGGCGATCTGGGTGAACATTTCGCGGACTTTTTGTGAGGCTTCGGCTTCGGTGCGGGCGCCTTCGGGGCGGGTCCCTTTTGCGGGGGCGGCGGTTTCAGGCACGGGAATCACCGATTGCGGCGGCGTCGGAGAGCTGCGCTGGGTCGCGCGAAGGAGAATGCAGGAGGAAACGTAAGACGGTCTTCAGCGCCTGTATCGGGACGGCGTCAGTCGTATGGGCGTGGCCGATTCTCGGGGATACGACGAAACGAAGATTACCGGCGTGAGTTTTTTTGTCGGCGCGCATTGCGGCGATTAATTTTTCGGGAGTGACGCGGGGCCAGGGCGGGAGCGGGCCGATTTTTTGAACGAGGGCGATGATGCGGGATGCGTCGTCTGCGTTAGTGAGGTTGAGTTCGTGGGCGAGGAGTGCTGCGGCGATCATGCCTTGGGCTACTGCTTCGCCGTGATGGTAGCGGCGGTAACGGGTGATGCTTTCGAGGGCGTGGCCGAACGTGTGGCCGAAATTTAGGATTTCGCGGAGGTTGGATTCATGCTCGTCGCGGCTGACGATGGTGGCTTTGATCTGGGCGCAGCGGGGGATCAGATAATTTAACGCGGCTTTATCGCGTTGGAGAATGCGGGGCATGTTTTTCTCGAGGTAGGCGAAGAGATTTTTGTCGGCGATGACGCCGTACTTGATGACTTCGGCCAGGCCGCTGCGGAACTGGCGTTGCGGGAGGGTGCGGAGGAATTGCGGATCGATGATAACCAGGCGTGGGGGGTAGAAGGCGCCGACTAGGTTTTTTCCTTCCGGGAGATTTACGCCGGTTTTGCCGCCGATGGAGCTGTCGACTTGGGCGACTAGAGTGGTGGGGATGTGGACGAGGGCTACGCCGCGGAGATAGCTGGCGGCTACGTAGCCGGCGACGTCGCCTACTACTCCGCCGCCGACGGCTAGGATCAGGGATTTGCGGTCGGCGTTTTTCTGGGTGAGTTTGCGGCAGATGGTTTCTACTGTGTGGATGTTTTTTTGTGCTTCGGCGTCGTTGAAGAGGTGGGTGTTTTTGCGGGCGTTTTTTGGGAGTGATCGCGACAGTTTATTGCCGAGGGCACGCCAGACTTTTGGGGAGGACAGAACGTGGATTGCGGAGAAAGTGCCGAGAGTAGCGATTTCTTTCGCGGCGTTTTGGATGGAGTTTGCGCCGCAGATTATTTGGTAGTTTCCTGCGGACGATTTTACCTGGATGCGTTTGGGATTCATTTCGTGAACGAAAGGTTATCAGGTATTTGGAATGTAGCGAAACGGTGGGTGGTCAACGGCGAAATCGTTGTGGCTGGTGGAGGGGCTCTGAACAGCAGATTCCTCACGCGCCGCTGCGCGGCGGTTCGGAATGACTGCGTATTTTAATCGGCGAAGATTATTGAGGTGGCGCTTTGTTCAGTGGAAGAGACGGGGGGAGCGGGACGGCGAGGATTAATGCTTTTGAAGTTCTTTGAGGGATTCGAGGAGGACGTGGCCGGTGATGGCCAGGCTTTTGGCGCTGATTTTGTCCATGGTGTCTTCGGCGGTGTGCCAGAAGGCTACGTCGTTGGAGCGATCGAGGTCGATTACGTCGACTACTGGGACGTTGCGTTTTTCGAAGGAATTGTGATCGTCCAACATTCCTGCTGATTGATTGATGAAAATTTCGGAGTAGCCCAGTTTGGCCGCGGTGGTCCATACCAGGTCGGTTAGGGGCTTGCTGGTCGGGTCGCGCATGAAGTGCAATTGCTTGCTGCCGACCAGGTCGGCGAGGAGGAAGGCTTTGATGTTTTTGATGTCGCCGGTGGCGGTGAGGCGGGCGGCCATCTGGCGGCTGCCGTAGATACTGTCTGTAGCGCTCCAGGACTTCATGGCTTCTTCGCCGTCGAAGAAGGCGATCCAGACGGCGTGTTTGGATTTGGGGGCGGTGGGCGCACAGAGGAGGCGGGCGAGTTCGAGCATGACGCCGGTGGAGGAACCGGCGTCGTCGGCTCCGACGAAGACGATGTCGTTGCGGAGGACGGTGTCGTAGTGGGTGGCCAGCATGATGATGCTGGAGTCTTCGCCGGGAATTTTGGCGAGGATATTTTTCATGGGGAGGCGGCCTACCGGTGTGTCTGCGGTGAAGGAGTCGACGTCGGTGGCGCAGCCGAAACTTTTTAATTGCGACAGGAGATATTCCTGAGTTTGCGCGATGGCTGGGGAGCCGGAAGGGCGCGGTCCGAAGGCTACTTGTTTGGCGACGTATTCGAGGGCGCGATTGCCATCGAATCCTCCGGTGGTTGCGGCCGGTGGGGCGTCTTGCAGTCCTCCTTGGGCGTAGGCGGGTAGAGGGGCGGGTTTCGTGGAGGAATCGGCGGCGGCGCTTTGGGCTTCGTTGGTGTTGGCTTTGCATCCGGCGAAGGTGAAGAGGATGACGGAAGCGCAGAGTACGGCTTGCATCAGAAGGTGCGCGTCAGGGGCTAAAGCCCAAGTTTTCTCGGAACGTTGATGTCGCGGCTGAAGCCGCGACCCACAAAGCGCACTAGGAGTAGTCAAGTTAGTGGGCCTCCACGGATGCGGATGCAGCTGCGGCTGCGGCGATGCGCCGGTTGCGTTTGCCAACCACCAGCGCGGAGACGCCTACTCCGGCGAAATAAAGAAGGATCATGGGTGCCATGACGAGGAGCATGGTCAGGGCGTCGGGCGTGGGAGTGACGATGGCGGCGATGATGGCGATGACCAGGATGGAATACTTGGAATTGACGAAGAGAAATTTGGGGGTGACGACGCCGAAGAGAGTGAGGAAGAAAATCAGGACCGGCAGCTCGAAGATTATCCCGGCGCCCAGGAGGACCATCAAGGTTAAATCGAAATATTCGTTGATGCTGATGAGCGGGACGACCGGGCCCTGAAAGCTGATCAGGAATTTCAGGACTTTCGGGAGCATCATGAAATAACCGAAACCGATTCCGCCCAAGAATAAAACTACCGTGGAAAACAGGAAGCCGGTGGTGGCGCTGCGTTCGTGCTTGTACAGCGCGGGAGCCACGAAGAGCCAGAATTGATAGAGGACGACCGGAGAGGCTAAGACGAGTCCCAGATAAATTGAGAGAGCGATCAACAGGCTGAGGTAGCCGGTGGGATTGGTGTAGACCAGCTGCTGGGTCAGGTGCTGGTCGGCCAGGGCCTTGAGCATGGGCTTGGTGATCCAGGAAACAAAATGGGGAGCGAGAAACCAGCCGACTCCTGCGCCTATGCCGACGGCGATGAGCGAGTGGATGATGCGCTTGCGAAGCTCGATGAGGTGCTCGAAAAAAGTCATCTGTCCGCCGGGCTCGCGATCGGGCGGGACTGGCGGAGAGGGCGGCATGATGGAAGGTTCAGGCGGGTTGCTGGTCATGGGGAAGTTCGGCGTTGATGGATGAGTCGGGATTTTTTGGAGAATTTTCAGCGCTTGCTTCGGTCACAGTTTCAGGAACTGATTCAGTTTCGTGATTGGCGTCTGCTGTTTCCGGCGCGGATGAGCGGGCAACCGACTCGGCGACTGGGGTGACTACCAAATCGGCGGAGCCTTCTGTGGCGCGGGTGTCCGCGGATTCGTTTGCGGGCAAACTGGTGGAGGTCTCGGTTTCCAACATGGGCGTCTCGGTTCCGGCCGGAGTGGCGAGCGTCGCTTCCTGGACGGGAGCCTCGTTCGCTGATTTGGCTGCGGCGTCGGCGGCTTTTTTGCGTTCTACATCGCGGGCCTGGCGCTCGAGGTCTTTCATTTCTTCTTCGAATGCGCCTTTGAAGTCCGAGGAGGCCTTGCGAAATTCGGCCATCAATTTTCCGAGGCTGCGGGCAAGCTCCGGTAGCTTCTGGGGGCCGAATACCACCAGGACAATGATGAACACCACGATCATATGGGGAATGCTTAGCATGGACTCCCGGTAGCCGTTTTGGGGGCTGTTGGCATCATAGAGAACGGTGTTAAACGCTGTCAAACCCGTGGCGCGCGCGTCTAACCTATAGAATACGCTGTGCTATAATTCTTGGATGCCCGGCACACCCGAGGTCAGGATGAAATCACAGTTTCGCGGCCTGATGTTAGTGGTTACCGTACTGCTGTTATGTGCAGTTCTGGGAGCCA
>JBBRZT010000056.1:0-16035 GCA_038236395.1 Candidatus Acidiferrales bacterium
ATATTTTTCCAGCCGTCGATTGGTCGCCAGGCCGAGCCACGAGGGAGTCCACCGCCCAAAATCCGTAAAACTGGTGTGCGCCCCGATGCGCTCCATTTCTTCCAGTGGAGTTCCCGCGCAATACGCCGCGCCGATCAGCGCGCCTACGCTGGTGCCCGCGATGGCATCGATGTGAATTCCCGCGTCGCGAAAAACCCGCAACACGCCGATGTGCGCGATGCCGCGCGCGAACCCTCCCGCCAGCGCCAGCCCCACTTTGGGCCGTGCCGCAGGATCGCGCAGTTCTCCGCCCGCCCCCGAAGGAGCCTTCTTTTTGTCGTCCAGCCAATGCTGGACGACGCTCGAAATGACCGGTTCAGCCACGCTCCAACCAGTCTAGTGGCTTACCAGGTTTGTGTCAGTTCGATTGACCCGTGTATGTTGGTTTTGTAACCTGTCCGTCCGTACCAATCGGTAAAAAGGCCGCCATGAAACGTCGCATCGAAAAAGCCGTGGTGCTTGGCGCAGGCACGATGGGCGCGCGCATCGCCGCGCATTTTGCCAACGCCGGTCTGCCGGTGCTGCTGCTCGATATCGTGCCGCCGGGCCAGCCGCCCGGCTCAGAAGAAGATCGCAACAAAATCGTCCGTGCCGGCCTGGATGCCGCCAAAAAATCTAAGCCTGCGGCTTTTTTTACTGCCGCGTTGGCTGGAAAAATCTCCATCGGCAATTTTGAAGACGACCTGCCGCACTGCAAAGACGCCGACTGGATCATCGAAGTCGTCGCCGAAAACCTCGAGATCAAGCGCAGCCTGCTCTCCCGCGTGGCGCAATTTCGCAAGCCCGGCGCCATCGTCACCACCAATACTTCCGGCTTGCCGGTGCATTTGATCGCCGAAGGCATGAGCGAAGAATTTCAGCAGCACTGGGCAGGCACCCATTTTTTCAACCCGCCGCGTTATTTGAAATTAGTGGAGCTGATTCCCGGCCCGAAAACTTCCGCCGACGTCCTCGACACGCTCGCGGAATTTTGCGACCGCCGCCTCGGAAAAGGCGTGGTCATCGCCAAAGACACCCCGAATTTTATCGCCAACCGCATCGGCACCTTTTCCATCCTCAACGCGCTGCGCCTGATGAACAAGCTGGGCATGACCATCGAAGAAGTCGACTCCTGCACCGGCCCCGCGCTCGGCTGGCCGAAATCCGCCACATTTCGCACCGCCGATATCGTGGGACTCGACGTGCTGATGCACGTGGTCAAAAATATTTACGAAACCGCGGCGAACGACGAATCGCGCGAAATGTATAAAGTGCCGCCGCTGCTGGAAGACATGGCCCAGCGCAAATGGCTGGGCGATAAAACCGGCCAGGGTTTCTACAAAAAACTGCGCGGCGAAGGCGAAAAAGAAATTCTCACCCTCGACGTGAACACCATGGACTATCGCCCGCGCCAGAAAGCCAGATTTGCTTCGCTGGAAATGGGCAAGACCATCGAAGACACTCGGGAACGTTTGCGCGCGCTTCTCGCGCCCATACTCGAAGGCCAGCCCGGGGATAAGGCCCAGCAATTTATCTGGGGCTCGCTTTCCGAAATGTGCCTGTACGCCGCGCGCCGCGTGCCGGAAATTTCCGACCGCGTGGAAGACGTCGACCGCGCCATGCGCTGGGGTTTTGGCTGGGAGCTGGGTCCCTTTGAATTGATGGACACGCTGGGCGTCCCTGCCTTCGCCGCCCAAATCAAAAAAGAAGGCCGCGCCCTAGCCCCGGTCATCGAGAAATTGCTCGCCGATGGCCGCGACGCTTTTTACCACTCGCAGAAAGGCGTCACCTGGGTCGTCGAACCCGACGGCCAGACGCAGGAACTCAAAGACCCGCACGGCGTGATTTTTCTCAAGTCCCTGAAAGATGCAGGCAAAGAAATCGAGCGCAATTCCGGCGCGAGCCTGATCGATCTCGGTGACGGCGTCGTCTGCTGCGAATTTCACTCCAAGATGAACGCCATCGGCGCAGACCTCATCGCCATGCTCCACAAAGGATTGAAGCGACTCGATACCGATTTTGACGCCATGGTCATTGCCAATCAGGCCGTGAATTTCTCCGTCGGCGCCAATCTCATGCTCGTGCTGATGACCGCCCAGGAGCAGGAGTGGGATGACCTGCATATGGCCGTCAAACAATTTCAGAACGCCAACCTCGCCATTAAATACGCGCCCAAGCCGGTGGTCGCCGCGCCACAGGGCTTAGCGCTCGGCGGCGGCTGCGAAGTAAGTTTGCACGCCGCAAAAATCCAGGCAGCCGCGGAAGCCTATCTGGGCCTGGTCGAAACCGGAGTCGGCTTGATTCCCGGCGGCGGCGGCACAAAAGAAATGATGATTCGCGCTAACGAGCACGCTGCCGGCGGCGAAGACCTCGATCTATTTCACGCCATGAAGCCGGTCTTCGAAACCATCGCCATGGCCAAAGTCGGCACCAGCGCCGAGGAATGCCGCCACCTTGGCTATCTTCGCCGCGAAGACGGCGTCTCCATGAATCGCGACCGCCTCGTCGGCGACGCCAAAGAAGCCGCTCTCGCGCTGGTCCGCGGCGGCTATCGCCCGAAAGCGGCCAGTTGGCAGGAAGGCGCGCAGACCACCCAGATCAAAGTGCTCGGCGAACAATTCGCGTCCGGTGCCAAGCTGGCGATTCACATGCTCCTGCGCGGCGGCTACATTACCGAATACGATGCCCATGTGGGACGCAAGCTCGGAAATATTCTGGCCGGCGGTACGCTCACCTCGCCGCAATTTGTCAGCGAACAATACGTGCTGGATCTCGAGCGCGAAGCGTTCGTCTCTTTGTGTGGCGAAAAGAAAACTCAGGAACGCATTGCGCACACGTTGAAAACCGGAAAGCCGCTGCGCAACTGAATTCGAGACCCGCAAGCAATTTCGTACAAAGGCGAAATGGACGCATTACTTCTTTCTCTGCGGCTGGCCGCGTGTGTTTCGGCCATTTTGTTGCTCATCGGCATGCCCTTGGCCTACTGGCTGGCCTATTGGAATTGGCGCGGCAAATTTCTACTGGAGGCCATCGTCGCGCTGCCGCTGGTCCTGCCGCCCACCGTTCTGGGACTCTACGCTTTGATCGCCCTCGGCCCTCATGGGCCCTTGGGGAAAATTTCGCAAGCGCTATTTCATCGCGGTCTGGCCTTTACCTTCACTGGCTTGATCATCGCATCGGTGCTGTACAGTTTTCCGTTCGCGGTGCAGCCGTTGATCGTGAGCTTCGAAGGAATTGACCGCCGCCTGCTCGACGCTTCCGCAGTCCTCGGCGCGAGCCGCTGGCGCACCTTCGCCAGAATAATACTGCCGCTCTCTTTTCCGGGCATCGTCACCGCGGTAGTCCTCAGCTTCGCTCACACTCTGGGAGAATTTGGCGTGGTACTCATGGTCGGCGGCAATCTCGCGGGTGTCACTCGCACCGTCTCCATCGACATTTACGATCACGTGCAATCGCTGGAGTACGCCGAAGCCAATCGCATGGCCCTCGTGCTGCTGGCCATTTCCTTCGCCGTGCTCTCCGTCGTCTATGGCGTAAATCGCAAATTCGGCCGCAGAACGTGGGCATCGTGGGCAGCGCGATAAATCCATCCTCGCTGTCCGTTCGCGTGCGCAAGGCGCGCTCCGCCGAAGCACGTTCTCCGTTCGTGCTCGATGCCGCGCTCGAAATTCTTCCCGGAGTCACCATCGTCTTCGGTCCTTCCGGCGCCGGAAAGTCCACCCTGCTCGATTGCATCGCCGGATTGCTGCGCCCCGAGTCGGGAAAAATCTCCATCGGCGAAAATATTCTGCTGGATACCGAGCGTGGCCTCGACGTGCCGCCGGCAAAAAGACAAATGGCGTACGTATTTCAAACCCTCGCGCTGTTTCCACACATGACCGTCGCGCAAAACGTCGCGTATGGTCTTGCGAATATGCCGGAGTCGCAGCACGCGCAACGTGTGCATGAAATGCTGCAAGCATTTCGCGTAGAAAAACTGGCCGCGCGCAAACCCGGTAAACTATCCGGTGGAGAGCGCCAGCGAGTCGCGCTGGCCCGCTCGCTTGCGACTACACCGCGCGTGCTCTTGCTCGATGAACCGCTTACCGCCCTCGACGCAGGCCTGAAAAAATCGATCATGGACGACCTGCGCGCCTGGAATGTCGCGAAAAACATCCCGATCGTCTATGTCACCCACAGCCGCGACGAGGTCGACGCCCTCGGCGAACGGGTCATCGCCCTCGAGCAGGGAAAAATCGCCGACTCCGGAACTCCTCACCAGGTTTTGGAAACGCCGCGCCGTTCCACCATGGCGCAAGCCGCAGGATTTGAAAATGTCTTGAACGGAAAAGTCACCGAGCTGCGCGAAGCCGACGGCGTCATGCGCGTCCGCCTGGAAGAGAGCTCCTGCGAGATTGAGACGCCGCTGGGCTACGCAACCGTCGGCAGTAAGGTAAAGGTAGCGATCCGCGCGGGAGATATTCTGCTGGCCACCGAACGGCCGCATGGGCTTAGCGCGCGCAACGTGATTGCCGGAAAGATTGTTTCGCTGGAGCAGCGCGGCGCCACGTTCGTCGCACGAGTCACCACCGACGGAGCCAACGCCGTCGTTTTCACCGTGCACCTTACGCCCGGAGCCAAGCGCGCGCTAGAACTGGCCGTAAATCGCGCCGTGTGGCTGGTGCTGAAAACATATTCCTGCCATTTGCTTGATAAATAGCGCTGTGAATGCCATGCGCAGATATTAGGGCTGAGACTTCGGCGTAGAACGCGCCCGACCCGCGGCAGAAACCCTCACCTCAGCGGCTTCCAGTTGCTCGCCGTTAGGTGTCGCGTGAATCACCACATTCTTGCCAACCGCAAGGTCTGAAAACGCCGCCGGCTTGTCGGTCGTGTCCACGCTCGATACGTAAACCGTCGACGCCACCAGTTTCACTTCCACGGACTTGCCCTCGCGCGTTTTCACTGTGACCGATCCAGAATTTATTTTCTCGATGGTCCCTAACACATGGATCTTGTCGCCATGCGCCAACGCCGTTGCGGCAACCAACGCGAAACACAATAAGAGAGAGAAAAATCGGCTTTTCATAAGAGCCTCCAGCTTTGCCCTCTTAAGAATACATTATGGGTGGGTGTGTGGAGCTTCCGTTTTTTTCGGTGCCGGCTTGCCGTTCAGGAATTCGTCTTCCTTTTTATCTTCTTCGCGGTCGGCGAGGCTTTTCGGATTGTAACGCCCCATCTCGATGCGCTCTTCGGCGGTCAAATGCGGCAGGTGTCGTATGAAGTTCACCAGCTTCCACGAATCCTCTTTCGGTCCATGGCCCGCGAATGCCGGCATCCCCGTGAAGCGCACTCCATTTTCAACGATCCAGAACAACTCGCCGTCGGTGCGGTTCTGCGTGGCGGCCTGCCGCACATCCGGAGGTTTGGGGTACAGCCCGCGGCCGAACACTCCGTCGCCGCTGCCATCATTGCCATGGCACACCGCGCAGTGATCCGCGAAATGAAGCATCGCTTCACGAAGATTTTCGGGCGTGGCAGGCACGGGATTCGGCGTGGCGCGCGCGCTTGACGGTACGGAAAGATGCCACAGGTGGCGCGCGACAAATCCCTCCAGCTTGGAGGGATTCGCCCGCGCGCTCATGCCGTCGTGCATGATCGCCGCGCCGGCCGCGACAATCAGTCCGATTACCGCCAAGAATACGATCAGGAAAATGGTGCCGCGTTTCATGTGCTCCGTTCGCGCAGTTATGACTGCATAATTCCCAAACCTAAAGTAATGTCGCGCTGGTCAATTTCTGAATCTCTTCGCGCGTCCAGCCCGGCGCCGCCTCTCGCAAAACCAATCCTTCGGCCTTCACGTCAATCACCGCCAGATCGGTAACAATCACGTCCACGCACGCCAGGCCCGTAACAGGATACGTGCATTCCTTCACAATTTTCGGAGCACCATCTTTGGTGGTGTGTTCCATGCACACCATCAAAACTTTTGCGCCCGCCGCAATATCCATCGCCCCGCCTATCGCGCCGGCCCCGCGCGCGCCCGGAACTTTCCAGTTCGCCAGATCACCTTTTTCGGAAACCTGAAATCCGCCCAGCACCGCAACATCCAGGTGCCCGCCGCGCGTCATCAGATGCGCATCCGCTTGGTGAAAAAATGAAGCGCCCGGCATCAGTGTCACCGGAATTTTCATGGCGTCCACCAGATCGTAATCTTCCTCGCCCGGCCTGGCGCGGCGGCCCATCCCCAGAATTCCATTTTCGCTGTGAAAATAAACCGTAATTCCTGCCGGCAAATAATCCGCGATCAGATTCGGAATGCCCCAGCCCAGATTCACGTACGCCCCGTCCGGCAATTCCCGCGCGGCTCGCGCCGCAATCTCTTCTCTCGTCCGCCGCGGCTTATCAGACATAGCGAATACCCTTGGCCTGCACGATTCGATGCACAAAAATCGCCGGTGTCATCACATTTTCAGGATCGATCGTTCCGGTCGGCACAATCTCTTCCACTTCCACGATGGTGGTCTTCGCGGCCATAGCCATAATCGGATTAAAATTTCGTGCCGCCAGCCGGTACGTCAGGTTCCCCAATTCATCCGCTTTGTCCGCTTTGATGAACGCGAAGTCCGCATGCATTGGCGACTCCAGGATGCAGCGTTTTCCGTCGATCACGCGCTCTTCTTTTCCCGCAGCAACTTCCGTTCCGACTCCTACAGTCGTGTAAAAACCCAGGAGGCCTGCGGCCGCCGCGCGCATGCGTTCGCACAAAATCCCCTGCGGCACCAATTCCAATTTCACTTCGCCTGCTGCCAGCTGCTCCTGAAAATAAGTGGAATGCGGCCCCGGAAAAGAACAGATCACGCCGCGCACTTGCCGGTTTTTGAAGATCAATCCCAGCTCGCCCTCATGCGTCCCGCAATTATTACTGATGGCCGTAATATTTCTCGTGCCCGCCCGCGCCAGCGCCTGAATCAAGTTGTTGGGAAAGCCCGCGCCGCCGAATCCCCCAAACATGATGCGCGCGCCATCCGGCACGCCGGCCACCGCGGCGTCCAGGCTGCTATAAATTTTCTGTTTCATGAAAACTCTTCACGCGGTTATCCGTTTGAGTGTCGTATCAACTCCGAGCATCACACAAAAAAGTCAGAGCGTATCCTATCAGAGGTTGTTCTTCCTTCTTCGGTGTCGGCCGTTAACCGCGCATTTATTTCTACAGTCGGGCCGCCACGCGCGCGGCGATGCGTCCATCTTCGCGGCGGAAAATCAGCACCAATCCATCGGTCAGCGGAACGCCCGCGCTGCCAATGTCCAGCTCGTAGGACCATTGCAGGCGCTCCGGTAATTCGGCGGCCAGCTCCGTGGCGTATGGCAGGATCGGTTTCACGTCAAAAAAAGTGAGCTTGAAATCCTCGACCGGCCGCAGCTCCACGCCGCGCTTCCAGAAAAGGGACAGGCGCAGCTTGCTCATCATTTCGCGAGTGAGGTAGACGCGCCCGGTGATGTCGCGCAGTTGAGACGGGCACGGCTGATCGTGGATGACAAACAAAAGTTTGATGCGATCAGGGAACTGGGTGATGGATTCCTTGCCGCGCAGAAACACCGTGCCGTCATCGTCGTCGACGCGTTTCAAGTCATCGAAGAAATCTTTGGCAATCATGCGGCCAGCCAGGCGGAAGCAGGTGCTGTCGCTCAGGCTGCCGTCGGTTTCCATGAACACGCCGCCCTCGAAATTCCAGATGGTACGCGGAATCTGTTTTGGTTTTTGCGGAGATTTCTGCGCGGTGGCCAGCACCGGCTGGCTGCACAGAATCAACGCAGCGCACGCCATCAAATTTACAGCCACCTTCACGCCCACCTTCACGGATGGGTCATCTCTTCGGCGCGGACCAGCGCGTCGAATTCTGCGCCGGTGATAAAGCCCAGTTTTATGGCGGCGTCGCGAAGATTGGTGCGCTCGTGGTGCGCGGTGTGCGCGACTTTGGCGGCGTTGTCGTAGCCGATTTTGGGCGCCAGCGCGGTCACCAGCATCAGCGAATTCTTCACGTTGCGATCGAGCTGCTCGCGATTCACTTCAATGCCGTGCGCGCAGTGCTCCACGAAGCTGTTGCAGGCGTCGGCCAGCAGCTCGACGCTGTGCAGATAATTGAAAATCATCACCGGCTTGAAAACGTTGAGCTCGAAATTGCCCTGCGAGCCGGCAATGCCGATGGCCGCGTCGTTGCCCATCACCTGGGTGGCCACCATGGTCAGCGCTTCACACTGCGTGGGATTCACTTTGCCGGGCATGATGCTGGAGCCGGGCTCGTTTTCCGGCAGCGTCAATTCGCCCAAGCCGCAACGCGGGCCGGAGGCCAGCCAGCGAATGTCGTTGGCAATTTTCATCAGCGAGGCGGCGAGAGTTTTCAGCGCGCCGCTGGCGAAGACAATTTCGTCGTGGGCGCTCAGCGCGGCGAATTTGTTGGGATGCGTGCGGAAGGGCAGTCCCGTGAGTTCGGAGATTTTGCGCGCGGCGCGTTCCGCAAACTCAGGGTGCGCGTTGAGTCCGGTCCCGACGGCGGTGCCTCCGATCGCCAGATCGTAAAGCCCGCCCAGCGCAGAGTTGATGCGCTCGATGTCGCGGTCGAGCAAGCTGACCCAGCCGGAAAATTCCTGGCCGACGGTGAGTGGCGTGGCGTCCTGCAAATGGGTGCGGCCGATTTTCACGATGCCGATAAATTCGCGGGCCTTGGCGTCGAGCGCGTCGCGCAGATTCTTTACGGCGGGCAGCAGGCGGCGCGCGGTTTCCGTGGCGGCGGCGATGTGCATGGCGGTGGGAAAAGTGTCGTTGGAGGATTGCGACATGTTGACGTCGTCATTGGGATGAATGGGTTTCTTGCTGCCCATCGTGCCGCCGGAAATTTCGATGGCGCGATTGGAGATGACTTCGTTGACGTTCATGTTGGTTTGCGTGCCGCTGCCGGTTTGCCACACGCGGAGAGGGAAGTGCTCGCGCAATTTTCCGGAGATGACTTCGTCGGCGGCCTGCACGATGAGTTTGGATTTTTCGGGCGGGAGTTTGCCGAGCTCCTGATTGACCAGCGCGGCGGCTTTTTTGAGCACCCCGAAAGCGGCGATCAGCTCGGCGGGCATGGTGTCTTTGCCGATGGCGAAATGAATCAGCGAGCGGGCCGTTTGCGCTCCGTAGTAGCGGTCGGCGGGAACTTCCACCTTGCCCATGCTGTCGGACTCGGTGCGGGTCTTGCCGGAGTGGACAGGCTTAACGGCGTCGGCCATCTTTGCTCCTGAAGCAGCGTTTTCGCTGCTTCAAGTTTAGCAGGATTTTTAGGCCGAGCTTACATGTGGCGTTGCGCTTAGTCAGAGGTCAACTCAAGACGACGCTCTCGATAGTTATCGCCGTAAATAACAAAGGTAAGTTCTGTACGAATAGGTCAAATCGATGTTGATCGGAAGCTGCCAAGACGCTCGGCAAGTCGACTGCACGAACAGTCTCGATGACTGGTATGGCGGCGAGCACGCAGAACAAAAGACCGGTCGAAATTATCCGACCGCGTAACAGACTGACTTGCGGAATACCGAAGTAGGCATGGTGGAGGGACAGAATGAGAAACCCAATCACATATATAGCGAGGGCGGCTACAGTCGCTCCGTGATATGCGGCTTGGGCCTGAGTTTTAAACGTGTCGGCGTTCATAGTGGGCAGCGGCAGCTTAACAAAGAAGTTTAGATAATCGAAGTCATTCGCGAGCCCTATGATTAGAAGCGCGATTCATGAAACTGTTTTCTAAACCTTGACTTACTGATTGGTTAGCGCTTTAATCCCCAGACAAAGGGCAGCCTTCAAGATGAATTGCCAATCCCACACGAAAGAGGACCAAGATTCTTTTCTTTCTTTGCCAAACCTTGGGTCGGAATCACGGGTTCGATCGCTAGCATTCTAAGCCTCCTACTCGCTGTATATTTTTATTCTCAGAACATTAGCCGGCCGGAATTGGTGTATTACGTCAACCCAGTGCGCACAACTGTGGTGAAGCAGGGTACTACTTCACGCCTGACAGTCTCGGTCGATGGTCACCCTTTGACCCAAGATGTAACCGCGGTTCAGATTGCAATGTGGAACCGGGGAAAACAGGCGATTAGGCCGAGTTCAGTGCTTGAACCTGTCATTATCCGGACTGAGTCACAAGTTCCTATTCTTGAGGCTACGATCCGAAGGAAAAGTCGAGAAGTTGTGGCATTGAATCTTGATCAGGCTCATCTTGCCGAAGGCCAAGTCGCTATCTCCTGGAAGATACTCGAACAAGATGATGGCGGAGTCGTACAACTGGTCTATGCTGCGGGAACTGAGACACGGATTGAATGCGCTGGCGTGATAGAGGGTCAAACCTATATTCGAGAACTGAAATATTCGGGTGCTATCCGGTCCCCTGCGGAGCAGCTGGACAAGTTAAAAAGGATCCGTTATCTGCTTGCATTAATGCTCTTCGTGATTGGATCTATGTCTGTAATATCCTTTCGCGTCTGGACGCGCTTCTATCAGAGAGGGACTATGGGAGTTTTGACCGTCGCCATGTTCGCGGCGGTCTTGTATCTATATTTTCTTTCTGCGGTTCCGACAGTGCCGTTTGGATTCCAATAGGGTATGGACCGTAAAAGCGCTGGGCTAGCCGAACAAAGAAACGTGAGAGATTACTCGACGGTGCCAAGCGTGCGGTGGAGGCTTTTCTTGTTCCCCCAAAGTGAAAGGCTGATGCGGTTCCGCTGGATCACGGTTATCTGTGCATTGATGGTGTGTTCGCGACAGATGGTTAGTCTGGCGCGGCCTCAACAAGCATCCTCCGAGTCACGTAGTAGCGTAGCGTTAACGAATCAAGACATCGTTCTGATGGCGAAAGCCAAGTTTGATGACGCTACGATCGTGCAGATGATTCAAAGTCACGACGCGAACTTTGATCTTTCTGTGGCTGCGCTTGTGAAGTTGAAAGATGCGGGAGTGTCACAACCTGTTATACAGGCGATGCTCGCGACAACTTCCAATCGTGAAGATCGCCCGGCCGACGGTTCGAAAAGTCCTGCGGTCAAGGCGGCGCCGCCGGACTCCACGAATCCGCGGGAATATTCGGCGATGCAACTGCAACCCGGAACTTACTATTGGACTGAGGGCGCGTGGCACCTGATGCAACAACTCAGCATGTCGGGTGGTGGCGCAACGCATATGGCGAAGATGTTTGTACCTGGGTTGACGCCGCAAATGGTCTGGACCTTTCGCGGGGCCAATGCTCCGGTGCAGATCAAAGAGAGTCAGCCGCTTTTCTGTGTGAAGTTTTTCGCAGTGCCGGCTGGAATGCCGTATGCGCCTTCGCCTCGTGAGATAGCGATTGCTCGGTTCGATGAGAAGAAAGATCACCGCGAACTGCAAGTTACATCTGGCGGGAATATGCTGACGTTCAAGGCTGGGCTTGGGAAGGATCGGCTTCCGGATTTGACGGTGAATTCTTTGGACGGAACGACGGTGCTGTTTACGCCGAGCGCTCCGCTCCGCGCCGGAGAGTACATTATTTCGACTGCTTCGATGGGGATTAGTGGGTTTGACTTTGGGTTTCACCCGGGGCGGTAAGAGCAAATCCCGAACGAACAAAAAACCCTAATGCGTAAGAGAGGTCCCTCCACTGCGCAGCCCGACACCTTCGTAGGAGCGAAGGTGAAAGCGAAAGTCGGGCTGCTTCGGTCGGGATGACAATTTTTGGGTGGGTTGGTGATTTATGTCGCGGCTGAAGCCGCGACCCACAAGGCGTAAGACGAAGCGCACAGCCTCGACAGGTTAGCGGTCGCCGGTGTAGGCTCCTGTTGTTCCCCTTAAAGTGAGATGACTTATGCGATTTCGTAATGTCACAGCTATTTGTGTCTTGATGGTATGTTCCCTTCATTTGGCTAGCCTTGCGCGGGCGCAGCAGGTTGCCGCTGACGCGCCGAACAGGGCTGCGTTGACGAATCAGGATATTTTGTTTATGGCGAAGTCGAAATTTGATGATGGGGCGATTGTGAAGATGATTCAGACGCATGATGCGAATTTCGATTTGTCTGTTGCGGCGCTGGTGAAGTTGAAGGATGCGGGGATTTCGCAGGCGGTGATACAGGCGATGCTGGCGACGGTTGCTGGTCGAGGTGAGGCGCGTCCGGCGGAGGCTGCGGCGACGGCTGGTGCGGCGACTCCTTCTACTACTGGGGCTGCTACTGGTGGGGCGCTGGGGAATCTGCCGGGGTTGATGGAGGAAGTGGGGGTATTTGTTCGGATGCGCGGGAAGCTGGTGGCGATGGAGCGGGAAATTGTGAACTGGCGGACTGGCGGGGTGCTCAAGTCCATGGCGACGGTGGGATTGGATAAGGGGCATGTGAATGGGTCTGTTGCGGGGCCGCATGGTGAGTTGAAGCTGAGTGCGCCGGTGTTCATGTCGCCGGATGTGCTGGAGTTTTATGTGCATTGCGCGGAGGGCGGGTCGGCGGCGGAGTATCAGTTATTGCATCTTTGGGGGAAGGGTGAGCGGCGAGAATTTCGGGCGGTTACTGGGGGAGTGTTGCACGCGTCGGGCGGGGCGCAGGACAACGTTGTGCCGTTTGAATTTGAGAAGCTGGCGCCGCGGATTTATAAGATTAAGGTACCGACGATCAGTGCTGGGGAGTATGGGTTGTTGGCGCCGGGGGCGGTGGCGTCGGCGAATGTCGCGTCGCGGGGGAAGATTTATACGTTCCGGATTGTGGAGTGATTTTTTGCGTGAGTTGGGTGCGTTTCGAGTTAAATCAGGTCAAAAGCGGAGGAGAGGTCCCTCCACTGCGCAGCGCGGCTCGTTCGCAGGAGCGAACGAGGAGGAGAAGGCCGCGCTGCTTCGGTCGGGATGACAGTTTTTGGGTGCGTTGGCATTGTTTGTTGCCAAGATCAGGACAAAAAAATCAGCGGTGGAAGTCTTCGCTTAGGTCTCGCCATTTAGGGTTGATTGCTTCTAGTAAGGCTATTTTTTTTGATCTGCGCCAACCTTTCCATTGTTTTTCGCGGGCGATGGCGTCGTTGACGTTGCTGAAGGATTCGAAGTAGACGAGTTTGGTGGTGTTGTAGGCGCTGGTGAATCCGGGGATGCGTTTTGATTTGTGTTGGGAGACGCGGAGTTCGAGGTTGTTGGTCATGCCGATGTAGAGGACGCCTGAGGCGCTGGCCATCATGTAGGCGTGGTAGAGCATGACGTAGAGTGTTGCATTGAGGCGGGGAAAGTCGAGAGGGGCGGGAGTGGCGGAGCGGTTTGAGTGGCTTGCGCGAGCGATCGAAGAGAGGTCCCTCCACTGCGCAGCCCGACACCTTCGCAGGAGCGAAGGTGAAAGGAAAAAGTCGGGCTGCTTCGGTCGGGATGACAACTTTCTTGGTGCGCGGTTAAGGTTCGCGATTGGGCGGGTCGTGATAAGTTATGAGCCTCCAATGGGTGGCTATTCAACGCGGGCAAAGATGGTCTGGTTGGTCCGGGAATATAAATATTATTTTATGCGGGGGACTGTGAGGCTGGCGGCCGCATGGGCGCTGCTCGTTTGTGTGCTCGGTGGCGTGTGCGAGGGGCCTGTGCGCGGGGGGCAGGGTGATGCGGCGCGGGGGCCTGTTGTGGTGCAGCCGGGTGCGCCGGGGACGGCGAGCAAGGTGCTGCCGGCGTCGACGCGCGGGACGCTGCCGCCGCAGTCGGGGGCGGATGTGGCGTTCATGCAGGGGATGATCATGCATCATGCGCAGGCGGTGGAGATGACGGGGCTGATCGCGTCGCACACGGAGAATGAAGATTTGCGATTGCTGGGGGCGCGGATTCGGAGTTCGCAGGCTAGCGAGATCAGATTTATGAAGCGGTGGCTTGCTGCGAGAGGTGAACCGATTTCGATGGGGGGAAAGTCTGGCATGCACATGGCGGGGCCGGAGAAAATGGATATGGCTGCGCCGGAAAAGATGGAGATGGAAAAGGCTGGTCAAACGCCAGCTGGCGGGCTGGCTCGATCTAACGCGGGCGCGTCATCTGACACTGCGGGTGGCGCGGCGGGTGCAACTAGCGCGGATGGGTCCGGGCAGGCGACTCCTGCTGGGCAGGCGGCTGCGACTATGCCATGGGCGATGGACGCGGCGATGCCGGGGATGTTGACGGCGGAGCAGATGGAAGGGTTGCGGGAGGCGAAGGGCGCGGAGTTTGACAAGCTTTTTTTGAAAGGTATGATTCAGCACCACCAGGGAGCGCTGACGATGGTGAAGGATTTGTTCGCTACCGCGGGGGCGGGGCAGGATGCGGACGTTTTTAACTTCGCGACGGATGCGGACAATGGGCAACGGGCGGAGATCAGGATCATGGAGTCCATGCTGGAGAAAAAATCGAGCGGGGAGAAAAAATGACGCGAGCGCGAAGATTTGTTTTGCAGGCGATGGTGGCGGCGGCGATGGTTTTGATTTTTGGCGCGAGCCAGGTGCAGGCGCAGGCACCTAAGGGAATGAAGTACCCGCCGACTGGAGGAGCGGAGGCGGCTGAGGATGATGACGACCCGTTCGCGGTGGAGGCGGCTCTGGCGCTGCCGCCGGGGATGAGCGGGTCGGACGCGAGTGATCCGCGCACCAAGTTGACACCCGGGTTTTATGACGCGGGTGAAACGGCGATGGGCTTGAAGCATGTACAACTGCTGAAAAAGCCCGAGACGTTTCAACTGGGCGCGACGGAGCCCGACGATCCGAAGGTACAGAAGATGCTTGGGCAGCTTGGGGTGCGCAACCTGACCAAGATGCCGAAGGCCATGCAACTGGTGATGGCGCAACTAGCGTTTGCGAATTCCGATCTGGCGTTCCAGGGCGACCACGTGTTCGAGGGAAATTATTATGGCGCGAATATTTATGATATTTCGAACGCCGCGAACGCCACGCTGCTGACTACCCTGGTGTGCCCGGGAGGGCAGGGTGATTTGTCGGTGCATGGAAAATTGCTGTTCATGTCGGTGGAGATGCCGAATGGGCGGCTGGACTGCGGGGCGCAGGGATTTCCGGCGGAGGCTCCGCCGGCCAAGGGGCAAGAGAAGGAAAAGAAACCGCCAGCGGCGCAGAAGGACCGTTTTCGCGGGGTAAGAATTTTTGATATTTCCGACCTGAGGAATCCGAAACAGGTGGCGGCGGTGCAGACGTGCCGCGGTTCGCACACGCACACGCTGGTGGTGGACCCGAACGATAAAGAGAACGTGTACATCTACGTTTCGGGGACGTCATTTGTGCGTCAAGCGGAAGAACTGGCGGGATGTTCGGGGGAAAAGCCGGACAAGGATCCGAATACGGCGCTGTTTCGGATTGACGTGATCAAGGTGCCGCTGGCGGCTCCACAAGAGGCGAAAATCGTGGCGAACCCGCGGTTGTTTATTGATCCACGGACCGGCGCGATGAACGGGTTGAGTAACGGCGGGACGCACGGGAAAGGCGGGGAGAAGCCGGAGGACACGAATCAGTGCCACGACATTACGGTGTACTCGGCGATCGGCCTGGCGGCGGGTGCGTGTTCGGGGAACGGGATACTGCTGGATATTAAGGATCCGGTGCATCCGAAACGGGTGGACGCAGTAAACGATGCGAACTATTCGTACTGGCACTCGGCTTCGTTTTCAAATGACGCGACGAAAGTGGTGTTCACGGATGAGTGGGGCGGGGGGCTAGGGGCGCGATGCCGGCGGAACGATCCGAATGCCTGGGGAGCGGATGCGATTTTCAATCTTAAGGATGAGAAATTAAGCATGGCCAGTTATTACAAAATGCCGGCCGCGCAAGCGGACACGGAAAATTGTGTGGCGCACAACGGTTCGCTGATTCCGGTGCCGGGGCGAGATATTGAGGTGCAGGCGTGGTACCAGGGAGGCATCTCGGTGATGGATTTTACGGATGCGGCGCATCCTTTCGAGATTGCGTATTTCGACCGTGGGCCGATCGATCCTAAGCTGCTGGTATTGGCGGGGGAATGGTCTGCGTATTGGTATAACGGGCGAATTTATGCTTCG
>JBBRZT010000057.1:0-15938 GCA_038236395.1 Candidatus Acidiferrales bacterium
CGCCCCATGCGCACCTTCATCGGCGTGATGGCGGTCGCCGTCGAAGTCGCCCTCGTGGTGCTCATCGTCGGCCTCACTTCCGGCCTGCTGCAGGAAACCGCCAAGCGCATCGAGGGCATCGGCGCGGACATCATGGTCCAGCCTCCCGCGGCTTCCGTGTTTCTGGGATTCAGCGGCTCGCCCATGCCCATCAAAATAGGCGCGCGCCTTGCCGAACAAAAGTATGTGCAGTCCGTCGCTCCCGCGCTGCTGCAATTTAATTCTACCGGCGGAGTGGAAGTGGTCTACGGCATCGAGCCGGAAAGTTTCCGCGCTGTCTCCGGCGGCTTCGTTTTTCTGCAGGGCCACGATATGGAGGGCCCCGACGATTTGCTGGTGGACGATTGGGCCGCCAAGGCCAAAAAACTTAAAGTCGGCGACACTTACAGCCTGCTGAATCACGACTGGCACGTCGTCGGCATCATCGAGCACGGCAAAGGCGCGCGCCTGTTCGTTCCGCTGGCCACTTTGCAGGACCTGGTCGGCGCCCACGACAAAGCCTCCATTTTTCTGCTGCGCTGTACGCGCCCGGAACACACCGAAGACGTCATGGAAGAGCTTCGCCACGTCCTGCCCGGCTACACCATTCGCCCGCTGAAAGATTTTCTGTCGCTGATGACCGCCACAAATATCCCCGGCCTGAAAACATTTATTCACGCGATGATCGCGCTGGCCATCGCCATCGGCCTGCTGGTGATTTTCCTCACCATGTACACCACGGTGATCGAACGCACTCGCGACATCGGCGTTTTAAAATCGTTGGGCGCGAACCGCTCTTTCATCATCCGCGCGCTGCTTGCGGAATCCGCCGCGCTTTGCATCATCGGCATCGCCGCGGGCATCGGCCTCAGCTACGCGGTGCGCGGCGCATTCCTCGCCGGCTTCCCCACGCTCTCCATCCTCATCACGCCGCGTTGGGTCGCAGGCGCCGCGGCCATCGCGCTCGGCGGAGCCCTCGTCGGCGCCAGCTATCCCGCCTGGATGGCCAGCCGCAAAGACCCGGTCGAAGCCCTCTCTTACGACTAGTACAAACGACGGGGCAGGGTAGGAAAATAAAGTCAAAAGAAAGACCAACCCTCAAAAATCCGAGGGTGGGGCACCCACAAACGGTCTGACGGATTACGTATGGAGCAGCCGATGAAATAGTCGCAGAAACAAAATTATAAAACCTACGGCACTACAAAAAATAACTGTACCTAGAACGCGAAAGTAAATATAGGTAATCCGATAGTTTAATTCAGTACCCGCGTTTTGGGAGCCGGGAAGAGACTTGAGCTTCGGGAATCGCTCGTAGCACCGAGCCGCCCAAGTATTGAGCGCATGTGCCATAGGTTTCGACCAATAAAATATCAAGATGCCCAAGAGCGCCACATTCGCGTCTAAAAGCAATTCCTCAAAACCATTCCAAGAAATCACGCTCGTTGATCTCCCGCAACCCAGCCCTTGATTTATTCCAGATGATAGGAGTTCTCGCCCCATCGAAAATGGAGTTTGGGGCTGCAGTTTGCGGATTTCACCTCGACAACCGTTTTTCCCGACTTTTTCCCAGTCACGGCCGGGAGGAACGCCGTAAAGTAAGCCCCGTCGGCATCAGCCTTGGCAGTGTAATCGTGCTTTTCGTCGTACGACTGAGAATTAATTGTCAGCGCGGAGTTTGGTTCAAAGCCAGTCGCCTGAATGAAAGTTAACTCACCGTTGGGTGTGCCTAAAACAGATTCCAGCTTGCACGCCTTATCCGTGGTGGCGTTTGGAAAAGGCTGTACGGAGACGAAAGCTTTTGTCTGAGGATTGCCGTTAGAAACAAGCGCGAATCGCTTCGCTCTTCCCGGCAAAAACGACCAGGTCAATCGGGTCGTTCGGGCCGTCGCCTTCACATGTGCCTTCACGCCCGGCGCAGACCGCTTGTCCGGCAGAATCCAAAGTGATCCCTTCGAGGTTCTTGACAACGGAACCATCTATTTGAATTACGAAGAGTGTGTAAATCTGGTCTTTCGGAAGCCCTTCCGCATAGAGCCGGTATTTTATCAGGGTACGATCCGTTGCCTTGCTGCGTTCAACCTCCTTTAGAGAGAGCTGCACGCCTGGGCCATTCATTTTCTTGGTGTTGCTGAAGTTTTTTTGAAGATTCGAAAGCTGATCAACCTTGGCTCTAAGTTCCGGGGTCAGAGATGCCGCTGATCCTATGGTTTGACCTTGCGCGGCAGCGCCCAAAGAGAAAAAGCTGCACAACATCATAGCGCCCAAAGTAAACCGGCCAGAGTGGCCACCAACATTTCTCTTAACCCGGCCCATAATTTTTATTTTGCCGGAAAGTCCACGCGGGTGGCACGGACGGGTTTCGTTTTCGTCTTGGAGTGCTGGCATCGGCGCAGCATAACACCAGCGTAGTTAACGTTTGAGTAAAAAAAGGGTGCTGACCCTCAGGGGTTGGCAGCTGGTATTGGGAAGGCTTCTATGGTTTCAACCGGACCAACCCGGTGGGCTCATTTCAGGACAGTGAATCTTTGCGGAACTGTGCTGTTTGGGACATATCCTGTGGGCAACCGCGGGACATACTTGTAGGCTGCCGGTTCTGAAATTCGGACGACTTCGAATAGAATCGCAGGCAGAGATGCCGCACAGGCGACACGTTTTCTAAGCTGATCGGATTCCACAAAGGTTTACATACAGGCAAGGATTCACATACAAAGGAGCAAACGCTATGCGCTTCATCTCTTATTTTCGTTTTCTTGGAGTTGTTCTCGCCTTGCTGATTTTGCCGGCGCTGGCCGCTGCTCAGGATTCCGTCAAATGTGAATCCAACGACGGTAATCGCCAGTATTGCGGCAACTACAACTACGATCAGGTGAGATTCGATCGGCAGATCAGTGAATCGTCCTGCACCGAAGGGCAGACGTGGGGCGTGGATCGCGACGGCCTGTGGGTTGATCGCGGTTGCCGGGCCATGTTCTTGGTCGGCGGCGACAATCGTCGCGGCGGGAATCAGTATGGCGGCGGCTCCGCTCAGAATTCCGTGACCTGCTCATCCGACGACGGCAATCGCCAGTATTGCGGCAACTACAACTACGATCAGGTCAGGTTGGAGCGGCAAATCAGCGGCTCGCCCTGCACTGACGGCCAGACCTGGGGCGTAGACCGGAACGGACTCTGGGTGGACCGCGGCTGCCGCGCCGTTTTCACAATTTTCACGAACCAGGAAGCCCCTGACCGCCACCGTGATGCCGATCACCGAGATCGGGATCGTGGTCAAGACGCCGGTGGCGCTGGCATCAGCATCTGGTGGGAACCCGACACGCGGGACACCTGGCCTCCCCGCGGCGAGTGGCACGGTGGAAATTGGGATGCCGGCGGAGCCTGCTTCTACAAGGACAGCAATTTTGGCGGCAGCTTCTTCTGCTTGCGCCGGGGTGAGCAACGCGAGTCACTCGGAAACTATGGCGACCAGATCTCTTCCATCCGCGTGTTCGGCCGCGCCCGCACCATGATTTACGACGACCGTAATTTCAGCGGCGCACGCCAGAGGGTTTCCGGCGACGTTGGAGATTTGCGCCAATACCGCGTAGCGCAAAAACCAGGGCACACCTGGAACAATCGCGTCTCTTCCATTCGCGTCCAATAAAACGGTTTTTCTTTTAGTGGGCTGGCCGCGAACCTCGGGTTCGGACGGTCGGTCCTGAATCCACTCGTGCGATTACTCAGTTACCAGGACTTAATGCACCGCACCAACAACCTGTGCTAGTCTCTCCGCCATTCACTGGCTGACGCGACCGAACTACGTCAAGACGTCGCTCGAAGATTGGCCTCCGGGCCAACCCGAGCCGCGCCATACGTAGCGCGAGCCTCGACGGAATGGTGAAAATCCAACGGTCATCTCACACACAAAGAAGGAGCAGCCATGAGCACCAAGGCAGTCCGTACCAATGACCCAGCCAGCGACGCGGGCGTCGCGCTAGTTAATATGAAGTTCGAGATCGTCGTTATCCCGGTATCGGATGTCGACCGCGCAAAAGAGTTTTACGCGAAGCTCGGGTGGCGGCTCGACGCCGACTACGACAGCGGCAAAGACTTCCGAGTGATCCAGTTCACGCCGCCGGGCTCGGGGTGCTCAATTATCTTCGGCAAAAACGTCACCCCGGCGGCGCCCGGCTCCGCTCAGGGCTTGTACCTGATCGTCTCCGATATCCAGGCTGCCCGCCAAGCGCTGCTCGATCGCGGCATCGAGATCAGCGAAGTGTTCCACGACCAGACCGGCGTGTACGCGGGCACGGATGAACCCTACCTGTTTGGACGCGTTCGCGTCAGCGGACCGGATGCCGAGCATCGCAGCTACCGGTCCTTCGCCTCGTTCCGTGATCCGGACGGCAACGGCTGGCTGTTCCAGGAAATTACCACGCGGCTGCCGGGCCGCATCGACTCTGCGGCGACAACGTTTGCGTCGGCCAACGATCTGGCTAGCGCATTTCGGCGTGCAGAGGCCGCCCACGGCGAGCACGAAAAGCGCACCGGTGGGCAGCGGGACGCAAATTGGCCCGAATGGTACGCCGCGTACATGGTGGCGGAGCAGTCCGGCAAAGAACTGCCGCAGTAATACGACCATTGAATGCTCGCCATCGGCGGCGCGCCCGGCAAGCATAACTATTCGCGCTTACAGACCGGTCATTTGCTCCAGCTTTTCCGGGTAACGGGCGCCTTGCACTTTGATCTGTGAGGCGGCACTTTCGATTTCGCGCAAGTCGCCTGGCGTGAGCTCGACAGCAACAGACCCGATGTTTTCATCCAGGCGCGACAGTTTGGTGGTGCCAGGGATGGGAACAATCCAGGGCTTCTGCGCCAGCAGCCAGGCCAGCGCGATCTGCGCCGGAGTCGCCTTCTTCCGTTGCGCGATTTTGCCGAGCAGGTCAACCAGCGCCTGATTCGCTTTCATGGCTTCCGGCGTAAAGCGAGGGAGCTTGCTGCGGAAATCCGAGCTGCCGAGCTTGGTGTTTTCGTCCATCTTTCCGGTAAGAAACCCCTTGCCCAACGGACTATAAGGAACGAAGCCGATGCCGAGCTCCTCGAGCGTCGGTATCACTTCTTTCTCGGGAGTCCTGGTCCACAGCGAGTATTCGCTCTGCAGGGCGGTGACGGGCTGTACTTCGTGCGCGCGACGAATCGTCTTTGCTCCCGCTTCCGAAAGGCCGAAGTGTTTCACCTTGCCTTGCTGAATCAGCTCCTTCACTGCGCCCGCGACATCTTCGATGGGCACCTTCGGATCGACCCGGTGCTGATAGAGCAGGTCGATGGTCTCCACCTTGAGCCGTTTCAGCGAGCCTTCGACGGCTTGCTTGATGTACTCGGGCCGGCTGGTCACGCCTGCCGTTCCCGGCCGCTTATCGCTGCCACTCAGATCGAACCCGAACTTGGTGGCAATCACCACCTTGCCGTGGAAGGGCGCAAGCGCCTCGCCCACGAGCTCTTCGTTAATGAACGGGCCGTAGACTTCGGCAGTGTCAAAAAATGTGATGCCGCGTTCCACGGCGGCATGCAGAAGAGAAGTCATCTCCTGTTTGTCTTTAGGCGGGCCGTACGAAAAGCTCATGCCCATGCAACCGAGTCCGAGCGCCGAAACTTCCAGGCCGCTTTTTCCAAGTTTACGCTTTTGCATTATTTTTCCTTTGGGAGCGGTGGCTCACTTCGCCGCGAAGCCAACACGGCACTTTCGCCCTCTACTTATAGATGTTGCCAATCCGATGTGGGTCGTAACTTATTTCGGAGAATTTTGCGACAGCCCCTGAGCCCGCGGGCGATTGAGCCTCGAAACCAGCTCTAATGGGTAGCTCGGTATCCAGGCTAAAGGTGCGCAGTATCTGCCACTCGCGCCCGTCCGGCGAGAAATACAGCACGTACGTTTTACCGCTTTTTGCGATGCGCAAGTACACCGAATCGCTTTTCAGCTCTTTCGAATTGCAATCGTCGGACAATCCTCTGGTAACCACGGTAACGAGAGTAGGCACGCTGTCCGGCGAAAGCTCGAACGAGAGTTTGGCCCAGTGGTGGTCATCGCCCCACAGCATGAGCGCACCGGCGTCCCACTTGGTTGCAAAAGTCACCGTCACCTTGATGCTCAGAACGTAATCTGCATTGGGATTGAAGAGTAGCATTGGCGCATTCTTTGCGACGGTGCCGTCAAAGGGGTCAACGAACCAGTCGGTTTTGGCGCCAGCGGCGATCGTCAACACCTTGCTGTCATTTTCAAAATGCCAGGAGGCGGGCGTGTTCTGCCAACTCAGAGTGCCTGGCAGTCCTGGAATTGCCGCGGGCACTTGCGGAAATGCGAGTACCGAAGAAAACACCAGAAGCATTCCGAAAAAAACGCCATACGAGGCAGTGCGTGCCATAAGCGCTGACTCCCTTGAGAAATTTTTTGTCTAACGATTCGATACTTTAGCACCTGCGGGAATCGTCGCACAGATAGTTCAGCTTCTCCCTCTCCGACTCACAGATTCAAACTTATCGAGGACCTGGCGGCTACCCAGATGTCAGTTTTGAAGTATGCTGTTCCGCGAAACAAGCTGGTTGTGAGTGATTCAGGAATAACCGGGAGACGAACGTGACGACACGGCGGGAAGTTTTGAAGTATGCGGGGCTGGGATTGGGTGCGGCGGCGGCTTCAGCATTTGGAGTAGAGGGAAACGCCACGGTTGAAGCGGGTGAGGCGCAGGCGCCCACCAAGCCCGCGCAAACAGAAGTCACCGACAAGAGCGGGAAGCGCCTGGCAGCGGGAGCGGAGGTTGCGTGGACGAAAGTTGGAAAGAAAGCCCCGGCCGCTGACGTCACCGTGGACCCGACAAAATCGGCGCAGACCATCCTGGGATTTGGCGCGGCATTCACCGATGCCGCGTGCTACACGCTCTCGCGCTTGAGCGACGACGAGCGCGCCAAGCTGCTGCATACCATGTTCGGCCAGGATCAACACGCCCTGAGCACCGGACGCATTCCCATTGCAGCCAGCGATTACAGCGCGGCCGCCTACAGCTACGACGATGGTCCGGCCGACCCGGAGTTGAAGCGCTTTAGCATCGACCACGATCGCGATTACATTTTGCCGACGTTGCGCGCGGCGCTCGGTGCGAATCCGGACCTGTTTCTGTTCGCTGCACCGTGGAGCCCTCCTGGCTGGATGAAGTACAGCAACTCCATGTTAGGCGGAAATATCCGGCCGGAAAATATTCCCACCTATGCGCGTTATCTTCAGAAATTCGTGCAAGGGTACGCGGAAGCGGGCGTGAAAGTGCGAGCGCTGACGCCGCAAAATGAGATTGACGCGGACCAGGGCGGGCGCATGCCGCTTGTGCGTGGCCGGAAGAAGATGAAGAGCGGCTGGTGGCGGAACTCGGGCCGTTACTGGAAGCTAGCGGCACGAAAATCTGGACGCTGTACCACAATTACAATTTGTGGGGTCGCGTGCTGGATCAACTCGGGCGTCCGCGCTTGAGAAAATATGTGAACACCGTGGCGTGGCACGGCTACGTGGGAACCCCGGAGATGATGGGCAACGTGAAACAGAAATTTCCGGACGTGGAAATGCATTGGACCGAAGGCGGAGACGACTACACCTTCCCCGATTATCTGACCAACTGGAGCAAGTGGGGCGCGACGTTCAGCGGCATTCTGGCCAACGGCCCGCAGAGCATCACCACCTGGAATGTGGCTCTCGATGAACGCGGGCGGCCGAATATCGGCCCGTTCGATTGTGGCGGGCTGGTGCAGATTCATTCGAAGACGAAAGAAATCACGCTGACCGGCTTGTATTGGACGCTGGTACAGTATGCCCGCGCGTTTCGCCGCGGCTCCGTAATCGTCGCTTCGCACGACGCCAACGGCGATCTTCCGGCGGTGAACGGCGCAACGATCAACGAACCCAGGGCAACGAATCTCGCCGCAGCTTCTCGCGTGTTTCACACCGCGGCGAAAAATCCCGATGGTTCGATGGTATTGGTGCTGGTAAATCCGGGCGACGCGCGAGATGTATCGGTCGCCTGCGCCGGTCAAACCGCAAAAATCGCACTGACCGCCGATTCGGTCACCACGCTGCGCTGGAGCTGAATCCCCTCCTCCGCTTGACCGCTATGGATCCGTCGACGAGGTTGCCGCGCTGGCGCTTTCGTGGCCAGTCCGGTTGGCCAAACAGCTTTGACACTGAAAAATTCGTCTTAACATTCGCCACGACGAATGGCGCGCGGCAAATCTCCCTGTGGACACTCGACTCGGGAATCGTGTTTGCGATGGAGGATTCGCGATTTGCCGCAGGTCTGCGTGTCCTGCTGAGCCAGCACAAGAAATTCTCCGATTTCTAATCCCTCGATTAGTTTGTCAGCCTGACCTGCGGTCTTACGGATTGAGTCTGGGCCGCGCGCCGATTTCTCACATCGATGTCCAATTTGGGCGCTCTAAAGGACAACCCTGGTTTTCTACGCCAGCATAAAAGGCATGCGACCTCCCGCAGATGAGTCTGCTGTTGAAACGCCATTGGTCTGGCTCATTCTTATTCTCGTGGTCGCTCCGCTCATTCTCTTTGCGGTTAGGCACCAAATGAAAGCTCGGGCGGAAGTTCGTGCTCAGGCGAAACGAGAAATCGGATATCGGGCGGCGCTGCGCTCTTACACTCAAATCCTCAAGCCCGGCATGACGCGGAAGGAGGTCGAAGATTATTTTCACCTCAAAAACATCGACTTCATGCACACGTGTTGCGTCGACCCGGCGGGAACCTCCCAGAAACATTCGTGGGACGATTTGGTGGAAATTGGCAAGGAAGCTGCCCCGTGGTTTTGCAGTGAAAATAATGCCTATTTAGCTTTTGAATTTGCTGATCAGGGACAACACGGAACTGTTTGGGACAGCAATGACGCGGACACCTTGAAAACCGTAAGTATTTACCACAGGGCAGGTGGCTGCCTCTAAAAACGGTTAGCGTTCGGCAGTCTCAAATCCCAAGCTTCACCCATCACCGCTCAAGCTGAAAAGGTTGTTACAGGCTTGGTTCTTTCTTTAGCAAAGGACTGTCATCCGGATCAATGAGGCGCTTCAAGAAAATCAAGCGCAGCGGATAGGGTGTTGCCATCGGCGACATCGTGGCTCATTCCGGGGACGTCGAATAGTTTCGCCTGGAATCCTGCTTTGGCAAATCCACCGTTGAAAACATCCAGGATGTTCCCTCTTCGAAAATCCTCCGAGCCGGTGATTACGGTGAAGCGAACACGCCTGGCTCCGTGAACTTCGTCCGGCGTGGCTGGGAAGAATCCGTAAGGCTGGCCTGCGGTATCTAGCTGCGAGGTGGCATCGACTTGAGGAACATGCTGGTAGAAATCTGCCCCGCAGCTCTGGATCGTCCCTCGAAAAACATCCGACTGAAAAAAACCAAGCATTCCCGCCATGCGGGCGCCTCCAGAAAATCCAGAAATGTAAACGCGATTCGCGTCGATCTGGTAATGCTTCATCATCTCCAGCGCCGCCAGCACCGCTAGCCCCGATCGCCGTTGTCGATACTGATCGTTCCCGGCATTCTCAGGTGCGATGAATACAAAGTTCCTGGCGTCGAGTATGCCTGTCCAGCCATTGGGCATCGCATCGACCCGATCATCCGCATCGATGAAAACGACGAGTCCATATCGAGATTGCCCTGAATACCCAGCCGGAACATGCACGAAGAATCGTTCCGCACCAGGGTCCAGGTCGTAAGCAATGTTGGGGTCTCTCCGGATTGATTTGAGAGTCTCGCGTGGGAAAGAGGTGACGAAATTTCCGGTTCGCGCTGTACCTGAACTCTGTGCGGAAGCGGAACCGGAAATTACTGGGATGGTGGATGCTTGCGAAGGCGGCACCGCAGTCTGTGGCTTACTCGCCCTTAACAACTGCGCGCACGGTACATAGCCGAGCGAATTTCTCTGGCCATCCTCGGCAATTTTGCACCAGTCGCCTCCCGCCGTGGTCACTTGAAGCCGGATGCTGACACGATCGCCCTTCTTGAGTTTCTTCACGACGATGGATGTCGCGGACATTTCGGAGTACACCGACAAGGTGTCGCTTTTTACTTCGCCCGGGTTGGTGGTCTGCGCGGAAGCTAGTTGGTTCTCGAAAAAGTGTGTGACGTTCAAAAGAAGGAGCGACAGAACAAACATCAAATATGAACGAAGGGCTTTCTTGCGCATGTCGTGACTGTCCAACTTCGATACCGTCTGGTGTAGCGGGACGTTCCGTTCGCTTGGGACACTTCAAGCCGAAGCGGCGGGCACAGGCTTGGTTCTCTCCGCCAGCAAAGCCAGTCTCTCTTCATGATCCATGGGCTCCCACGGTACGAGTTTCTCGGCCAGCACGTTCATTCTGCGAAGAAGAGTCAACTCCACGAAAAGCTCCATAAAATTCAGGTCGCGAAAAACCAGGGAGCCGGACTCTTTCATCTTGTCGCGAATCCGCTCCAGATGCGCGGGCATCTCGGTCCAGTGCAGGCCGGAGCGATGGTGATGGCAGAGGTGGTAGCCCTCGTTCATGAAGTTCACTTCATCAACGATGGTCACGGTATGCGCGAAATAATCTTCGGGATCTTCCGGGTCGCAGAAAGCGTGCTGAATCCAGGAGGTGATGGCCATGATGAAGTTCATGGACAAAAGAGGCACTAACACATACAGGATTCCAATTCTCCAGTCGTAAATAAAAACAGCCGCGAAATAAACGGAATACCGTGCCATGCCCCAGAACATTCGGCTGCGGTTCTTTTCATCGCCCCGGGCTTTAAAGTGGAAGTAGGGAGTAAACCCCAGCGTCGTCCAGATGTTGTCCGAAAGATACCAGAGGAAATGCAGCGGATTGGTTCGATCGTAGCCGATGGTGGAGACACTGTCGTCGGGTCCGCCGTTCTCTCGATGGTGCAGACGGACATGCACCGTCCGGCCGAGCTCTGGAAGGTCCCCGTAGAAATATCCGAGAAAGAATTCGACGTAGCGGCCGAAGACTTTATCGTATTTCTCCGAGAAGTATCCGTGGGCCCGGTGCGCCTCCAGATGTTTGGCGCTGAACATCCGCACGGACCGCTGAAACTTGAGACCGCACAGCGAAAGATAGAAAGCGATTACCAGCCAGAACCGCGGCTTCCCTAAAACAAGTTGGATCGCAAAAATCGGCACCACGGTCAGCGTGAGGGAAACCATCAGCCGTAACGCCGGCGTGTCCCGCGAGTCACGCAGAATTTTTTGGCCCAGCCGCTCGATTAACCGGTCGTAAGCGCGAGAGACAAATTGATACCCATCGCGTAAGGGACCAACCCGGCCCAAAAGCTTGGCCGCCCCATAGCATCCAAAAGAAAGCACGCCCATCAGCGATACCGCAACAATGCTGCCCAAAGCCATGACCACAGCGCAGCACCGCAATACAAATTTGGCGATGGCCCCGGGCCGTAGCGCATGCCAATCCATCTTTGAGCGAGTGTCTTTTCCCATCCCGCTCAAACCCGCCACCGTTACCTTGGCTGCGAATTGCATGTTCGTCGTTATAGTAGTTAAGGACTGCGTCGCTGTCCGATGCAAGAGGATTCTACGTTCCAGGAGAGCAAAGTTCTATAGCGAATAGTTGTGCGCGACTATCGCGACGGCACTGTATCCCACTGAATTAGTTAACGTGAGAAGATAAAATCAAAAAAAGTTCGTCCTCACAAATCTCGTGGAAGAGAGGGAAACTCGCCGCGCATTACGCCGGGAATCCCTCCACGATGGAATCGGAGGCAGCGGTGGGGATAATCCGACGTAATTCCCAGCCAGCCGCGACGAACAAGTCACGAAACTGCTTTTCGGTACGCTCGCATCCGCCGGGGAAGATCAGCATCTGGAGGTCGAGGAACTTGTCGGGAGAGAAATCATTGCCGGGCTGAATGACGCTGTCCACTACAAGAAGTCTGCCATTCGCGTTCACGCCCTTCCGGCAGGCTTTGAGAAGCTGGATGCACAGATCGTCGGGCCAATCGTGAATGATGTGTTTCATAAGGTAAGCATCGGCGCCCGCAGGAACCGAGGAAAACATATCGCCGGACGCCATATCGCAGCGTTCCATCACCGGCTTGAGCGGCCCGTTTGCAGCTCCCTCGATGACGTGAGGCGCCTCATAAAGTGTGCCTCGGAGATCAGGATTCCTCTCCAGGATGGTCGCCAGCAGAAATCCGTGCCCGCCGCCTACGTCCACGATGGAGCGGATGCCCTCAAAATTGTACGCCGCGGCTACGGCCGGGCTATCAATCATGGACAGTTCGGTCATCGCGTCGTTGAAAATCTGTGCTTCCGCTGGATTCTCCTTCAAATAATCGAAGACAGGCTTGCCGTAAATCTTGTCCAGCGCCTGTTTTCCGGTACGGACGCAATGTTCCAGGTGAGACCACCCGCGTCCATGCCACTCTCGGCCGCCCATGATGGCAAAGGACCGCAGGCTGGGAGTAGCATCGCTGCGTAGAATCGCCGACATCGGCGTTTGCGAGAACTTCCCGTCGGGCCCTTCCGCGAGCACTCCAACGCAGGCGGTGGCTCGCATGAGACGGTAGAGCGCTTGCGGATCGGCTCCGACCTGACTGGCCAGTTCTTTCGCCGATTTGGGTGCGCCATCGAGGAGGTCGGGGATACCGAGATACGCAAGGCACGCGATAGCGCCTGCGACGTAACCTCCATTCATGATCTGCAATATGCCGACGTGTGCGGGCGGAGTTTGCGGATGAGCGGCCATTCGTTCTTCACCTGTATTTTGATTCTTTGGAGTTCGAGTTCAGAAGTATACCCTGACCCCCAATTCGCCCGCTAAGGATTGCGCGAAATCTGGAGGGTGGCCCGCAATTAGTTTTCTCTGGTTGGCTTGGCATAGCATATGGCAACGCCCATCGGACGACACGGCACGTTTGATTAATGTTTGCCTCGGTCGGTAACGGCACCCCTATGCCGGCCTGCGGCCCATCGCGCAAATCCAATTTTTCCCGGGAAAGTGTTTGGTCGTGACCTCGCTGAATCCCGCCTGGGACAGCAGCTCGCGGTGCTCCGCGTCGCTCAGGAACGCGGCACGAAGCAGCGGCATAACTATTCCGTAAAAAAACCGCAGCGGCCCGCCGCGGTAAGTTTCGGGGGTCAGCACAAACACCCCGCCAGGTTTGAGGACTCTAAAAACCTCGCGCACGTTGGCAGGCAGGTCGGGCCAGTAGTAGTGCGTTTCCACGGCGGTGATCACGTCAAACGCGCCATCTGGAAATGGCAACGCGGTTACCGAACCTTGCTCGATCTGGACTCGCCCGGCCGCGATCTCTGCAGCATTCGTCTCGCGCGCGACCGCCACGCTCGCGGCAGAGTAGTCCAGCCCAACGACTTTGCCTGCTGGCGCCAGCGACGCGAGTTTGCGCACCGTGCGCCTGCCGCCACCGCCAATGTCCAGAACGGCGGCGTTCTCCGCCACGGCTACCTGTTGCAATCCCCAGTCGGTCATTTTGGAGTGGCTCACACTCATGGCCCGCACGACGCTCCTGCCCAGCGGGCCACTCGGCTTCCGCACCTGGCGGAACATCCAGACAATCAAGAGAATCGCGATTGCGACTCGAAGTATCCAAAACATTCAGCACGTCTCCCCGGAGGAACCACGAGCGGGTGGCCCGGAGAATTCGTCGATGGAGCCACTAGCGCGAAAGGGTTCAGGCACTTGGGGCGTTTGTACTACATAAGGTTCAGTTAGAGCGAGTGGGATACGTCAGGAAAGGCGGTGTAACGTATCGCGACGAATTGGCGCGGCGCCCGTACCGGGTTTGTCGGACTATGAGCAAATACCCCACGACGATGGCGACAGCGTCATCAAAACCATCAACCAGCGCGGCACTGTTTTACATCAACTTCCAGAAGGGCACCAGACGCCTGGCATGTCTTCTCTGTGAATCGATGTTTTGATCGCAATTCTCGGTCCCCGACTTTGGTCCTCAAGGCAGACACAGTTGCGGTTGGTATTGCCGGAGTGTGATGAATATCGTTCCTGGCCCAGGTCTTGCAGCCATCGCGGCTTCTTGGAAGGAAGTTTCTACTTGCGAACCGGCCACAAAAAGAAAAGGCCGAGAAATATCGCCAATGAGCAAGAGACACCTCCAACCAGCACGGAGCCAGTGGAGGAAGGAATTCTGTCTTCGAGCGGACCGTCGAGAACAAAAAAACTCAGGCACACCAAAATAAAGATGACTATCGTTCCGAGTGGAATAATGAATCGCGTATCCGGGCTCATGGATTCCCCAATTCCAACAAGTCATTGCCTCATTTGCCTGGTGTTGAGCACCAGCGCGTCATTCGAATGTTTGGCGAGGAAGCTTTCGGCTTCCTCAGTGGTGAGCCGCCGTAATTCAGGCCGGTGGTAGGGCTTCTGAGTAAGGTCCCGCACGAACAGCGGGGGTTGGTTCCGCTGCCTGATTCGCTGTGCTTCACCACAACCATTTCAGCTCGACAAGCCGAATTCGTACAAATCCAGCGATCCCCTTCATGCAATGTGATCATGTCCATCTCACCTATCCGGGTCGATTTGAAGCCCAGGGCTGCAGCTACGAGTACTGCAAGACATGGCGTATGCACACCTCTGGCCAACGGAAGCTGGTTGAAAAATAAGTAGTTAGTTTCGGAAATTCGACTGAGACGTTCCAAAAGGGGAAAGCTATTTTCAGAATGAAACTGATGGCTCCCGCAGGCACCGAGAACGAGTTTGACGGTAATTCTATCCTGCGCTTCGCGCGCCAAATCCCAATATCGCCGCGCTAGGCAGTGGTGGCAATCGCAGATACAATATCAACCTACCGTTGGGGCCCTTTGGGCCGTATCTCAAGAAAAAACTATTGGAACCGATACTCAAAACGGAAAATCTGTGGAAGCTCTATCGCGCGGGCAAGGTGGAAGTTCCCGCTTTGCGCGGAGTGAACTTCGAAGTGGCACCCGGCGAATCGGTGGCGGTGATGGGGCCGTCCGGTTGCGGCAAATCTTCGCTGCTGTACGTGATTGGCGGCATGGCCCAGGCCTCCAAAGGCACCGTGCTGGTCGACGGCAACGAGCTGACCACCATGAGCGACGCCGAGCGCACCCGGCTGCGCCGCCACAAAATCGGATTCGTGTTTCAGCGCTTCAATCTGTTGCCTACGCTCACTGCCAAGGGCAACATCGCCATCGCGCAATTCATACACGGCAATGGCTTCGATCCGCACCGCTTTGACGTGGTCACAAAAATGTTGGGCTTGACCGGGCGGCTGCAGCACCGCCCATCGGAAATGTCCGGCGGAGAACAACAACGCGTGGCCATCGCCCGCGCGCTGATCAACGAGCCGAAAATTCTGCTGGCCGATGAGCCCACCGGCAATCTCGATTCGAAAAATTCGGAAATCGTGCTGCAGATGCTTCGCCAGCTCAACAAAGAGCTGGGCCAGACCATCGTGATGATCACCCACAATCCCGAAGCGGTGGTCTATTTCGATCGCGTGGTGCATATGCGCGACGGCGTGATCGTCGACGGCATCCCGGCGGATTAGCATGGCCAGTCTCGGACAAATTCTTTCGCGCACATTTTTCTGGGCCTACGAACGCGGCACCTGGCAGTACGACGCGGCCGTGGTGCTGATCCTCATTTTCGTTTTGCTGACTCCGCGCGGCTGGTTCCACGACCAGCCCGCGAGCGGCGCACCGGCAGGCCCCGGCCAGGTTTTGCTGGTGGCGCAGGACGGCAACCGCCGCACCTATCGAGTCGATGTCCGCGTCCTCGCTCCGCCCACCAAGCTGGCGCTGCAAAACGATCTGCACAGCGCGCTGACCGAGGCTTTGCCCGATCTGCGCAAAGGAAATTTCTCCATATCCAAAATCGAGCCGGTGCGCGACGAGCAAGGCACCGTA
>JBBRZT010000058.1:0-15626 GCA_038236395.1 Candidatus Acidiferrales bacterium
GCAGGAAGTCCTTCCGGCCTACGGCCTCCAGGACCTCCCGCAAATCCCCTTTCAAGAACTTACAAAAGCGTCCCTCCGAGCCATCCCTGGCGGACATTTCAATATGGCAGAAAGCCGGACATTTCTACTTTGCGTTGACATGTGGTCATCTAAACCTTCCGTCTTTTAAAAAGAATGCTGACCGCGGTAGCTTGAGACTACGCGGAAGACCAATTCACAACTCACGGCGCGAGCGACGCCGCGTAAGCGGCCAGTGCAATCACGTCATCTTCATCCAGTTTCGAGACGACCGCAGCCATGGGAGCCGCATTCAGCCCGGCGCGTTTCCCTTGCTGAAAATCATAAAGCTGCCGCACCAGATAACTCGGCGAACGGCCGGCGATCCCCGGTATCAGCCCCAGTCCTTTCAGGTCCGGTCCGTGACAAAGTCCACACTGCGTCGTCTTCCCATTCCCGCCGGACTTGGCCAGCGCCTCGCCTTTCGCAACACTCCCCACCGGCACATAAGCAATAAATTGGCTGCGCGCATCGCGCGATTCAAATTGCTCCACGTCTTTCGGCGTTTCGATGATGCGGTGGCCGATAGGCTCCTTGTCGCGCTCGTTCACAGGCGCGAGCACCCATCCCACCACGTGGGTTTTTGGAACCACGGCCGTTTCCAGACCACCGTAATTAGTTTCCTCGGTTTCAAGCGCGAAAAATACGCAGCCGCGGAGGCCACTTCCGCGGTGGTCGCGGCTTTTGCAACCGCGGTCATCGCCGCTGGCGGGCGACGCTCCGGCGTCAAACTTTTTCTCGCGCCGCTCTTGAAGTCCGCCATCTGCTGCACGATGTACGCTTCCGGGAGTCCCGCCAGGCTCGCATTTTCCGGTCCGCCGGGCCCGTCCGCGCGATGACAGAATCCGCACGCGAACACTTCCGGCTTCCTGCCGTGGGCTACGACTTCCGGCATGGCCGGGTGATCGCCCGGATGCCAGTCCGCCGCAGAATAGAAATCTTGCAACTGTGTGAACGTCCAACCCGCCGTGCTATCTGGGACGTGATGAAGGCTGCCATCGTCTACCGGGTCTTTGTAATCCGCAGGCCTCGCCACATACGCCCAAGCCGGAGGCGCGTTTAGTTTCTGCGCCGCCGCCGCGAACGCCAGCGCACACACACACCATAAAATTATTGCCAGCTTTTTCATCGGACTCCTGATTGGTTGGTTCATCCCCGTGCTTGCTCTGGTAGTTGCAGCAAACGAAGTTTGCCGCCGAGCCATGCCGACGGAAGCGCCAGCGCAATGAGCACCAGCGCATACCATTTCGGCCCGATCTCCGGCATCTTGTCCCACATCGCGATGGCGCCCGCGGCCGCGGCAACCGTGCCCAGCGCGCCGAGTATCAGCGCATGCAGCATCGGCCGATCGGGCGCCAGCCGCGCGGTGATCAGCACTCCGTAAATGGTGCGATACGCGGTGGCCAGCACGAACAGCGCATCGCTCATCGATCCCTCAGCTTTGGGAAAAATTCCCAGCGCGCGCATCGCCGCGTCCGTGCCCACCTCAAGAAAAATGCTGATCACCGCGCCTGCGATTACCGTGCCGATACTCTGCCAAATATTTTTAGCCATGATGCCGAAAATTGCCCTCCCGAAGGAAACGCATAATACAGCATTCCGCTCCGGCAGGAATCAAATTGTGGAAATAGTGAAAGCTAAGACGTGGCCGCCTTGGCGCGCTCGCGGAATGATTTCAGTGCATCCAATATCTGCTCGCCATACATCTCCACCTTGCGGTCGCCAAATCCTGAAACACCGCGGAGTTCTATCAACGTTGTCGGCCGTACGCGGCAAAGTTCATCCAGCGTCGTGTCATGCATGATGATGAACGCCGGTACGCTCAGTTTCTTGCTCGTGTTGCGCCGCCATTGGCGCATATGTTCGCGCAACTCCTCGGTGACGCTCGGGACCACCGCCGTGCGCGCAGGCTCCTTTGTCATCATTTTCTCTATTACCTTCGCCCACTTGGCCGCGGCGTGTTTCCGTGCTGCCGCTAGCGGAATCTCACTCAGCCACGCCAGCTGCCCGGCGCAAACATCGCACGCGCCGCACGAAGTCCACTTGGGCGTCTCCCCAAAATGCACGCAGATTTGCCGGTTGCGGCAGCTATCCGACTCCACAAAACGCCGGATAATGTGATAGCGCTGCCAAGATCGCGCTTTTTCCTCCGCGTCAGTCAATTGCTCGATGAAATAGGTCAGCAGCCCCACGTCGCGTTTCTGCCACAGCAGCAAACAATCCGCCGGCTCGCCATCGCGCCCCGCGCGCCCCGCTTCCTGGTAATACTGCTCGATCGATTTCGGCAGCGACAGGTGAATCACCGCGCGCACCGCCGCCTTGTTGATACCCAGCCCGAACGCAATCGTGCCCACCAGCACGCGTACCTCGTCGGACATCCAGCGCTCCTGGTTTGTCCGCCGCGTGACGTTGTCCATCCTGGCGTGATATCCAAGGGCTGCAATTCCCTGCTCCTCCAGAAATTCCACCGTCTCCTCGACGCGCTTGATCGTCGGCGCATAAATAATGATGTTGCTGCCCGAATAATTTTTCACCGCCTTCAGCAGCAGGCGGCCCTGCGTTTTGGAATCGCACGCCTTCACGTGATAGCGCAGATTGGGACGTTGAAAGCTGGCGATGTACTTGTCCGCATCGCGTAACTTCAATTGCGCCACGATGTCGTGGCGCACCTGCCGCGTGGCGCTGGCGGTGAACGCTGCGATCGGCTGCTCCGGAAAATGCGCCCGCAGAGAGTGCAGCTGCCGGTACTCAGGACGAAACTCATGCCCCCACTCCGAAATGCAATGCGCTTCATCAATCACGAAATAAGAAATGGGCACATCGCGCAGCCAGCTGAGCGCGTCCGCGCGCGCCAATCTTTCCGGCGAAAGATACAGCAAACGATATTTCCCTGCTTTCGCGTTGCGGAGGATCGCGGATTGCTCACCCGCGTTCTGTGAACTATTGAGCACCGCTGCGGGAATCCCCATCTGCTCCAGTTGCGCCACCTGGTCTTGCATCAGGGCAATCAACGGCGACACCACTATCGCGGTTCGCCCCGCAGTCATCGCCGCCGGCAATTGATAGCACAACGATTTGCCACCGCCAGTGGGCATCACCACGCACACGTCGCGCCCGGCGAGCAGGTTCTTCACCACATCTTTCTGGAATGGCCAGAACGAGGAGTAACCCCAGTAGCGGTGCAGCGCGGAGTGCAGTTCTTCTTCAGTCACAGTCCACAGTATAGGTGCGTGGAGAATCGTCACACACCGAATTCATCTCAATCGAAATGCGTTTCAGCCGAATCCTATTTCAATCAATCAACGATAAACAATCGCGCACCGCCTTTTGTAAAACTGCGATGACCTGGCTCGCCGTCACCCACGTGATAGCTCATCCCGGCCTTCAAAGTAAACGTCCGCCCATCGGCCAGCCGCGTCTCCAGTTCCCCATCCAGGCACAACAGTACATGCCCCTTCGCGCACCAGTGATCCGCCTCGTAATCCGCCGAATACTCCACCATGCGCACGCGAATCTCTCCAAACATCTGCGTCCGCCACAACGCTTTACCGCTGTTGCCAGAGTGCTCGGTCACCGCTACCTTGCTCCAGTCAGTCGTCGAGAACGCCGCCTCAGCCATTTTCATAATCCAAAGTATATCCCCGCAGCGTCACAACCGGTGCTGCCATGGAACATCATCAAAACATTGTCCCTACATCCGCCCTGTCATTTCGCGGCGTTTCGTGCTACTCTGTCTTTGCGCTTATTACCTCGGTTGTGTTGTGCGGTCCCTCGGTTGTTAGTAAATGCTTCACCTGAGAATCCCCGCCTGCAGTTTCCTCCGTACGTTTTCAGCGTAATCTAAAACTAAGGCTGGCCTTGTGAGTTGCCGCCTGAGTACGCACCTATGTGTGTGCCGCCGCAACTCCACCAGCAAGAAAGCTAAATCACTCAATGCAGACTGTTTCCGTACCTTTTTCAGAAATGCCCCTCTCTCCTTATATGAAGGAGAAGCTGGCCTCGGCCAAATTTTCCATGCCGACGCCGGTGCAAGCCGCCGCGATTCCGCAGGCGCTGGCAGGCAAAGACGTGCTCGCTACCGCGATGACCGGAACCGGCAAAACGCTGGCCTTCCTCGTCCCAGTGATCGAGCAGCTCTTGAAGCAAAATACTCCCGGCATCAATGCGCTGGTGCTCGTCCCCACGCGCGAGCTGGCCATGCAGGTGGTGGCCCAGTACAACGCCTTGCGCGGCACCAAATTGATGCCCGCGGCGCTGGTCGTCGGCGGCTTGTCCGAAGGCGCGCAGCTCCAGGCCATTCGCAAGGGCGCTCGCTTCGTGGTTGCCACTCCCGGACGCCTCGAGGATTATCTCGATCGCCGGCTTTTCCACTTTAACGCTCTGCGCATGCTGATTCTCGACGAAGCCGACCGCATGCTGGACATGGGTTTTCTTCCCGCCATTCGCAGAATCGTTTCCATCCTTCCCAAGGACCGCCAGACCATGTGCTTTTCAGCCACCATGGAGGGCTCCATGGTTCGCGTCGTAAAGGACTACATGAAGGAGCCGGTGCGGCTCACTTTCGGCTCCACTCTCAAGCCTCACGAAAACGTTCGCGTGCAAGCCTTTGAAGTGGCCGTCGACCGCAAAATGGAATTGCTGCAGCGTTTGCTGGCCAAGGAACCGGGCCGCTGCCTCATTTTCGCGCGCACCAAGCGCGGAACCGACCGCATCGCCGAAAGCCTCAACCGCAAAGGCTTCTCCGCAGCCATGATTCACGGCGACCGCTCGCAATCGCAACGCACCTCCGCACTGACCGGCTTCCAGCAGGGACGCTTCCGCATCCTGGTGGCTACTGACGTCGCTTCACGCGGCATCCACGTGGAAAACATCGCACACGTCATCAACTACGACCTGCCCGAAGTGGCCGAAAATTTCATCCACCGCGTCGGCCGCACCGGCCGCAACGGCGGACACGGCCTGGCCACCACACTGTTCGTCAAAGAACAGCGCTCCGAGCTCTTCCAACTGGAACGCACCCTGGGTATCAAAATCGAACGCATGCGCGCCGACGACGGCACCGCCGCTCCAATCGTCTCCCACACGGGATCGCAAGGACGCGGATCGCAGGACCGCTTGCCGGTAAATCTCCCGCGCATTGCCTCGACCCCGAAGCCAGAACGCTTCGTCCTTCCCGGCGAAGTATTGCAAGCCCAGTAAAATCACCACGCAGTTTCAGAAGAAGAGTGCCGCTCGGCTGCAAAGTCGGGCGGCACTTTTTTTTCTTAGAGCGCGTTTCAAAACTCCCTCTTCCGCGCCGTGGACGCTGCCAACCCATGGACGCCGTGCCTGCGCACGGCTAGGAGTTCCGCGATACTCACAGCCCAGCCGTCGGCTAATTTTGAAACGTTCGGTGATAGACTCCGCTCGGGAAGACGAAGAATCCATGAAACCACCATCGCATGTCAAGACGCCAGCGCAATACATCGCCTCACTCCCCGCCGATCGTGCGAAGACGATCGCAAAAGTGCGCGCTCTCGTGAACAAGCACATTCCGCTCGGCTACGATGAGTGCCTCGTCTGGGGCACGATCGGCTGGACGATCCCACTGTCTCGATATCCAGACACTTACAACAAGCAGCCGATCTGCTACGTCGCGCTCGCGTCGCAGAAGAACTTCTGCTCGCTCTACCTGATCGGCGCGTTCTGGAGTGCAAGTCAGCTCGAGCAGCTGAAGGCGGCGTTCAAGGCGGCTGGCAAGAAGCTCGACATGGGGAAGTGTTGCGTGCATTTCGAGTCGCCGGACGATTTGCCGCTCGAAGCGATTGGCAAGCTGATCTCGGCGATTTCGAGCGAGAAGTGGATCGAGATATACGAACAGTCGCGCTTGTTGACCAAGAAGGGGCAGGCGCAGATCGCGAAGCAAGGCGCCCCCTCGGCGAGCAAGGTGGCCGCCAGGCGCGTCGACACAAAGCGTCGGCGGTAAAATTTCCCAGCATGGCTCGCGGAGCCGTCCCGTCGGCGCAGCCCGGCGAGGAGGGTCTCAAGTTTTGAACGCGCTCATAGGCACTCTCAGTGTGTAGGCTTTTCGAGCCGTCGGGTGCCCCACATATCGCAGCTAAAATGTGGGGATTTTGGTTAACAGCGAGCAACCACTCGCTCACCTGTACGCCCTGACAAAAAAATAAACCGTCATCATCACCCCAATCGCAATCACAAATCCCCGTACCCACACCTGCGGCAACTTCTGCGCATAATGCGCCGCCGAATACCCGCCCAAAATCGCCCCAACCGTCATCACCCCCGCCTGCGGCCACAAAATAAATCCAGTAGCGATAAACGCCACCGCCGCCACCCCATTAATCACCGCCCCCAGAATCACCTTCAACTTATTCATGGCGTGGATGTCGGTCATCCCCAACGCCGCCAGCATCGCCAGGTTCACAATCCCCAACCCCCCGCCGAAGTACCCGCCATACACCGCCACACCCAACTCAAAAATCGCCGCCCCGGTAATCGCCGCGTTACTCGATTCGCGCGAAATCCCCGCGGTAATCCGCCCAGTAAGGTGCTTCCCAAACGCAAACAACAGCGTCGCGCCCAAAAGCAGCCACGGCAAAACCCGCAGAAACGTATGCGCCGGCGTCTTGATCAACAAAAACGCCCCCGCCACGCCCCCAATCACGCTGGTCACAATCAGCGGAATCATCACCCGCCGCGGAATCCCCAACTGTTTGCGGTAAGCCCCGCCGCTAGCGGTCGTCCCCACCCAAAGCGCCAGCGTATTCGTAGCATTCGCCGGTATCGCCGGCACACCCGTAAACAAAAGCGCCGGAAACGCCACAAAGCTGCCGCCCCCGGCGACCGCGTTGATCGCGCCGCCAAGCGCCCCCGCGAAAAATAGAAAAATTGCCTGCTGCAGGCTCAAGCCTGAGTTTTATCACGAATTCCTAGCGGCTCAGTCTCCGATTGCGCGATCGCATCATGAGTTAGGCTCACCAACAGTTTCAGGAAGGGCTTTCACTTAGTCATTTGCGGTGTACAATCTGCGACGCCATGAGAACAATTGTCGCGTTCTTCCTTTGCTGCACTTCGACCGCCGTGTGTTGGGGACAGATGAAAGACCAGATGGAATGGGGCGAAAAATTCAATTCAAGTGGAGCAACGCTCGTTCTGAAAGAAGCTGGGAGAAATCGTGCGAGCGGACAAACTATAATTACATACAACCTGTTCGTGTCAGGACTTCCCAAAGATGAGGAGTATTCTTTGTGGATCAGACTTGTCGGCAGCAATCCGCAAGCCGTCGCAGACGCTTTCATTAATAAAGACGGATTGGTTGTCAGCGTTTTGTCGGACCCTGCACACAACGTTGCGGAGGACCCCATCAACCTAAAGGTCTTAGCGGGCCGCGGCGAACCCAAGCAATTTGCTTTAATTGCTAACGATGGTCGTTATCGAGTTTTCGGACAAGTCGTTCCCTTTCCTATCGAGAAACGCACAGGAGCTTGCAGCATTTCGGCCACGATGATGGGTCAGAACTATAGCGTTGTGTCGGTCGTCGTGAGCGGATTGCAATCCAACGAGGAGATCCAAATCGCCCAGCGTTCGGGAAGTGAAGGTGCTCAGACTAAGGCAACGGCGGCTGAAGATGGCACTTATAGGGCCCTCGTCGTTCCTTTGGTGAAAGGGCAGTCCTCAGGAAAGCTCAAATTTACTGTGATAGCGAAGGCGTGTTCCGTCGATGTCGAAGTACCGTGGGGACAAGGCAGTTATGTCATTCAATGATTTTCGCAGGCGATAGCCGGAGTACGAAAACGGAAACGGCCTGACCGCCTCCCGTTTAACGCTAACCGGAAACGTGAATCCACCACCGTCGCAAGTCAATTCTTGACAAGGCGCCTCCGCCACCCTCGACAAATTACGAGTTGCCCCGGATTAATTGAAAAATGAAAGTACCCGCCATCTCTGTCCAGCGCATCTACTCGTCATGGGATGTGGAGACCGTTGGGCCCATATCGACCCCGAATGATTGGTGGCATCGTTGCAAAGCGTGAGAATCGGTCGCCGCGCCTAAAACAAACTACAGGAGCATTTATGAACACCATTACGGTAAAAGACGGCACTGAAATTTTCTACAAAGACTGGGGCACGGGTCAGCCGATCGTTTTCCATCATGGTTGGCCGCCATCCGCTGACGATTGGGACGCGCAAATGACGTTTTTCCTGGGGCACGGTTACCGCGTAATTGCCCATGATCGTCGCGGGCACGGACGTTCCACTCAGACTGCAACCGGCAATGACATGGACCACTACGCTGCCGACGTTGCCGAACTCGTGACAGCGCTCGATCTCAAGAATGCCGTCCACATCGGCCACTCTACCGGCGGCGGTGAGGTGACCCACTATGTCGCAAAACACGGCAACGGCCGCGTCGCCAAAGCAGTACTCATCAGCTCCGTTCCTCCGTTACTGGTTAAGTCTGACAAGAACCCCGATGGCCTTCCGATGGCGGTGTTCGACCAACTTCGCGACGGCACAGCAAACCACCGTTCCCAGTTCTACCAGGACATCACCATCCCGTTCTACGGCTACAACCGGCCCGGAGCCAAAATCTCGCAAGGCATTCGAGACAACTGGTGGCGTCAGGGAATGATGGGAGGGATCAAGGCTCAGTACGATTGCGTCAAGGCCCTATCCGAAACAGACTTTTTCGATGATCTCAAGTCCATCGATGTCCCGGTGCTGGTCATGCATGGCTTGGACGATCAAATCTGTCCCTTCGAGGCCAGCGGTGCACACTCCGTGAAGCTCGTGAAGCATGGGACGCTGAAAACATATCCGGGCTTTCCGCACGGCATGCCGACCACCCATGCAGAGCAGATCAATGCCGACCTGCTCGAATTTATTAAACGGGACACTGGCGCTGCTGTCGGCGCAGCTGTGTAAAATTCCGGGCGGCTTCCAAACTTCAGTTTTCTGTGTGGCTTGGAACTTCCAGCGTGAATCTTGCGATCAGGGAGGGAGCGCATGATAAAGGGGTCGCATGGCCCCTTTATAGCGCCGCCAAAAACCCGGCGAAAAATAGAAAAATTGCCTGCTGCAGGCTCAAGCCAGCGTTTTACTACGAATGCCAGGCCGCTCCCCAGCCGCCGCCCTGAATAGCGCAATAGCGGCTTTGGCTGTATATATTTAGATATGACCTTCCTGCGCCGCACCGTAACACTCTCTCGCAGCCGCAATTTTGGCCGGTATCCACAGACCAGTCGATCGCCTCGCGCCTTTGGAACGACTCAAGCGTGCATCGCTTTGCTAGCACTGTTGTCGCTGGTGCATCCATCGCGGGCATTCGCGGCGAATCCTGATCTGGAAACTGTGCTGACTGGCTCGCGCAAGCGCATTGAGAAATTGGATTACCGCGTGACCGGGCGGCTGACCCGGGTGGAAGGCAATGGCAAGCGCACGAACTACAAGTTTGCCGCTAAGGCGCGCTGGTTTCCGGATGGTCTGCGTGTGCTATGCGAGATCACGGGGCCTGGCGCAGAAAAGACGAGCCTGCTGCTGCATATGAGCGACAGCGGCCACGTGACCATTGAGGCCCAACTTCCTGGCGAAAAAGCCGCTAGCGTGTTGCCATTCGAACGTTGGAACGACCCACTCGTGGGAACGGATTTCTCGTATGAAGACATGCTGGAGAACCAGTTCTTCTGGAAGCATCAGGAACTTTTGGCACCGGAGAAATACGGAACACGGGATTGCTTTGTGCTCAAGAGCATCTCCGGCACGCAGGACCGCACTTACTATGATTCGGTAACATCGTGGATTGACCGCAAGATTATGTACCCAGTCCACGTGGTGAAGACGCAGCGCGGAACAGGCCAGCAGAAGGACTTCCTTTACTATGGGCTTCGGGAGATCGGCGGCGATTGGTCCGCGTCGCAAGTGGAGGCCAAGCAGCAGGGCAAGCCCGGTTCCTCGATTATGGTAATCGAACGGGGCACGGGAAGGGCTAATCTCGCACGAAAGGACTTTGTTATCGGCAAGTCCGGCGCTCAAGATGAGAAAGGGAACTAAGTCGCGTCGCTCAATCAGGCGGTTGTAAGGCCGTTGCGGGACTGAGCATCCCCCTTGTTCCCTGTCACGGGACGAGCTCTTTTTCAGACGTCACTGCGGCCCCGGATAAGCCGAAGGGCCACCAATTCCAGTCTCCGGCAAGTTGCAACAGTGCCGGCCCGACAACCATCCGCACGACTGTAGCGTCAATCAACACCGCCACGGCAAGCGTAAAGCCGAGCATTTGGACGACCAGAAAACTTCCTACGGTGAATGCCGTGAAGACGGCAATCATGATTGAAGCGGCGCTGGTGATGAGTCCGGCCGTCCGCGCCAGACCCTCGATCACCGCTGACCTCTCGGATAGACCGCGACGCCGTTCTTCGAGGACCCGAGCGACCAGGAAGACCTCGTAGTCCATGCTCAATCCGAAGACGATCGCAAAAGAGAGAATCGGCACGATCGGGTACACGCTGCCGGTGGGTCCATGGAGGCCAAACAGTTTGCTACCGTGGCCCTGCTGAAAAACGACAACTAACGCACCGAATGAAGCGCCGACGGAAAGCAGATTGAGCAGCACTGCTTTAACAGCCGCAAATAGAGAACGTAAGCCGAGCAGGAGCGCCAGCAAGCTCCCGACTACGACGCCTAGGATAACTCTCGGCAACTGCTTTCTTACCACCGAGTCATAATCTGCTTCGAGCGCGGGAACGCCGCCGACGCGCAGCACAGCGCCGGGCACGCCAGTGATCGTGGCGACATCGGAAGAACGCACGTCTCGTACCCATCGGGTCTGTTGGTTGGGCGAAAGAGTGGCGGTGGGCAGCAACTCAATCAAGGTGGCTTGACCATCGTTGCGAACAAAACTTTTGCGGATTGAGTCGGATTCGGGCACATCGTCGACAGCTGCTGCACTGTCGGACATCCCCGTTAGGGTGGGAAGAGATAAGACCTCTTCCGCTCGGGGATCGCTCTGGAAGTGTTTCGTCAAGCGACTAACGGCAAGCCAGCCGGACGGGGAGAGCGCCGGAGATTGCGGCGGCAACTCCAGGACTACTCGGAGGGACTGAACAATACCCGACCGCCCCATGGCTTCAAGTGTGTGCAGTGCATGCACGGACTCGGCTGCAGCCGGAAATGAGTCGTGGTCAGGAACCCCGAGAGAGATTTTCCGTGCCTGGGAAGCAAGCACAAGCAACGGGATCCCCGCGACAATCAGAGCGGTCCATGGCCGGCCGGTTGTGATGTTGCCCCAACGAACCCACCGCTCACTCGGCGCGCATAGGGCGTCTGGCTTTTTGACGCGTTTGCCTGGAAGACGCAGTCTGGCGCTGTTGATGCGATGGCCCAGCAGACCAAGCACCCAAGGCAGAATGAATGTACAAAGCATGACACTCAAGACGGTAACCAGCAGGCCAGCGATCCCGATGGAGCGCAATTCGCTGATGGGCACAGTCAGCAGTGCTGAAAATCCGATTGCAACTGTCGTGGCCGAGATGATCAGCGTCCCTCCCGCTTGCCCGGCAGCTATATCGGCAGCCTGACCGGGAGCATATCCCTCGGCCAATGCTTCGCGGAACCGGCTCACGATCAGCAATGCATAGTCGATTCCCAAGCCCAGGCCGAGCATGGTCACCAGATTCTGAACGAGAATCGACAGGTGCAGATGGTTCGCAAGTAGAGCAGCCGCGCCCAGCGCCATGGAGATGGACAGTAGTCCAACTCCTAGCGGCAATAGCGCGGCCACAAAACTGCCGAAAGCGATCAGCAGCAGCACGAGAGTTACAGGCATCGCACGTTCCTCTGCATGCGTGACGTCATCCGCACTGACCTTGCGAAGGTCGAAGTTCAGCGGCGTTTCACCGGTAATCTCCAATTTGATATCGGGGTATTGCCATCTGAGCTGACCCTGCATCCAGTCTGCTTTGGCCCTCAGATTGGGGACCAGCTTCTCGAAGTTTTCATCGTTTGGGTCCAACCCGACGATGATCAAGGCCCCGCCATTGTCCCCAGTGAATAGAGGATCTGGCCAATCCAGACTCGAGACCGCACCCGACACACCCGGCACACTACGCAACGTACTGGTTAAGAAACCCAATACCTCTGCGCCTTTGGCTGAATCCGGATCGGAAATACCGCTGATCACCAGAACTAGTCGGTGGGCGTACGGAGACTGGAAACGCTGGGCCAGTTCCACGTCAACTTTTTCGGATTCTCCGCCGGTGATGTGAACACCTGTCTCCAGGCGACGTTCGACCTTGTAGGAAAAGGGCAGCAGCGCAAGCGCCATGGCAAACCCCGACATCGCCAACCAGAATCTGCGGCGCGCGGCACCACGGCCAGTCTTCAAGCTTGGCATTACCATGGAAGATCCACGTGTTTCTGGTCCGTCGGAGATCAATGAAAGAACTTCGGTGATCGGACACATTGATAATATAGGAAGCATCAGACTGAAAATTCACTGGGGTTCGGCCTTGTCCTTAGTTAACAGTACACGCCTGATTAACCCGCTAACCGAACTTGAATACTTGGCCACATTAAGTCAATTCTTGACAACGCGCCTCCGCCAATATATGAACGGTGCGTTTCATGCCTTTCCGCCACTGAAGACCTGGCTCGCATCCCGGCAACTCAGGGAACATCGCGGGGCCACAGGGGGGATTCACGAGGAAGGAATCAATTCCCACAGGGGTGTGCCTGCACGCTGCCTTTTCGCGGCTTCGTCGCCGGCACACCCCTGATTCCAGGTCGCATCACCAGGAGGAAGCATGGCCAGCCGGGCAAACGTAGCAACAGGCGGAGTCGCGGAATACAGCATCTGGCGCGTAATTCTCGCGTCATCCGTCGGCACGATGATTGAGTGGTACGACTTCTACATCTTCGGAAGTCTCACCGCGGTTCTGGCTCTGAAGTTTTATCCGCCCGGCAACGACACCTTCGCCTACATCGCGTATCTCGCCACCTTCGCAGTCGGTTTCCTGGTGCGACCTTTCGGCGCGCTCTTCTTCGGGCGCATCGGCGACATCGTCGGCCGCAAATACGCTTTTCTCGTCACGCTGAGCATCATGGGCGGAGCCACCGCGCTCATCGGCCTCCTGCCCACCTACAAAACCGCCGGCTGGTTCGCTCCCGTCATTTTGATCTTCATTCGCGTGATGCAGGGCCTCGCGCTTGGCGGTGAGTACGGCGGCGCCGCCGTCTATGTCGCGGAACACGTCCCCGACAAAAAGCGCGGCTTCTACACCAGCTTCATCCAGATCACCGCCACGCTGGGACTCTTCGTTTCCCTGATTGTGATCCTCATCACCCAGGAATCCATGACCAAGCAGCAATTCCAGGATTGGGGCTGGCGCATTCCCTTCCTCATCTCCATCATCCTGGTTTCGATTTCCCTGTACATCCGTTTGAAGATGAAAGAATCGCCCATCTTCACGCAGATCAAGAGCGCCGGAATGACCTCCGCCCAGCCGCTGAAAGACGCTTTCGGCAAATGGGAAAATCTCAAGCGCGTGCTGATCTCGCTGTTTGGCGCCACCGCCGGCCAGGGCGTGGTGTGGTACACCGGCCAGTTCTACGCACTTTTCTATCTGCAAACCATTCTGAAAGTTCCAGCTAAATCCGCGAACATTATTATCGCCATCGCTTTGGTGTTGGCCATGCCGTTCTTCACCGTCTTCGGCGCGATTTCTGATCGCGTTGGCCGCAAATGGCTGATGATGGGCGCCTGCCTGATCGCGGTGCTCACCTATATCCCGATTTACAAGGCCATGCAAAGCGCCGCGGGAAACAACGTCGTGGGCGTAAGCTCCACAAAAAATAAAGTCACCGGAGCAACCTCTCTCACGGCCATGACCGTCGATCCCGCCACAGGGAATCGTGTGCCCGCTAAGGACGCTACCAACCCCAATACGCCGATGCTGGTGTTCCTGGTGTTCATTCAGGTGCTTTACGTGTGCATGATCTATGGCCCCATCGCGGCGTATCTTGTGGAGGCTTTCCCCGCGAGGATCCGCTACACCTCGCTCTCGCTTCCCTACCACATCGGCAACGGAGTTTTCGGCGGCTTGCTGCCGCTGATTGGCTTATGGTCCTGCGCCGCCACCGGAAATATCTATGCCGGCTTGTATTACCCGATGATCGTCGCGTCCATCACTTTCGTGGTCGGCAGCTTGCTGCTGCGCGAAACCCACGGCAATAAAATCTGGGACGAGGTCGGAACAACTCCGCAAGTCGCTTCCGGCGACTGAGGCGACTGCCAACACGAAGAGAGGGTGCCGCATCCTTTGTGATTTCCCAAGGATGCGGACTTTGACTTCGGTCATTGACTTCTCTGGCCTAGTCGCAACCTTTCACAATCGTGACCCAGCCTTGAGGCGCCCCATCGAGTGGCGCTATCCTCGGTAACAGCAAGACTGCCTGATCACGGGAGCGTCGACGTGGCTAAAGTACCCATAAAACAACACGCCAAACAAAAGCCGCAGAAAAAGAAAGAAAATCACGGCGAGCGTAAACTCACCGAAGCCCAGATCGCCGTCCACTGGAAAGAAGAAGAATATTTCCAGCCGCCCGCCAAATTTATCGCCCAGGCTAATCTCAACGATCCCGCCATGGTCGAAAAATTCAGCGAAAAGCATTTCCCCGAATGTTTTCGCGAATACGCCGAGCTCCTCCACTGGGACAAGTACTGGCACACCACGCTCGACACCAACGACCCGCCCTTCTGGAAATGGTTCGTCGGCGGCAAACTGAACGCCTGCTACAACTGCGTCGATCGCCATCTCGAAAAACACAAAAACAAAGCCGCGCTTATCTTCGTTCCCGAACCGGAAGAAGAACCCGCCACGGTAATCACTTACCAGGAGCTGTACCGCCGCGTAAACGAAGTCGCCGCCATGCTGCGCGATTTTGCCGGACTGAAAACCGGTGACCGCGTCACCATCCACATGCCCATGATTCCCGAACTGCCCATCACTATGCTGGCCTGCGCGCGCCTCGGCGTAGTCCACTCCGTGGTGTTTGGCGGATTCAGCGGCGAAGCCTGCGGCCTGCGCGCTGCCGATTCCGGCAGCCGCGTGCTCATTTATGCCGACGGCTATTTCCGCAATGGCAAGTGGGTCGATCACAAAGGCAACTCTGACATCGCCGTGAAAACGGCCGAAAAAGAAGGACAGCACATCGACAAGGTTCTGGTCTGGCGCCGCTACCACGGAAAATACAATTCCGAATCGCCCATGATCATGAAACGCGATTTTTTCGTCGACGAAGTCTTAAAGGATTATCGCGGACACATCGTCGAGCCCGTTTCCATGGACGCTGAAGCTCCGCTGTTCCTGATGTACACCAGCGGCACCACCGGCAAGCCCAAGGGCTGCCAGCATCGCACCGGCGGCTACCTCGCGTACGTCGCCGGCACTTCGAAGTATTACCAGGACATTCATCCTGGCGACGTGTATTGGTGCATGGCCGACATTGGCTGGATCACCGGCCACTCCTACATCGTTTACGGCCCCATGGCCCTCGCCGCCACCAGCGTGCTCTAC
>JBBRZT010000059.1:0-15360 GCA_038236395.1 Candidatus Acidiferrales bacterium
GCGCCCATTCGGCCCGCCAAGGGCCAGATGATCGCCTTGCGCGCAAAAGACGCAAGCATCGAACACGTGCTGTGGTCGGAGCATATTTATCTGGTGCCCAGAAATGACGGCAGAATTGTCGCTGGCGCTACCGTCGAATATGTCGGTTTCGATAGAGAAGTAACCGCCGGCGGCCTGCAGAAAATTCTGGATGGAGCGATCGAGATTGCTCCCGCACTAGCAGACGCAAAAATCGAGGAGAGCTGGGCGGGGCTGCGGCCGGATTCTCCCGATCACTTGCCCATCATCGGACCAGCCGGGCTCGACGGACTGCTAATCGCCACCGGACATTTTCGCAGCGGCATCCTGCTGGCTCCAATCACTGCCCGGCTGATTCGCGAATGGATCACGACGCAAAGTGTTTCTGCGGCAGACTGGACGCGCTTCAGCCCGATGCGCTTTGTCGAGACGGGCAGGGCAACGAATTCCTGAAAATGTTTGTAGCGTAAGAATTTCGGCTGAAATAACGCGCACCGTTCTACTGCTCCCGAACACCCGGCGGCGTAATCGGTGACGAACTGCCCACGTCCGTATATCGAATCTGATCGCCGTCCAGCGTCAAATCGCGTTCCAAAACAATGTCCAGCGTCGAGCCTCGCGGCAACTGCGCCTCCGGCCCGCGCGTCAGCAGCACCGCCGCCAGTCCTACCAGACCTCCCGCACCCGCGCCGATGCCCGCGCCTTTCGCTCCTCCCGCAATCGCGCCGATGCCCGCGCCGGTAACCGTGCTGGTCGCCGCCGTCGCGGCATCTTTGCCTTTGCCGCCCGGACCGGTCACTTTGCCCTCCGAATCCGTGGTTTCATTTCCGCCGCTGTCCGCAGTGCGCGGCGCGCCAATCAAATCCACCGTGTAGCCATTCGGAAAAATCAGGGTGTTCAACCGCATGCGAAACTCTCCGCGCCCCTTGATGCGGCCCGGTCGCTTGGACTCCAGCAATTCTCCGCGAACATATGACCCGATGGGAATCACCACGCGATTATTTTGTGTGATCGGAAACGAGGTGCGCAGGTACACCGAATCGCCCGCTTTCGCATTGCGTGTCGAGATACCGTTCTCCAATACCACCGCCACGCGCGTCCCGGCCGGCACTTTGATTCTTTCTGTGCTTGCCGGGTGGCGGGCGATCTCGGTCGTCGCAGTGCGCCCCACCGGCGGCGGCGCCGCGGTCTGCGGACCGTCAGGTTGCTGTGCGAATACTGCGGGCGCCAAAACCATTCCAGCAATCAGCGCCGCACTAGCAAATTTCGCCATCGTATTTCGTCCTAAGAATATGCGTTTCATAACGTACCTTTCTGGCTGTTCTTGGTCCGATGCGATTTGCCGAATCGAGGATGCCCAAAATAACCGGGCCGCGCAAGCTCGCGGCGTGTCTGTGCTACGCTGGCGTGGCGTGGGAGGCTCGATGGCAAAACTGGCCCTGATTTATGGCATGCGCTTGTTGCCCGAAGACGATCTGGGAGAAGTTCGCGACGCTACCGTGGTTTTGAAAAACGGGCGCAGCGCGCGCGTGACCATGCACCTGATCGAAGGCAGCAAGGAAGAAATTGAGGCGACCTTCCGCCAGTCCATGGAAGCGTTCTTCGAAATGTATCCGGAGATTTAGCCGCCGCGCGCTGCTCTCTTTCGAATCGGCCAGGAGGCCTAGCGGTTTCCGAAATTTTCAGGATCGGCGTTGGGATCGCCGAGCGTATCGTTAATCAGCACTGTCGACTGCCCGGTCAGCTCAAAACGCTTCCGGCATTTGTAACAAGCGACCAGATCGTCCAGCCGCACCATGTAAGAGCTGGCCTTCGCAAAACGCTTGCGGTCTTCTTCACCCGCCCCGCGCGGTAATTCCTTTTTCTTGCGGCAAACTTTCCAGCGCACCGGCGCCTCAAATTCTCCGCGGCAGCTGGGACAAACCAGCTTGACCTTCCGTACTTCTTCCTTTTCGTTGTAAAAAGAGCGCTCGTCCATGGTTGTCAGGCGGGGTTACTCACCGCGCCGTCGATTGTAACAAATTCGAGGCCCAGGTCGCGCCATCGCGGCAGCCAATGCTCTAAAGCGCCCAGCGTGGCGCTCCGGTCGCCATTCAGGAAGCGGTAATCGCCGTCGTGTAGGCAAAGCATGTCGCCGCCCGCAGTTGCTGGCTTGCCGCTCGCCGCGCCAGCTCTTTGCGCATGTTCCGCGATCGGCTCCATCCGCGGAATCAGCCATTCCGCAGGCTTGCCGCGCCAATCTCCCGGCAATAGTGTCCACATGACCGTCCGCTGGCCTGCTGCGCTTGCTCCGGAAATTACCCATGGATTGCGCATGCCGAACGGCGGACGAAACCACTTGGGAGTTGTCCCGGTAATAGACGACAGCACTTCATTACATCGCGCTATTTCCCCACGGATTTGCGCCGCCGTGCACCAGAAAAGATTCGCATGCGTCTCGGTGTGGTTGCCGATGACGTGACCGCGGTCCGCGATTTCTCTCACCAGTTCCGGACACTCCCGCGCAAATCGCCCGATTACAAAAAATGTAGCGCGCACCGAGTAGCGGCCCAGCAGTTTCAGCAAATCCGGAGTGATTTTTGGATTCGGCCCGTCGTCAAAAGTAATCGCCAGTTTTCGCGGCGAATTTGTGCGGCGGACCGTCGGCCCAAAAAGTTCGGATCGAGGGTTCACGGCGCCATAAGCAATCACAGCCGCCGCCACCGTAATCGGCGTCGCAAGCAATCCTGGAATCACGCCACTATTGTCGCACGCAGTGGAACCCGACAGAGTACGTTCGCGTCCTCAGGCAAGGAAAATTAGCTCGGCTTGCGCATGGCCTGCAAATCAATCCCCAGCTGCTGGCACTTCTTATACAGATGGCTGCGCTCCAGCCCCAGAGCCTTCGCCACATTGGTCATATGAAAATTATGCCGACGAATTTCACCGAGCAATGTTTCTCGCTCAAATATTTCCGTTCGCTCCGCCAGCGTGCCGGTCGACTGCGCCCCGGACGCGCCGCCATGTGCATCGTTGTTGGCCGAACCGGGCAGCACCACTTTCACTTCTTCCGCTGTAACGCTGCCTCCCGACGACAGCAGAATCAGCCGCTCTACCACGTTGCGCAGTTCACGCACATTACCCGGCCAGCCGTACCGCTGCAGTTCTTCGATCGCACCGGGATCAAACGGCTTTTCCTTCCAACCGTTCTGCGCCGCCACTTGCCTCGCGAAATGCGTCACCAGTCCCGGCAGATCTTCCGTTCGCTCGCGCAGCGGCGGAAGCCGCAACGGAAACACGTAAATCCGGTGAAACAAATCCTGCCGAAATCCATTTTCCTTAACTAGTTTTTCCAAATCGCGGTGCGTAGCCACCAGCACGCGGACATTCACCCGCATCGGCTTGTCGCCTCCCACGCGCTCCACTTCCCCTTCTTCCAGCACGCGCAACAATTTCGCCTGCATGGCCACCGGCATATCGCCAATTTCATCCAGAAACAGCGTCCCGCCATCCGCCTGTTCGAATTTCCCCAGATGCTTGGCTGCGGCGCCCGTGAACGAGCCTTTCTCATGCCCGAAGAGCGCTGATTCGATCAGCTCCGCCGGGACCGCCGCGCAATTCAAGGTCACAAACGCACCCTCGCGCCGCGGCGATTTTTCATGAATCGCCCGCGCCACTAACTCCTTGCCGGTGCCCGTCTCGCCCAGTATGCACACTCGCGTTTCGCTGGCGGCCACCCGCTCGATTTCGCTCATGAGTTTTCTCATGGCCGCGCCGCCGCCCAACAGTTCGTGCTTGCCCAGCCGGCTGCGCAATTCCTGATTTTCGTTTTCCAGCCGCGTCAGCCGCAGCGCATTTTCGATGGTCAACAGCAGCTTGTCGGTGGAGAGCGGCTTTTCCAGAAAATCCAGCGCTCCCAGCTTGGTAGCGCGCACCGCCATTTCGATATTGGCCTGGCCGGAAATCATGATGATGGGGGTTTTTATTCCCGAGCTCTTCATCTCTTCCAGAAGATCGAGTCCCGTTTTTCCCGGCATCACCACGTCGGAAAAAACCAGGTCAAAAGGCTCGCTGCGCATCAGTTCCACCGCGCGGTTGGCGTTGTCGCAAATGGTTACTTCATGGCCCGCCATTCGAAACGCGCGCGAAAGCGACGCCAGCGTGTTGGGATCGTCATCAACGAGAAGTAAGTGGGCCTTGCGCGCCAAGCGGGCTCCTGTAGCCGATCAGTCCGACGCCGCCGCCAAAGTCGGCGGCTCAGTTTTGGCCGCATGAGCGGGTTGTACTTCTTCGCTGGCGGCTTCAGCATGCTCCGACTGCCGCTGCGGCAAAATAATCCGCGCCGTCGTGCCGCGGCCCTCTTCGCTAGCGAGAGAAATTGTTCCGTAATGGTCGCTGACCACCGACTGCACAATCGCCAGCCCCAGCCCGGTGCCTTGCTGCTTGGTGGTGTAGTACGGCGTGAAGAGCCGCTCGGACTCTTGCGGCGTCAATCCCGTGCCGGTGTCGGCAATTTCGATCTGCACAGTGTCATCGCGCTCCGAGGTTCGCAGCGTCAGCGTTCCACCCGTGGGCATAGCATCCAGCGCGTTCAACACCAGGTTTTGAAATGCGCGGTGCAGTAGTTCGGCGTCGCCGTCAATTTCCGGCAAATCCTCTTTCAGGAACAATTCGCGCGCCACCGCCGGCTTTCCCACGGCGTTAAACTGCGCGTCGAACAGCCGCAGCGTGTCGCGCAGCAATTCGTTAACGTTCACGCGCGCGAATTTCGGCGCCGGCATTTTTGAAAAGTCACTAAAGCGTCCCACGATGGAGTTCAGGTTGGCCAGCTCCGCTTTCAATGTCGCTGTCGATTCGGCAAAAATCTCCATGAACTGCTCGTGGTCCAGTTGCTGCGCCCGTTGCAGATTTTCCACCGTAATTTGCAGCGGAAACAGCGGGTTGCGCAGCTCGTGCGCCAGGCGCCGCGCCAGTTCGCGCCACGCGGCCACTCGTTCGGTCTGCAGCAATCGATCTTTCTGCACGCTCAATGTACGGGTCATGTCGTTGAACGCGATCGCCAGTTGTCCCACTTCGTCGTAGCTACGAACCTCGCTGCGCGCGTCCCACCGTCCCGAGGCCACTTCGCGGGCGGCCATGGCCAACTCTTCCACCGGCTTGGTAATTCGCGCGGAAAACCACCACGTCAGCAGCAAGCCGATCAGCAGCGCGCTCGCGCCCACCGTTCCGGCGATCCACTCAATCCGCCGGGTTAGCAGCACCAGTTCGCGCCGTGAGCTGCCCACCAGCAATATCCCCAGCAGCTCATCGTTGCGCCCCGTCAGCGGAATCGCGTGAAATGCTTCCGCGCTGGCCGCGTCGGCAGTCCAGTCGATCGTCCCGGACACTGGTTTCTGCGGCTGCTTCTGGCTCCGCTCGATCAGCGGAAGATATCGATCAGCATGCGGCGCCACTCCATTCGCATCCGTCAATTCCGCACGCGCGAAGCCCGGCTCCAGGTTTTGATACAGCAGCGTGCGCATCCCCACGGGCAGGACCAGCGAAGTCAGAAAATTCTGATCCAACCGCCGCCCGCCGATGATGTAGAAATTTTTCTCTCCGACCGGCAACGTGCGCACCACCGTCAGCGACAGTGCTACGCCGTCGGGCAGTTCTTCCTTGCTCAGGAAGGCGTGCGAATCACGCCAATTTTTATTGGCGACCCAGTAGTTCTTGTATCCCACGCGCGAAGGATACTGCGCCGAAGAAATCACCGTTCCATCGGAGTTGATAAATTGCACGAAATCCAGCCCATGATCCTGCGCCGCGCCGGTCCCGTCGTGCACATACAGCGACTGATCGGCATTGGGTCGCGCCAGATCCAGCGCCATGCGCAAGGTAATTTCCGCATTGGCGATATTTTCCACCTGGCGAGCCACTTCCTCGCCACGCTGCGCAAATTCCTTCTGGAACTGCGACACCAGCGCTTCGGTGCGCTGCGCATCCATTTCTTCAAACGCCGCGCGCGTGTAATAAGTTACTCCGTAAGCCGTCACGAACACTGACGCCAGCACGGTCAGCATGAATATCAGCATCAGTTTCGTGCGGAAGCTCACCGGAGCGCTCCACTCGCGTCGCCGCGAAATTCTGCGCGATTTGGACTAGTGGTCACAGAGAAGAAAGCATATCCCGATTAACCGCCGGGTAAAAGAGATAGCGCGGATCCGCATTCCATGCGGGTCCGCGCCGTACATCGTACGAACTACGTCGGATTGCATTACGGCCGCCGGGGCGCTTTGCGTTGCACTGCCGCGCTGGTTGCCGGCTGGTTCGCGCCGTCGGGATCATCCGCGGCCGCTCCATTGGAGCTGCCCAATCCCGAAAACGCCGAGCGCATCACGTCGCTGGCAAAGAAGTTCCGGCCGTCCATCGGCACCATCATGATTTGCAGCTTGTCCGACAACCGTTCCGCGATGATTTTCTGAATCAGCATCGGATTGGACTTCAGCACCGCGGCCTCAAATTTCATCCCCTCGGAATCTGCCGCAGCCGTCACGCGAATGTGGTTGGCCTCCGCCTCCGACAAATTCCTCTGGCGCTCCACTTCCGCCTTGCTGTCGATCACTTTGGCCTGCGCCGCCGCTTCCGCATTTTGCAGCGTCGCTTCCTTGCGCGCCTGGGCTTCCAGCTTGGTTTGCTCGATCTGCTTCTGCTTCAGCGGCAACGTGTACTGCATGGCGTCCGATTCCGCTTTGGCCTGCAGCACGCGAACCTGCGCCTGCGCTTCCGCCTGCTTCACCGAGCGCGCCTTCTGCGCCTCGGCTTCGAGCTCCGCAATCTTCACTTCCTTAAACTTGATGTCCGTCTCGGGCCCAGCCGCTCGTCTTCTTGTTCCTTCAGTAGCAAACCTTCCAGCCCTTTCGCGTATTCCTCCGGCAATTGCAGATCGCGCAGCAGCACTTCGCGAACCACAATTCCGTCGCTCGCCAGCCGCGCGGTAATTAATTCCGCGGCTTTCGAGCGCAGCTCTTCCCGCTTGGTCGCGAAAATTTCCCGCGTCATATAATTCGGCGCAAGCTGCCGGTAAATTGTCGAAACCACCGGCGCCACCACCTGTTCGCCGACCGGCTGCGGCAGGTTAGCGTGAATCGAATCCAGCCGCCGCGGATCCAGACGGTAGCGCACTGACACCGCCAGCCCGATATTCAATCCTTCCCGCGCCTGCACGGCCAGCACCTCGGCCTTTTTCTTATCGGTCTCGGCGGCCAGCGTTTGGTACACCTGCTCGCGCGTGTCGTACAGCGACACGCTGTCGATCAGCGGCGTAACCAGGTGCACGCCGGGATACAGCGTGCCGGGACGCGCGCCCCAGATCTGGCTGATACGTACTCCAGCCGATCCGTCGGGAATGACCATGATGCTCAGCGCCAGCAATACCGGCAAAACGGCTGCGGCCGCCAATCGCTGCGCCTGCCGCCAGCGCACCGGCACGAAAGGGGGTGGCGGCTCCGACAGTTGAATGCCCGTCTCGCCGTGCGCCTTTCTCTTGATCAGCCGCCGCAACTGCTCAGCGACGTACACGTCATAAGCAACCAGCCCCCCGGCGCTGCCCAACAGTCCGAGACCGATCAGCATCAATAAATATTTCAAAGCCAGCATGGTAGTGCTCCTTTCGATCCTTCCGTGGTGCGTGGTACTTGCTGCTTGCTACTCAAATAATTTGCGAATTTGTGAGCGACCGGCGCGATCTAGCGGCGGCCCGCATACGCGCGCGCTACCTGTGCGGTTCCGGAAACGAGATGTATTCCTCCCGCCGCGCTGCCCGAAACACCTTGTGCAGCTTTGCCGGCGGCCCGGCCCGCGACCGCGGGACGCATCAAGAGGAACGCTCCACGCAGCAGCACCCAATTCACAAACACCGCTGCGGCAGCGGCAAACATCGTGGTTACGACCAGCGTAATAAAATGAAGTGCGGCGATCATGGCGTGTCTCCTGTGCTTCGCGATTACCAATCGCACGACGCGCTCCAGTTTTAGGGAGGGCAAACAAACGACTTATCGCCACACTCAGCCACACTATCGTGGCGGCCAAAACACGCTGTGGCCAGCCCGACGCGCTTCCACGTTATTTCAGCGTCGTTTGGCGGCGCCCGCAATAAAGGCGTAATCTAGTTACTGCAGGCTGGGCAGCGCCGATTCACGCCCAGCTCCGCGAAACGACTCAGGACCATGCCAACGAAATCAGGCTTTCGAATCGGAAGCATTCTCGGGATCCCCATCTACCTGCACGCCAGTTGGCTCCTGATTTTTGCCCTGATCACTTATTCGCTGGCCGTGCAGTTCACCCACGCGCACCCGCAGTGGAGCCCCACCCGGGACTGGACCATCGGCACCCTCACCAGCCTCCTGTTTTTCGGCTCGGTGGTTTTTCACGAGCTTTCGCACAGCGTGATCGCCATGCGCTACAAAATCCGCGTCGTCTCCATCACCCTTTTCATCTTTGGCGGCGTGGCGCGCATCGGCCGCGAGCCCACCAAAGCCATTCAGGAATTCAACATCGCCATCGCCGGCCCGCTCTCCAGCTATTTTCTGTGCGCTTTCTTTTTCGGCCTCTCGTTGCTTTCCGCTGAAAGCGAACCGCTGGGCGCGATGTGCCAATGGCTGGCCCAGATTAATTTCGCCGTGGCCACCTTCAACCTCTTGCCGGGATTTCCGCTCGATGGCGGCAGGATTTTTCGCGCCGCAGTTTGGGGCGCCACCAAAGACTTCACTCGCGCCTCACGCATCGCGGGAGCCACCGGCCAACTGGTCGCCTATGGAATGATTTTGCTGGGCGCGTGGTTTGCCGCCGTGAAGGGCGATTGGCAATCCGGCCTGTGGCTGGCCTGCATCGGCTTTTATCTGCAGAGCGCCGCGCGCGATAGCGTCGCGCAACTTGCCGTTCGAGAAACGCTGTCGGGATTGCGTGCTTCCGACGTGATGAACAACGAAGTCCCCACCATCAACCGCAACACTTCGCTCGAAGAATACAGCGCGGAAGTATTAAGGACCGGCCGCCGCTTCCATCTGGTAGTCACCGAAGATCGCCTGGTGGGCATGATGAACGTGCAGGCGCTGAATTCGGTGCCGCGCGATGAGTGGACCACCAATTCCGTTCAGGCCGTCATGATTCCCCGCGAGCGCATCTCCTGGGCCTCGCCCGAAGAGCCGCTCCTGCGCTTGCTCGAACGCCTGCTCGCCGCCGACATCAATCAAATGCCAGTGGTCAGCGTCCAGGGAGAAGACGACGCCCAGGTCGTCGGCATGGTGACGCGTGATTCCATCCTGCGCGTAATGCAAACCCGCGCCGAACTAGGCAGCCCCGTCGTCGCCAAGTAGGCGCGAAGCCTGAACCCCTCATCGAGCCTCCAGCCGCACCGGCACGCCACCCTTCGGCCGCAAAGTAATCGACGCCATCGGTTCGATCACGCAGCCCGGCATCATCTTTAACCGGAAACGTTGCGCCACCGTCGCCAGCACCAGCGTGCCTTCCATCAGCGCGAACATGTTCCCGATACACTGGCGCGGCCCGCCGCCAAACGGAAAATACGCGAACCGCGGCAGACGTTTCTGCAAATCCCCCTCCCAGCGCTCGGGACGAAACTCATCCGGCGCCTCATACCATCGCGGATCGCGCTGCACCACCCACTGCGCAATCGCCACGCCGGTTCCGGCCGGCACCGGGAAGCCCGCAATTTCGTGATCCTCGATCGCCAGCCGCGCCATTCCCCACGCCGGCGGATAAAGCCGCAGCGACTCGGTCACGATTTGTCCCGCATAGCGCAATCGCGGCAGGTCGTCCATCGTAGGCGCGCGCCCACCGAGCGTAGCGTCCAACTAGAAGTGCAATTTGCTTTCTACTTCCGGATGAGTCGCCAGCAGCCACCACGTCCACGCCAGTAAATTCGCGGTGGTCTCATAGCCGGCTAGAAACAGTGTTAGGGTTTCATCCCGCAATTGCCGGTCATCCATGCGCGAGCCGTCGTCGTCCCGCGCCGCCAGCAGCATGGACAGCAAATCTCCCGCATCGCCATCTGCGGCGCGCCGCTGCGCGATCATGCGATACACAATTTTGTTCAGGCGTCGGATCGCCAGCGCAGTCTGGATATTGCGCGGCGTGGGCAGCCACTTGGGCGTGAAAATCAGGCGCCGAAAATCCGAACTGAAATCCAGCAGCATCGTAATCGTCCGGCCCACTTCGCGGGCGTCGCCTTCCACGTCGGCGTCAAAGAGCGTTTTGCCCACGATGTGCAGCGTCAACTGCATCATTTCCTGGTGGGCGTCGCGTTCGTCGCCGTCGCGCCACTGTTCCAGCATCCTCTCCGTGTAACGAACCATCGTGCCGGCGTAGGAAGCGATGCGCGTGCGGTGAAACGCCGGCTGCGCCAGCCGCCGCTGCCGGAGCCAGAAATCCCCTTCGCTGGTCAGCAGCCCGTTGCCAAACAGCCGTTTGTTGGCTTGCAGCACGCGGCCTTTCACAAATTTTCGCGGGTGATTCACCAGCACGTCTTCGATGTAGTCCGGATGCGAAATCAGGTAGGTGCGGAAATGCAGGAATCGCAAACCGGCGATGTCGCCATACTCGCGCGCCGCAGCGGTTAGAAATTTCAGTGGATCGCGGCGGAAAGGGCTGAAGACGCCATCGAGCGCGCCCGGTTCCGGTCCAGGAGGAAATTTTGCGGGTAGCGTGCGCTTCATCTTGGAATGCTAATCGCAGGCTACAGCGGCGTCAACGCGACGAGCTTTCCTTCGAAATTAAAGCTACGCTGGCCTAGTGGCCCGCAACCGCATCGCGCCGCGTCTGCTTTCGGCGCTTACGCCTGAAAATCCGGCGGCGCTCATCCGCACCCTCGCGCCTTCCATCGTTACCGGAACAAACGTGCTGCGAATATGCGCCACGCGCGACAGCCAGCCATCGGGAATCTCCAGCGCCACAAAAATTCCGCCCGGTCGCAACACCCGGCGGATCTCCCGAAACGCCCGGTCCTGCGCATCCGCCGACCGCAGATGGTGCAGCACCAACACCGCAATCGCTCCGCTGAACGTGCCGTCTGCGAAAGGCAACGCCGACGCATCGCCCTGCACAATATTTCCTGCCTCGGTTGCCCCGGCCCCCGCGGCTTTGCCGCGCAGCGCCACGCAAAAGTCATAGCTATATTCGAGGCTGGTCACTCGCCGCGCTCTCCGCGCGAGTTCGGCGGTAGCCGCGCCAGGCCCAGCTCCGACCTCTAACACGTGTTCGCCGAGACTCGTTCCCTCCAATAGCCACGGCAACCACTTTCGCTTGGTGACGTAGCCCCACAATCCCGAAGCGCAAAACCAGTTTTCGAACGCGTTCATGAATGGATTCGCATCAAGGAGAGAGCACAGCTGAACACAAAATAACGCGTCACAACATTCCGTGAATCCGGCGCAGTGCCGCGGAAAACTGATCGGCATTGTAAGCGGATGGATTTTCCAGCTGCTGAAACAATCCGTTGATCGCGCCGCGAACTTCATCGGCGTTCTTGGGCTTGGCTTCCTTGCTATACGCGATATACAGCGAATCCACGGCCATGGTGGCCTGTTCCGCCGCGCGCTCATCCGCCAGCGAAATAGTTTCCGCGTCGCCGGTGATTTGCTGCAACATCCGCAGCGCCAGCTCCTGATCGTACGGCATCTCCGCCAGATGCTCCGCCAGCCGTTGCGCGACCGGCGCGGCGGCTTTCGCTTGCCCCGCGACCGCCGCGCGCTCTGGATTCAACGTGCTCATCTGCGCAGCCAGCGCCGTCAAGTGCTGCTCCAGCTCCTGCGCCGCTGCGGGATCCGCCTGCTTGGCCAGTAAACGAAACACCACGTAGCGCGAACCGTTCCACGCCGGATCTCCCGGCCTTCGCCCCGCAAATTCATGCGCCTGCCTCCAGCTATCCTTGGCCGGAACCAGCGCGTGGTGGCACGCGAAACACGACAGCTCCGCATACTCCGGCCACACATCTTTCTTATCGAAGCGCTCGCCCGCCGCCCTCCACCGCAATCGTTCCAGCGACGCCCGCAATTGCACCGCCTGGCCCACGCTCCAGTCGCGCACGCCCACCCACGCGCCATCGCCAACCGGTTTGCCAGGCGCGGATTCGCGGGGCACTTTCCAGTGGCGCGGTTCCACCGCCGAAAACGAGTCCAGCTCGAAGAACAGGTCCGGGTGCCCGGCCGCAATCATTTCATGGTCCACAAATTTATTGGCCGAGCCCAGGTGGCACTCCAGGCATTTCTCCGTGCGGTGAATCACGTTCCGCGTGTCCGTCATTCCCAGCGACACGGATTTTTCGTGCGTCCATTGCCGCTCGGTATGCCCGCCCAGCCACGCCGAAGACGGCCCGTGGCAGTTTTCGCAGGACACGCCCTCCGCAATCTCAAACGGACGCCCGCGCTGCGCCGCAGTGGTATTCAGCGCGTGGCACGCCAGGCATTTTGGCGATTCCTCCGCCTTGGCGCCAAGCTTCAGGATGCGTGCCATGCGCTCGCCGATTTCCCCGGTCAGCGCCTGGTACGCCTTGCTGTGTTTATCCTTGATGATCCAGGTGGAGTATTCGTTTTGCAGGATGCGGCTGTCGGCCACCGGCTTCACGCTGCCGTGGCAGCTGGTTGCCGCGCAGGACCCCGGCCCCAGGTATTTCGCGGATTCGGCGCCCTGCCCTCCGCGAACAACCGCTGGCCATCCGCACCACGCCAGCAATACCACGCAGAACACAACACCCCGACATAAGCTGAGCGGTTTGCGCATTGGTGGTTTGCCGGGCATTTCACTGCGCCGAATAAGGCTGTTTGCTTATATCGTCAGCCGTAGCGGTTCGTCAACGAGCCGCATTGCCTTTTTCGCAGCGTGCCGCGAAAAGCCAAAGGGCTCTATTTACACTCGTCGGTCCTGTCAGTAGTATGCAGGGATTCGTTCACTCCACATCGCGCCGTGTTTTGTGTGCATTTCCGGCGGCAACGCATTGAGACGGGCGCCGTGATCTTCGACGATCTTCGAGCCATTCAAACTCGTCACGGTTTTCTGCCAAAAGCGGAACTCGAATCTCTTTCCCAGCGCACCCAGACGCCCCTCTACCAGATTCACAGCGTGGCCAGCTTTTATCCTCATTTTCAACTAGCTGTTCCGCCCAGGGCCGACCTGCGCGTCTGCGCCGACATGAGCTGCCATCTGAATGGCGCTTCGGAGCTGCGCGCCGCGGTGCAATCCGCGTTTGTCAACGCGCGTGCCGAGGATGTGCAGATCCGCGACGTCTCCTGCCTAGGGCGCTGCGATCATGCCCCCGCAATTTCGCTCAACGACCATATCTTTACGGCGGTCACCGCCGACGCCGCCGAACAACTCACTCGTGCCGTCATCCGCGGCGAGCCACTTGGTGAGCCGCACCACGCTCCATCCCCGGCAACCTGCAAATCCGATCCTTATCCGGCGATCACCGGCAGGTACGGCGTAGTCCGCGACCTCGCCCAAACGAAAAATTTCGACGGCGTCCTGGCCGCCCTCAAAGAATCCGAGCTGCGCGGCATGGGCGGCGCGGGTTTTCCCACCAGCATGAAGTGGGACCTGGTGCGCAAACAGTCCGACCCCGTCAAATACGTGGTGTGCAACGCCGACGAAAGCGAGCCCGGCACCATCAAAGACCGCTTCATCCTCACGCACATCCCTCATCTGGTCATCGAGGGAATGATTCTTGCCGGCCTGGTCACCGGCGCAAAAAAAGGCATCCTCTATATCCGCCACGAATATCACGCGCAAGAGGAAATTCTCCGCACCGAGATCGCCCGGTGCTATTCCGAATCGCTGCTAGGCAAAAATATTCTCGGCAGCGACATGGATTTTGACCTGGAAGTTTTTGTCAGCCCCGGCGGCTACATTTGCGGCGAAGAAACCGCCTTGATCGAAGCCATCGAAGGCCGCCGCGCCGAGCCGCGCAACAAGCCGCCCTTCCCCGTGCAGGCCGGCCTGTGGCAAAAACCCACCGTGCTCAACAATGTCGAAACTTTTGCCAACGTTCCGCAAATTCTCGCTCGCGGCGTCGAGTGGTTCAAATCTCAGGGCCAGGGCGGCTCGCGCGGCCTGAAATTCGTCGGCGTCAGCGGCCACGTCGCCAACCCCGGCGTCTTCGAAGTCCCCTGCGGCATTCCCATGCGCGAAGTTATTTTCAATTACGCGGGAGGGATCCGCGGCGGCCGAAATCTCAAAGCCTTCGCGCCGTCGGGTCCTTCTTCCGGGTACCTGCCCGCCTCGCTCGTCGACGTCCGCCTCGATTTCAAAGCCCTCGCCGACGCCGGCTCCATGCTCGGTTCCGGCGCGATCGTAGTCTGCGATGACACTACCTGCATGCTCGACATGGCCCTCAACGCCGTACGTTTTTATCGCAACGAATCGTGTGGCAAGTGCGTGCCCTGCCGCGTAGGCTCGCAAAAAATGGTCGATCTCCTCGCGCGCTGGACGCAAGGCGCAGTGCCGGAAACTCAATATCGCGCGGACCTCGCGCTGCTCGACGAGCTGTCCCAAGCCATGAGCCTCACTTCCATCTGCGGCCTGGGCCAGATCGTTCCCGCGCCGATTCAATCCGTGCTCAAACATTTTCGCGCCGAAATCGACGCCCACATTTTAAAGGCCCAGTGCCCCAGCGGAATCTGTTTCACCAGCGCATCCAGTTCCGTCGAAACGCAACGCGTGGGGATTCGCCCCTGATTGGCAAATGACGATCGAACGAAATAAATAATGGCAACAGTAACCTCACCTCCGGGCCTCATCACCATCACCATCGACGGCCGCCCCGTCTCCGTTCCGCCCGGCACCAGCGTCTTCGACGCCGCGCGCATCAACGGCGTCCCCATCCCCACGTTGTGCCACCTGCAAAACGAAACTCCCGTCGGCGTGTGCCGCTTGTGCGTCGTCGACACCGGCGCGCGCGTTCTCAGTGCTTCCTGCGTTCGCCCCGTCGAGCCCGGAATGAAAGTCGAAACTCAATCGCCCAAAGTCCTCAACGCGCGCAAAACCCTCCTCGAACTTTTGATGGCCGATCACCCATCTCCCTGCGCGCGCCAGCAGCACTCCGGCGATTGCGAGCTCGAAACTCTCGCGCAGGCGGCCGGAGTCGCTCAGCCGCGCTTCGCCAAACGCACCGTCGCGCGCGGCCTCGACGATTCCTCGCTGGCCATCGCCGTCGATCACGACGCCTGCATCCTTTGCGATCGCTGCATCCGCGGCTGCGACGAAATCAAAAATAATTTCGTGCTGGGCCGTATGGGCAAAGGATATTCCGCGGGCATCGCCTTCGATTTGAACGTGCCCATGGGCAACTCCACCTGCATTTCCTGTGGCGAA
>JBBRZT010000060.1:0-15295 GCA_038236395.1 Candidatus Acidiferrales bacterium
CCTTGTGTCCCATCCAATTCTGCGGCGTCTTGATGTCGCAGACGTGATCTTGCAGGTTGCTGGAAGTAAATGTGTGCCGGAATTTTTACAGGAAGAAATTCGACCAAAGCAGACAACGTGAACGCCAAGGTCTCTAAGGACAGGTAAATAGGGGAAATGGCGGAGGAGGCAGTCACGAGCGAACTACTCTCTGGAAAAGAAACAGGGAAAAATACAGGGAAAATCCCGGCCAGTAAGCATTTTGAAAGGCAAGTTCTCCCTGAAACCGACGCCCGCATCAGGCTTTCCAAGGCATCTATGAATTGCAGCTGTCCGCCGGAACAGGGAATAACAGGCATTTGCATGTGGAGGTCTGATAGAAGGACAGTTACTGACGGTCCATTAGCCGGAGGCGCGACCCGAACTAAAGAAGTTCCAAGGTCTGCGTTCCAGCGCTGCTCCCCTCGCACGGCATACGAGCATTGCCGCGATGGTACTCCCGAGAAGCCTTCCCTGCAACGTCCGCTCGAGTCGACGTGGCGACGATATCTTTACATGTAGCTGCGATCTGTTGGTTGCGCAAGAACAATGGGCTCGGCCGCGCTGACGGTTAATCAAACGACCGGCAGCCTTAACACGCGCCATGCACGCGCAGCAACGAACAGCACACCCAAGTCTACTTCACCAGACGCCATTGGCTGCGAACACTCCTTTTGATTGATGGGCGCCGTCCCGGTGGGTTGCACTGCGCGTCCAGGAAGTCGAGAAACGGTAGCTTTTAAGATTCAACCTATTGAGGATGGCGATGTCCTATTTGTAGTGGTGATACGCATCGCAGGACACGTCAGCCGTCGCTGCGCTTTTTTTCCCAACCGTATGAGAAAAGCGCTCCCAGTTGGATTCGCCCTTGCCATCGGTGTTTCACGCGTCTTCCACCTGATAAGCGGCCGACGCCAAGCCCCACAGAAATCCATCCGAAAATCGCGCACTCTCGATTTGCGACGCCGCGATTTCGCCGGGAACGCTCTGTGCAGCGAAATTGCCGGGCGGCAAACCCGTTTTTTGCGAGCAGCGCGCCGACGACGATTAGCACCGAGTTCTTAACAAAGCGGCGGTCCATCAAAAATTGACCGTGGCGCGAAGCTAACAATATTCAAATCCCAGGGTCAATGTCGCTCATGAAGCACGCCGATTGGAGGCGTGCGACCAGATTGGGCATGAGAAAAGACGTATTTCTTCGTGAAAAATAGCGAAACAAGGCCAAAGATGGCCGCAAACTAACCGCCCCGGAAATTTCAAGGGTTTCGGATAATGAAACCCTTCAGATGAACGCAATGCGGGGGAGAGGCAAAGGTCTTGTTCAGTGAGTCCGGGATTAGATTAATTTAACAGGTCGACAAATTTAATAAAAAGTATTGCTTTGCCCCTCGGATTTGGTTACCGTGCACTCAACTTTGGGGGTCTTGTGACGCCCGGTCCCTTGATATTCCCACCTAAGTCTAAATTCGAAAGCTTCAGGGAGGTGTGTGTGCTGCGACGGAGAACGGTATTTTACACGCTGCTTGCATTGGTATCTGTTTTGTTTTTGACGAGCGTTTCGCTACACGCCCAGTCATCTTCTACGTCAATTGTGACCGGCATCATCCTGGACAAGAGTGGCGCGAGCGTTGCGAATGCGACAGTTGAGCTGGAAGATGTCGACGCCGGCTCAAAAACGTCAACCACCAGCGAGTCGAATGGTGAGTATTCATTTCGCTCCGTGCGCCCTGGAAATTACAGCATTACCGTATCAGGCCAGGGCTTCCGGCAGTCGGTGGTCAAGGGTATAAGGGTGGAGGTTGGCAAGTCGACCCCGGTGAATATCGTTTTGGAGCTTGGCGGCATGACTGAAACCGTCGAAGTGACGGCTGGAGGCCAACAGCTGCAGACGCTGGACGCCACCATGGGCAACGTCCTTGATGCCAACCTTCTCTCGCAGTTGCCGACGCTCAGCCGCGATGCGACATCGTTGTTATTGCTGCAGCCCATGGCGATACCAGGATTTAACGGTCCGGGTGGCAGCGGCGAGGGGAACCTGGCCGGTGGCGCGGTGGCTGGAGCGCGGGCCGACCAGAATACGTTCATGATTGATGGAGGCGACGCGTCCAGCAACATGGAGGGCGGCGGCGGTTATAACACGGGATTTCAAGCTACCCCGCGAGCGGTGGTTCCCACGCCCGTGGAGAGCCTGGAAGAGTTCCGCGTGGCCACCAACAACGCCGGGACGGACTTCACGCGGTCTGCCGGCGCGGAAGTACTAATGGTCACGAAACGAGGAACGAATAGCTGGCACGGCGCAGGCTATTGGTATCACCAGAATGATGAATTGAACGCCAACGACTGGTTCCGCAACAATGGTTTTGGAGGCGGTACGCCCATCGAAAATCCAGAATGGCGTGACAATCGCTATGGCGGCAAAGTCGGTGGTCCCATCTGGAAGAATCGTACTTTCTTCTTCCTGCATGAGGAGGAGCGACATTTCTTCACCCAGGCGGTGTTTTCTCGCCTGGTTCCCACTGCCGCTATGAGGGCTGGAATTTTAGAATTTGTGGACCCCACGACCGGGAACATAGTTCCCTATAACTTGAATCCAAACCCGACAGTGGATCCCGGGGCGTTCGCAGGCGATCCGAATACCGGCCAGACGATTGCGCCCAGCGGACTTGATCCGAGAAGCCTAGGCATCAGTCCGGCCATCGCTGCCACATGGGGCATCATGCCACTACCCAATGACTTCTCGGGTGGAGACGGCTTGCGAACAGCGAATTTTACCGCGCCTGAAGCCAACATCACCAACGAACACTTTGCCGTTCTGCGACTGGACCATAAGATCAACGATAATTGGGATTTCATGGCTTCTTACCGGTACGGTGTTTCAGCTATCACGCCTCCCAACATCCAGGAAGATATCAGCGGAACTGCTCCCGGCTGCGCCGTAGGAGTGGCTTGCGCGTTGGCCAGCCGGCCGCTGCAGCCGCGATTCCTGGTCACCGGACTGACTGGACGCTTAACGCCAAACCTGGTTAATGAATTTCATTTCGATTGGCTGCGGCACTGGTGGTCCTGGATCGCGCCTGGCGCGAAAATCCAGGTAATCGATCCTTCTCTGAGTGATACCCGGTTGCAGATCTGGCAGGAAAGCAGAGCAAACGGGCTGGTACCGATCAACGTGAACACCCAACAAGCGCGTGAGCGCGTCTGGAATGGCCAGGATTACACCTTTAACGACAACCTAACCTGGATTAAGAACAAGCATGCCTTCTCATTCGGTGGACGAGTCCAAATCGAGCACTTCCTCCACGTCCGCGACGACAAAGTAACTGGCGGCATCAGTACGCCGCTATACTACGTAGCAAAGGGCGGCCTTTTCAGCAATCTGGGAGGTATCCCTGTACCGGGGTTAAATGGCGTTCCGGGTAACGTCGCCGATAATGAGGCGACCACCTTCCGTCGGGCCTATATTTCCGTTCTAGGTATGGTTGATTCCGCCACTCAAGTGTTAACGCGAGACGCAAGCCTGGCTCCCCAGGCTGCGGGCACACCCATCATTCAAAAGGAAAACGTCGACAGCTTCGAAATCTATTTCGGGGATACCTGGCGTCCTACTTCCTCTTTGGCCATAACCTACGGATTGACCTGGGGTGTACAAAAACCCCCCTACGATCCCACCGGCAAAACCGCCATGATGATCGACGTCAATACCAAAAAACTGATCGATTCCGCATCTTATTTGAAAGCCAAAGAATCGGCCGCTTTAAACGGGGATGTCTACAATCCCACCATCGGCTATGTACCGATCAAGTCCACAGGCAGAAAGTACCCTTACAACCCCGATTACTCCAATTTCGGGCCCCGCCTGGCCGTTGCCTGGAATCCGTCAGGTGGAGATGGGTGGTTCGGGAACCTGTTGGGGAACAAGAAGACCGTGCTGCGAGGCGGCTGGTCCAGAGCGTTTGATCGTATCAACGGCGTGGGCATCGTGCTCACTCCGGCGCTGGGTATCGGATATGGTGACGTGTCCGTGTGCGCTACACCAGACACGGCGGGTGTATGTGGACAAGGCGGAGATCCAACCACGAACTTCCGTATCGGCGTGGATGGCAACCACCTAACCGTGCCTCCATTGCCGCCGGTGAGCACCGGGGTAATCATCCCCGGCTTGGGATCAGCGCTTGCACCGCTTGAGGCCAATAGCGTCTTTGAAAATAGCGACTCCCGGCTCGATCCCAAGAACCGGATCGGCAGCGCGGACATGATTGACTTCAGCATCCAGCGGGAACTGCCCGGCAAAATGCTGCTGGAGGTTGGCTACGTCGGCCGTCTGGCACGCAATTTGTTCCTGAACATCGACCTGAACGCTGTCCCGTATATGTTCACGCCGAAGGGTACCAATCAGAGCTTCGCCAAAGCTTTTGATGCGGTAGCGGCGCAACTACAGGCGGGAGTCAGTCCCAGCGCCGTGACCGTTCAACCATGGTTTGAGACCATGATGGGAGGGCCAGGCAGCGCGTTTTGCACCGGCTTCAGTTCCTGCACTGTGGCAGCCGTGCAGTTTGACCAGGACAACGGCAATCCGTATTGGCCGTCTCATGGTGCCGGCGCGGTGTGGAACCTGCTCGAACCCGATTTCGTCACTGGACCGTTGACCGTCTCCAACACTCAAGTCGGGGGCATCGACTGGAACACCAACAAGGGCTATTCGCGCTACAACGCCGCGTTCATCACCTTGCGCAAGAGTTACTCGCATGGTCTTACCTTCGACCTGAACTACACGTTCTCACACTCTCTCGACAATTTTGGAGAAACCCAGGAGAACACCTGCGCGGTGAGCGATGCGTACAACTTCCACCGGACCTACTCGCCGTCGCTCTTTGACCGGCGCCATGCCTTCAACATGCTGGTCACCTATGACTTGCCTTTGGGTAAGGGCAAAGCGTGGGCGTCGGGGGGTGTTGCCGAGAAGATATTTGGCGGCTGGTCGGTCTCCGGTGTCTACACTGCGGCCAGCGGTCTACCACTCGAGGTGGTTGACCTCAACGCGTGCGCAACTGAGTTTGGGACGACATCGAACAACGGAGCTCCCATTGGGTTGATTAAGACAACTTCGGGAACCATCAACGCATCCCGCCACAATAATCCGACGATAGGCAACTTCGGGACCAACAGCTCGCCAGGTGGTGTGCCAAATGGTTTTGGCAATCCAGACGCCGTGCTGGCTCAGTTCCGTTATCCTACGTTTGATGACAAGCGCCTTGGCCTTGGAGCCATACGGGGCATGTTCCGATGGAACGTGGACCTGGGGCTGGCGAAGCGGACGCAAATCACCGAGCGTTTATCGACCCGGTTCGACGTCCAATTCGTAAATGCCTTCAATCATCCGATGTTCGGAGGATCGACATTCTTCGGGTTTAACAATGAACCGAACACCGACATATCGGACCCACAGTCATTCGGTGTGCTCAGCCAACAATTCAATTCACCGCGTTACATTCAGATGGGCATACGGTTCGACTTCTAGCCGAACCATTTCCATAGTTCAAAAGGGGCCAGGACTAAAAACCTGGCCCTTTTTGTTTTGTGGCGCGGGGTGGAAGTTCTCATCATAAACTCTTAGGATGCGAGTCGCCCTTATGTATTTGGTGGCAAGTTGAACGGCAAAAACAGACCTAACTCTTACCGCCGGGAGTTCCTTCGATCGTCTCTGATAGCTGGCGGCACTATCCTAACCGGTTTCGACAGAATCCTCGCGTATGCGCCCGTTGCGGCCTTCCTCGAAGATCCTTTCGAAGGCGGAAAGCAAGTTGGAAATCTGGATTTTGCGGGAGAAAGCCGCGCGCCGCTGGACACGCTGACGGGATCTGAACTGGATGGGCGTCTGTATTCAGACCTTTCAAAGTTAACGCGCGAAAATCCTTTTCCGTCTACAGAGAATTTTTATGTTCGAACCTGCGCTCCCAATCTGCTGGAAAATGAAAACGACTGGAAGATCGGATTGGCTGGGCTGCTGCAAAAGCCGACGTCCCTCACGATGGCCGACCTAAAGAAAAACGTGAAACCCCAGGGGATGCATTTGATGGAGTGCTCCGGGAACGCTCGCTCGACACGGTTCGGAATGCTTAGTGCCGCCGACTGGGGCGGTGTGCCGCTGTCTGAGCTGCTGGAACCCAGCAAGCCCAGGCCCCAGGCCACTCGCGTGTTGATTTCGGGCTTTGATGACTACGTTTCAAGTTCGGCCAGTTCGTCGCCCGGTGCAGATTGGATTTTTACGCTTGCGCAGCTAAAGGGTTCGAAGGCTTTTTTCGCCGTAGAGATGAACGGAAAGCCGCTAACGAAAGACCACGGCGCTCCGGTTCGCCTAGTGGTGCCGGGCTGGTACGGTTGCACCTGCATCAAGTGGGTAAACCGAATTACACTGGTCAGTGACGACGCACCAGCAACGTCGCAGATGCAGGAATTTGCAGCACGAACTCACCAGGCGGGTGTTCCTCAACTGGCCAGAGAGTACCTGCCGGCGACGATTGACCAGGCAGCCATGCCAATTCGAGTGGAAAAGTGGTTGGTTGGTGGCAAGATCAAATATCGAGTTGTGGGGATCTTGTGGGGCGGATCAGTCCCGGTGAAGGCGCTAGAAGTGCGATTCAACCCGGAGGAGGACTACACTAGGGTGGATAATTTTTCGCATACCACGAATGACCCGTGGAGTTTCTGGTCTCATGCCTGGGCGCCGAAGTCCGCGGGAACCTATATGATCCGTTTGCGCGTTGCTGATCCAGTGGTAGAGACCAAACGGCTCGACTCCGGATACTACGTTCGCTCCGTTGAGGTGACAGAGGTTTGAGGACAGCCCGCAAAACAATGAGGGTCGGCCAGGGCAAGCGGGCGGGACACGTTCTGCGGGGCGCTGCGCGGTTCGTAATCCTGACATGCACTTTCCTGGGCCTGTCAGTCGCGCCCCTCCAGGCGCAGCACGAGGGCCACGAGGTGATCGGCTGGATTCCTCGCGAGATTCTGCAGCGGCCACTTCCTCTGCGGCACGATATTGGCGACCTCCATCACCAGGTTACAACGTCGTCCCCAGAAGCCCAGAAATTTTATGATCAGGGGTTGAATTACTTCGCCTCCTACGTGTGGATTGAGGCCGCCCGCTCCTTCAACCAGGCTTTGCGGCTCGATCCATCGTTGGCAGCCGCCTATGTGGGCCTGTGCGATGTCTTTGTACAGTTGCAGGACGTGCCCGCGGCGCGAGCGGCATTGGACAAAGCGCCCGCACTCGCCGGTCAGCTAACCGAGGCAGAGCGACAGGCGATTGATATTCGCCTGCGACATGTGGAATTTCTTGAAGACAAACAGAATCTGGAGAAATTCGTAGCGTACCGCAAAGCCATTTACGATGCCCTGATGGCCAACCCTCTCGACGCCAGCCTGTGGATCTTGCGCGGCTTCGCCGATGAAGGCCCGGGAGCAGGAATGGGACAGACCGGGGATCTCGACTCCATCGCGTTTTATCAGACTGCGCTGGCAGTTTCTCCCGGAAATTCTGCTGCGCACCACTTTCTGGCTCACTCTTACGAGAATATCGGGCGTACCGACGAAGCGCTCAGCCACAGCGAAGCATATTTGCGAACTGCCACTTCGATTCCGCACGCGCATCACATGCGCGGGCATGAGCTCCGCCGGGCCGGGCGGATTGAGGACGCCGTGGAAGAGTTTCGCAAAGCGAACGAACTGGAGAACGCCTATTACCGCGCCGAGCAAATTTCTCCGCAGTACGACTGGCACCGTCCTCACAATCTAAGCCTGCTGGCGATGTGCTATGAACTGCTGGGGCAAATGAAAACAGCTGAACAATTGCTGCGTGAATCATTTTCCTTGCCGGCCCATGGTGAGCTAGCGGAATTCGGTCACAAACAATGGCCGGAATTTCTACTGGCGCGAGGTCGTGCCCAGGAGGCTTTTGAACAATCGCAGATTCTTGCGGAAAACACCTCGATGACGGCGCGATTTGCGGGCCACACACTCATGGGACGTGCGCTGGTGGCCCTCAATCGCGTCGATGAGGCCGAGAAGGAATTGGCGGAGGCGCGGGACGCGCTCGTACTTGTTCCGGCCAACGACGCGGATCGCTTGCGGCCCTATTCGGAGACGTTGCGAGCCGAGATTTTGCTGGCCCAGAAAAAGTCTGCTGAAGGGGTGGCGCTGATGAAGGAGATCGAAGAGCAGCTTCGCGCCGCGCCCGGGCCGGATGCGCGCAGCCAGGCGCTGATCCAGCTTGATTCTATTGCGCGCCGGGCACGCGCGACAGAGGAATGGGCCTTGGCCGAGCTTACCGCGGGAGAAATGATTCAAGAAGACCCGAGCTATGCCGGGGGCTATTACGCCATGGGACTGGCCGCGGAACACGAGGGCAACCCGGTGAAAGCCATGCAGCAGTACAACATCGCCGAGAAACTGTGGAGCGGAGCTGACAAGGATTTGCCCGAATTGAATTTTGTCAGGCAAAAACTCACGTCACAGCAGACGGAATTGTCGCAGTCCCGCCAGCAATATTTACAGCGCGTTCACCAGCATCCGGAGTTACAAGCGACGCTGCCCGCCAAGTCCGCAGTCACGTTCGATAAAGCGCGGCTCCGTGGAAGTCCGGACGCTCCGGTGGTGATAGTGGAATTCTCAGATTTTCAGTGTCCTTTTTGCAGAAAAATCCAGCCCACGTTGAAGAGCCTGCTGGTCAAGTACGATGGTCGCGTGAGCCTGGGGTATAGAGACTTTCCCCTGCGCGGAATGCATGGAGAAGCTGAGTTGGGGGCCGAATCCTCCCGCTGTGCCGGCGAGCAAGGAAAGTTTTGGGAATATCACGACTTGTTGTTTGAGAATCCCGACAAACTCAACCGCAATGCCTTGCTGGAGTTGGCTCGGAACCTCAAGTTGGATGAAAAACAGTTTGATTCTTGTCTATCGGGCGGCAAGTTCAGACCTCAAGTCGAACAGGATTTGCAGGATGGAATCCGGGCCGGAGTAATGGGGACGCCGGGGATATTCATTAACGGAATTCTTTTAAGTGGCGCGCTTGCGGAAAGTGCTTTCGAACGAGTGATCGATTCGGAGTTAGCCAGCCTCGCACAAAAGCACGCAACTCCCAAGCAGTCGGTGCAAGTTCCCCACTGATCAATTTCGACCGGCGTTCGTCTCCAACCGCTGTTGAATTCTGGCTGCAACTTTCATCTCGCGTTCCGCCGCTTCCGCTTTGCCCTGTTCGCGGTAGAGCTGAGCGAGAATATAGTGAGCAGTGTAATTGCCGGAATCCAGATTGATGGCGAGAACCAGATTTTTCTCGGCGAGCTCGGCTTGCCCCTCGCGAAGCAGCACTTTGCCCAGGACAACGTAGGGCTCGGAGACCGTGGCGTCCAGCCAAATGGACTGCCGCAGGGCTTTCTGCGATTCATTGTCGCGCTTCTGCCGCCAATACATTTCGCCTAAATGCGTTAGCGCTGGCGCGCAACCCGGGTTCAAATCCAGCTCCGCCTGGAACTCCTGGATGGCCTTTGGATAATTACCGCCATACACATTAATTTCGCCCAGTGTGAGGTGCGCTAAAGGGAGCTGCGGTGAAATCAAAAGTGCCGCGTGAATTTCGTTTTCAGCGGCGGGATCAAAACCCTGTCGAAGCATCATGCGACCGAGCAACAGGTGAGCGGCTGCGGAATCCGATTTTACCCCATAGAGACGCGCGAATGTTTGAAGGGCCTCGGCGTAACGCGTGGTCATGACATAGCAAAGGCCCAGGATGTAGACGGCGTCGACATTTTCGTTGGGATGCCAGGTGCGAACTTTTTCCAGCGCCGGGATGGCCTGGCCTGGTCTTCCGCTGGAGTACAAGGACAAGCCAAGGAGTTGCACGGCGTCGCGATCGTTGGGATTCTCGGCCCAGGCGTTTTGGAGAAATTCGGCTGCCTGCAGGTAATCTCCCTCGCGGTAGTAGGCGACACCCAATTCGTGGTTGACACCTCGCAGGTAGGGGCTCATTGCCGCCAGCTCCTTCAACTGGGAGATCGCTTCCGCAGTTTTGTGTTGCTGGAGCAGGGAACGAGCCGCGGCAAGCGCGTCGTCCGTTTGTTGAGCCACTGCTATGGTGTTGCATGCAAGAAAAAAAACGGTTAGTAACGCCAACTTCGTGGCGACATTGGCCGGCTCTAAATGAACGTTCGTCACAAAATTGCCCGGACCATTCTAGTTTGATTTGGGCGCGTTCGTAGTTGCCGCTCGGACTTTATCGCCCATGCCTTCCTTGAGGGTTGCGATGCGGTCCATCGGCACATTGCGGAAACGTTCCGCAAGTCCACTGGGCCAACGCACCTCAATATATTCAATGTTATTCGCCGGCCCCAAACCGAAGTGGATGCGCATGTCACTGTTGGATATGTAACTTGAACCGCTGCGCACCTCATTAATCTGCTGGCGCAACTCGGTTTTCACGGACACACGGGCGCCGATGCCACTGCGATTGGACCGCGTCCCCACCGCTTTGATCTCGATCCAGTGGCCGGGGTAGGTTTTCCGATTCACCAGGAGATTGGGCGGCGCATTTCGATTCACAATCACGGCTGACAGGCGGCCGTCATTCCACAGGTCTCCGACCGCCAGGCCTCTTGCGGCAGTGGGCACCGCGATGGCCGGCCCGGCAATTTGCGAGACGTCGGCGAAGGTTCCGTTGCCACGATTGTGATACAGCAACTTGGGTTCTTTGTAGTCGATGCCAAGTTTGACGGCATCGACTTCCGGGTAGACGTGGCCGTTGACCAGCAGAAGGTCCGGCCAGCCATCATTGTCGAAATCAAAAAACATCGTTCCCCAGCCGAGGTACTGGGTGTGATTACCCAGCCCGGCAGAAAAAGTGGCGTCGGAGAACGTTCCGTCGCCGTTATTGCGATAAAGGGTGGAGGTATCGTCGGAAAAGTTCGTACGGAATAAGTCCAGGCGGCCATCGCCATCGAAATCGGCAACTGTGGAGCCCATGCCTGCCTGCTCGCGGCCATCGGCATTGAAAGCCACACCCGACAGCATGCCTACATCGGAGAAAGTTCCATCGTGATCGTTGTGGTACAGAATACTCGGCGCGCTATCGCATGCCACATAGATATCCGGCCAGCCGTCGTCGTCATAATCAAACGAGGAAACGCTGAAGCAATAATGCCCGGCGGTGCGATCTATGCCCGAACGCCTGGTGACGTCCTGAAAAACGCCGTTGCCTGAATTGCGGTAGAGAATATTTTTGCTGGCCGCCAGGCCGCGAGGCCCACAGAACACGGCGATACCCTTCCACAAACAGCTGGGATATTTGCCCTGGGGCGCAGCATGAAGAAGGTCCAATGCGGCATAATTTGCAACCACGATATCCAACAGGCCATCGCGATCGTAATCGAGAAAAGCGCAGCCGCTGCCCCAGGTTTTTCCATCGCCTGCCACGCCGGCCATTTCCGTTACCTGTTCGAATTTGCCTCGCACATTGTGGTACAGCAAATTTCTTCCGTAGTAGGTGACGTATAGATCTTCCCACGCGTCGTTGTCATAATCGCCTACGCATACACCCTGCCCCCACCCGGTCGCAGAAAGACCGGCTTGCGCGGTGACGTCGGTAAAAGTTCCGTCGTGGTTGTTCCGGTACAGATGGTTGGTGGGAGCGCTTTCCGCGCTGAACCCTTTCAGCGTGGTTCCATTCACGAGGAAAATATCGGGCCATCCGTCGTTGTCATAATCGAAAATCGCGACTCCGGTGCCGGTGCTCTCCAGAATATAAGTGCTGCTGTGTTTTTCCCCGAAGATGTTGCTGGCGGTGACCCCGGCTTTCTGCGCAAGGTCGTAGAAGTCGGCGATCGGAACAGCTACCTTAGGAACCGAAGGGGCAAGCTGTCCCATCCACAAAGAAGCAGTGACAAAGGGGCAAACGATCAAAAGTATCCAGTCCAGACGAGTGTGCAAGGATTCGCCGCCTCGCTTTGTCACGAATTGACGTAGTGGTGGCCGGTTCCAACCGCCAGCCAATCGTGATAGAGCCGCTACAGTCGCTAATTTCATCTCGGTAATGGCGATAGGGCTTCGGATAGTTGTCAGCCTACCGTTCCTGGGGAGGAAGAGCTGTTTGTACTCCTTTCAACACTTGGAACTCCTGCAGGTCGTCGACTGATAACAGACCGTTGAATCCGCCCTGGATGTTGGTGGCGGGTAGCGTGCCGGCACTCGCTTGGGCATATTGCCCGGGGAAGTTCCACGGGCCAACATTGGCGGAAACGCCGTCGACGGTGAAATAGTTAGCATTGGCGCGCTGTTTTCATCATCGGCCACGATCGACAATCCAAGTCGCAGGGACGACTGTAGCTTGGCGATAGACGTCGTACCGTAGCCGATTATCGAAAACCACGCCTTTACTGTTTGTCGTATACGACCACGTTGTTTACGTCGCGTCCCTGAGCATCCTTGCCCTTAAACGTCGAGGTCCTCGTTTTTCCGTCCTTGGAGACCGTGGAAGTCACAGTCATTACCACCTCTTGGCCCTTCTTCGAGGCGGACTGAATCGTGTTGGCGTCGATGCGCTTCACCGCTATCGTATCCGCGTAGGGTACTCCGGTGATGGGATAATCCTGTCCGTCGAATTTTGCAGTGTATGCGACGTGAGTGGGGTTTCCGTCACCATCGATTCCGTCGGAGTTGACCTTCACGCCATTTTCGTCAGCCTCGACGGTTAAGGTGATACTTTTGGCAGCCGGGCCGGGGCTGTACTTCGACTTCGCAGGGTTCATCTTCCAAGTCCCAGAGTGCTGATCGGCGGCGCTGGCTACACCGCCGAGCGAGAGTGCCGCGAAGAGCAGTGTCGTTGCCAAAACGGCAAACCTCTTGATGCGCATAATGATCTCCTTGGTAGGTCGTTGGGGATGGGCTAGTGCAGTAGTTATCCTGCGTTTGATTTGAAAAGTCCAGGTGATTTTGGGCGGATGCCTTTTATTTCTGCCGGTAATTTATTTGTATTCGCTGCGCCTTTTTTTTCGACCGAGTGCCTTCTCTATTCTCGAGATGGAAATGACGGTGGTAGGGAGACCTGGCGAGAGTAGTTGCGCATATTATCGGAATTGTGACTTTAGCTCCGTGGGGGGCTCAATTCTGCTAGGAGCTAGCGTTCGCCGCTTTCAGAGCTTATTCTGTTTTTTCTGACATCAAGAGCGCCAATAAAAATGGATTTTCCCATAGCATTATCTGCTCCATCCGCCAAGCCTTCTACCTTCAAGCGCTGTCGCTCTCTACGATCTGCATTAAAGCGCAGTTCTCGGTGGACAGTTCCCGCGGTTATTTTCATGGTTTCCTGGTGCGTAACTCCGGGGGTCGCGGCGGATGGAGACTACGTGGTGTATGTACTCTGTGAATCCGGGGACCAAGTGGTTCGAGTACGTTTTGGAAACTCCGGGAGTGGGGCCGAAAAAAAGATTCCTACCGCTACGATTCAGTCTGATATCAGCGGGCCGCATGGAATTGCCGCGGCTCCCAACCGTAGCGCCTATTACGTGACGCTGGGCCATGGCCGTCCTTTTGGATCGGCGCAGAAGTATTCCGGGCGGAACGACGAATTGCTAGGCGGAGTGCTACTCGGAGCGTTTCCGGCCTCCATCGACGTCACTCCGGATGGCAACTTTATTTTTGCGGTTAATTTTAATTTACATGGCGACATGGTGCGCTCGTCCGTTTCCGTTGTTGAAACCTCCGCGATGCTGGAGGTCGCACGCATCCCGACATGTACGATGCCGCACGGATCGCGGATCAATTCGGCGGGAACACGGCATTATTCCGTTTGCATGATGGGCGATATTCTGGTGGAGATTGATACCCGTCTTTTGCAGGTGGCCAGATATTTCCGGCTGTCGAAAGGATTCGAAGAGGGATTTGATGTGAGCCGGTCTTCAAATTCGCCGCACCGCGGCGGCGGCTCCATTCCAAGCACTATGACGGCCGACTGCTCTCCGACTTGGGCGCAGCCCTCGCTGGACGGCTCTACAGTCTACGTAGCCTGCAATAAATCAAACGAGATCGTTGAAGTGGACACTTCGTCTTGGCGGCTGCTCCGGCGCTTCCCGGCGCGCAATGGGGTGTACAACCTGGCAGTCACGCGCGATCAACGTTTGATCGCTACGAACAAGCGTGATGCATCAGTTTCCGTATTCAGCCTAAAAAGTGGCTCGGAACTTGCGCGTGTGCCCACCCAGGGAACCATCGTGCATGGCGTCGCCGTTTCTCCTGATGACCGCTACGCATTTATTACTACGGAAGGAATTGGCACCAAGTCGGGCACCGTGGAGAAACTCAACCTGCAAACGCTGCGAATAGAAACTGTAGTTGAAGTTGCGCCGCAAGCCGCGGGTATTGCTTTCTGGAAAATCGAGCCCGGAGCCACGAAATAGCAACAGCAAATATCATTCGGGAATCGTCTGGCCTCAAAGCGCTCGTTTTTAGTTGGGTGCTCCCGTCGTCGATCCACTCATCTTGGCTTTACCTAACCGAACGATCCACAGCCCGGAGTTGATATCGTTAAAATAAATCAGGCCTTTATGAGGCTGTCCGCCCCACGTCATCGGTAAGTTGGGCCGGAACCCGTCAGGATCTCCTGTGGCGAGTCGGGCTACTTCGCGCTCCTGGTGATAGAGGTCGCCTCGCAACTCTCCGGATACATCCAGCACGCGCCCGCCCCCATTGTCGATGCTTTCGGCATTAACAGGCATGTGGATTACTTTGGGTCTTACCCGCAGAAAACTAAAAAATAGGGGTATCTTCGGCGTCCCTTCGCCCTTTATCTTGATGAAAATCTCGAACCAAGTCCTTGGGTAGAGTCTGTGCAATTTCACTTCTCCGGTAACGGCGGTGGTCTCAATGGGTCGACGCAACACCTAGGTCGAACCCGACTTGCATTGGAAACAAGGGCTAAATCGCCGCTAGAGTTAGATCAGCCGGAACACTACCCTGGCTAGAATTTGATCGGGTACAGTCAAACAGATGGGTTCTATCGGCGAAGCGAAGTCGAATCAACGCATTGAAAGGTGTTGCATCGACCGGTTGAGCCGGCAACGGTTACCGGTAAAGTGGAAACTGAGCCAAAACCATTTGATTGCATAACAGTGTCGGCTCCTCGATCCGAGTAAACTTTGGTTGCTTGACGACCAGAGGCTCGGGAGGAAGGAGCCGAACATGTTGATAGGCGTAGATTATCACCCGAGCTTTCAGCAGATTGCATTTTTGGTGAAAG
>JBBRZT010000061.1:0-15075 GCA_038236395.1 Candidatus Acidiferrales bacterium
CCTGCCACATTCCCTGCAATTCCCTGGATTCCATGGCATCTTTCAAGGCCCAGTGGGCGTAGCTGAGACGCGCGGAGAGGGCGTAGACATATTCCGATAGATAGCGGACGCGAGTCGGGCCAACCAGCCCGATGGAAAGCTGTAGCCCAGCGCAGGCGGCCTGCAGCGAGAGATAGCGCGCGTAAAGTCCCAGTTCGTCGCTGATATCGAGGTCGCTGCTGTGGCGGGCAATCTGAGCGTGTTCGCGCATGATGCGGTGAATGGATCCGGCGGTGGCACGCACCCAGGCGCGCGCAACAGATTTCCGCTCGCGCAAGAATGCGGCGCGGAGCTGTGGCGAGTCGAACTTCGAGACATACTCCTGATCAACGTCGCTGAAGATGGCTGTGACGATGTCCCTAGGACATGCGGCCCATTCATCGGCGCCATCGAGCCCGAAAGGCGATTCCTCGTCCGGCAAGCAAGTGCTTTTCCATACGCGGAACAATATGAAAAGGAGCAGGACGGCGGCAAGGATGGAAACGGTGACGGAAATCATGGGTCGATCACCTTGCCCAGGTAGCCACGCGCGACTTGCAAGCGGCGGCGCGTTCTTGAGGCTACTCGCTGATACTGTTCTTCAAGGCGCACATTGGATACCGGGACCGGTTGAGCTTGCGGGGACCACAAGTGTACAGCCCAGAGACATAAAGCCAAATCGTAACTTATCTGGCCTAAATAGGCCCAGAAGTGGCGGGATTGATAACCCTCCGGCGGTAAAAACGTGAACCAGATGACGCTCGCACCAATGAACAAGCCATACCCCAGAAGAATTCCCTTGAGGTTGCGGCCGAAAGGAATGTTATAAACGAGAAACAAAGCTGCTAGAGCGAGGATAGCAGCAGCCTGAACGGTACGCATAGCCCGCTCGACGTCGACGGTCGTGGCTTCAGCCCACCAGCGCGGATCGCTGGAAGCGTCAACCAAAGCTTTGGCGAGAGCAGTAACGAAAAGAACAGTAAGCAGGATGCGCGCCATCCGCGCGGTGCCGGGGAAAGAGGCCAGGCCGAGGCGATAAATTTCGTAAACAATTCCGCAACCGATGATTACGCCGATGAACTCGGTTCCCCAATAGACATAAGAGTAGAGAGTATCCCAACGGTGCACAGCTAGCCGGGCGAAGGATTGCGTCAAAACGAAAAGGATGTAGAGGTAAAAGATAGGATAGGCGACTCTAAGTTTAGTGCGGAGCGCGCGAACCAGAAGAAGAATTTCGAGCGCGATGCCAACCCACCAGAGCGAATACACAAAGACTGTCATGAGCGGCGAACTCCAGGAGCTTTCAGACAGTCATAATCTAGCACGTTGGGGGAGAGGGGCCGCGACCTCTCCCTCCGTGTCCTTCGTGTTACTCCGGATCCCTCTCGCCTACTTGACCCACGGCTTGGGAAGTGGGTCGCTGCCGTCCGCTATGAGGACCTGGTGCATTTGCGGCTGCGCCGACACACTGGCTGACCGGGACGAAGTGTTTGAAACGTGAAGTGAAATCACCGCAAAAGCGAACAAAATCACTGCAAAAACATTGATCAATAACCTGGCTATACGCATATCGCCTCCTAGACGGGTAGGGTCGACGTAGTTCCGGCTCGAGACGCCCAAGTTCAATCGAGCGTGGGCAGGCTATCGTGAGCGGAAGAAGGTTGCGCAAATGGAAGAGGCTTGCTTGGGATTACAACCAAAAAGTGAGTCGAACATTTGATTTTCACGGTCTTCCGAGGAACTACGGAGAATGGCACGCGTGGCACCCACTGAAGGCGCGATTCGTCGCGAGACCTAAATAATTTATTTTTTTAGAAGCATCCAGTTGGCAGATTTGCACACAAACGATATGAGAACAGATGCTTTGTCCGGAAGGCCCACAATGAAGCGTTTTACTGATCATTTGTCGTAAGCGTGTACCGGCAACTATCGCGATTGTTGCGAGAGCGGCAGTTCCAAACACACAAAGTTGATGTAACCCAGCCGAGCCGCTACGCGATGAAAATGTGCGGGGCGGCCGAAGATGTGAAGGAGGAGAGCCCTGCTGGTTGCCATGCCGAGCACCTGCTGAACTTGCGAGTGTTGGGATTGGCGACGAATCAAAATCGTTCCGTTCCAAAATGGAACTGACCTGACGACAGAATTTTGTAGCGCGAGGCCTCGGCGCAAGGCGCCTCATCGGATTCGGAGCGGACGAGGCGGCAAAGAGGCCAAGGATGTTTACATCGGAGCGGGGGGACCGCTGGATTTGCCAGAACCCTGGTTGCGGAGCGGAAGTGATGGTGATCTCCCCGAGCCAGCTTAAAGAGGAATCAAATCTGCGATGCCGCTGCGGCGGCGAGATGGGCAGAAGCTATAGCGCGCCGACGGTCAGGAAACTGGAGGCCGGCGAGGCGGAAGAATTGCGGCAAGACCCGGCGCTATCTGAAAAACTCCGCGCGCGCCGCGCCAAGCAGTCTGAAACCTAGCCCTAGCCGATTAGTCCTGCGGCGTGATTTTTCTTAACGCATCAAACAGCAGATTGCCCGCCCAACACACGGCGGGCAGGCGCGCCGCTGAAGCGGCGGTTCGGAATGGCGCGTGTGGACAGTTGCGACTAATGGCAGCGAACGAACAGGCGGCGGCTAGGTGGGTGCCGACATGGAGCCGAGGAATTCGGCGTTGGATTTGGTTTTGGTGAGGCGGCTGAGCAGCAACTCCATGGCTTCTACGGTGGACAGCGGGCTGAGGACCTTGCGCAGCACCCAGATGCGGCTGAGCTCGTCTGGCGGGAGCAGGATTTCATCTTTGCGCGTGCCGGAGCGCTGAATATCGATGGCCGGAAAAACGCGCTTGTCGGAGAGGCGGCGGTCAAGATTGATTTCCATGTTGCCGGTGCCCTTGAATTCTTCGAAGATGACGTCGTCCATGCGGCTGCCGGTGTCGATCAACGCGGTGGCGATAATGGTGAGCGAGCCGCCTTCTTCTACGTGGCGCGCGGCGGCGAAAAAGCGGCGCGGGCGCTGCAGGGCATTGGCATCGATACCACCAGAGAGAACTTTGCCTGATGGCGGAGTGACGGCGTTGTAAGCGCGCGCCAGGCGCGTGACGCTGTCGAGCAGCACGACCACGTCGCGCTTGTGCTCCACGAGGCGCTTGGCTTTTTCCAAAACCATTTCGGCGACTTGAATATGGCGCTGCGGAGCTTCGTCAAAGGTGGAGCTGATCACTTCTCCCTTAACGGTGCGCTGCATGTCGGTAACTTCTTCGGGGCGCTCGTCGATGAGCAGCACGATGAGCGCGACTTCCGGATGATTGACGGTGATGGAATTGGCCATGGATTGCAGCATCATGGTTTTTCCGGTGCGCGGAGGAGCCACGATCAAACCGCGCTGTCCTTTGCCGACGGGGCAGAGAAGGTCCAGCACGCGGCCGGTCATGTTTTCCTTGGTGGTTTCCATCTTCAGGCGGCCCTGGGGATAAAGAGGCGTCAGGTTGTCGAAGAATATTTTGCTGCGGGCGACCTCGGGGTCCTCAAAGTTGACGGCTTCCACTTTGATCAAAGCGAAGTAGCGTTCGCCGTCTTTGGGCGGGCGAACCTGGCCGGAGACGGTGTCTCCGGTGCGCAGATCGAATTTGCGAATCTGCGACGGGGAAACGTAAATATCGTCGGGGCCGGGAAGATAGTTGTACTCCGGGGCACGGAGAAAGCCGAAGCCGTCGGGGAGGCATTCGAGCACGCCCTCGGAGAAAATGAGGCCGTTCTTTTCCGTTTGTGCGCGGAGGATCTGGAAGATCAGCTCCTGCTTGCGCATGCCGCTGGCGCCGGGGATATTAAGTTCCTTGGCGATCTTGGCGAGGTCGGTAATGTTTTTTTCTTTGAGCTCGGCAAGGCTAATGCTCATCTGATTGCTTCCTTCAACGCTTGTTTCTTTCATATGTCCTTAGCTTTTATGGTTGAAAATTGACCTAGAAGAAGCCGGATTGTTTACGAGGTTGGCGCGCAGACTGGCAAACAGCATGGAAATCGGCCAGGGAGGCAAACCAGACTATCTTCAACCGGAAGCGCCACTTAACCACGACCACCCGAAAACGGAGCCCGAACACTAGCCGCGGGTCGGTGGAGCTTTAGTTGGTCAAACTTGAATCTTTCTCGGTGCCGGCCACGAACGGTTCAGTGACGGGCGCAACCGCGGGATGCTCAATCGGCACAATCAGCCGTTCAAGAGCGATCTGCAAAACTTCATCCATGGTTTCAACGAATCGGATCGTCAGACTGGAGAGAATCTCCGGCGGTATTTCCGCCAAGTCTTTCTCATTGTCCTTCGGAAGCAGTACGGTACGCAAGCCCATTCGGTGGGCGGCCAGAAGTTTTTCTTTGACGCCGCCGATGGGCAGGACCTTGCCGCGAAGGGTAATTTCTCCGGTCATGGTGACATCGCGGCGCACCGGGATACGGGTGAGGGCGCTGACGATGGAATTGCAAATGGTGATGCCCGCGGAAGGGCCGTCCTTGGGAATGGCGCCTTCGGGGACGTGCACGTGAATATCGATGTTGCGGTAAAAGTCTTTCGGCAGGCCAAAAGTGGCGGAGCGCGAGCGAATGTAGCTCATGGCGGCTTGCGCAGATTCCTGCATGACGTCACCGAGTTTACCGGTGAGGGTGAGGCGGCCTTTGCCTTCCATCAACGTGGCCTCGGTGGTGAGCACGGTGCCGCCGACTTCGGTCCAGGCGAGGCCGGTGGTGAGACCGATTTCGTTGTGCTTCTCGAGCCAGAATTCGCGATATTTCAGGACACCAAGATAATCGTTGACGTTGGCAGGAACGATTTCGGCTTTGACTTCGGCCTTGGGGCCTTCGGTGACAACCTTGCGCGCCATTTTGCGAGAGATATTCTGAATTTCGCGCTCGAGATTGCGGACGCCGGCTTCCTGGGTGTAATGCCGGATGATGTGCAGCAAGCCTTCGTCGGTGAAGGACAGATTGCTTTCTTGCAGGCCGGTGGCTTCGCGTTGGCGCTTGACCAGGAAGCGCTTGGCAATCTGGAGTTTTTCCTGCTCGGTGTAGCCGGGGATGCGCAGGATTTCCATGCGGTCCTGCAAAGGCTGCGGAATGGTGTGCAGGACATTGGCGGTGCACACGAACATTACTTTCGAAAGATCGTATTCGACGTCGAGATAGTGGTCGGTGAAAGCGTGATTCAGCTCGGGGTCGAGGACTTCCATGAGCGCGGCAGACGGATCGCCGCGGAAATCGGTGGACATTTTGTCCACTTCATCCAGAACGAAGATGGGATTGACGGTGCCGGCCTTCTTCATCATCTGGATGATCTGGCCGGGCAGGGCGCCGATGTAGGTACGGCGGTGGCCGCGAATTTCAGCCTCGTCGCGCACGCCGCCGAGTGAGACGCGAACAAACTTGCGGCCGGTAGCGTGGCCGATGGACATAGCCAAGGACGTTTTGCCGACGCCCGGCGGCCCGACAAAGCACAAAATGGAGCCTTTGGGATTCTTCACCAACTGGCGAACGGCAAGAAATTCCAGAATGCGGTCTTTAATTTTTTCGAGGCCGTAATGCTCTTCATTCAGAATTTTTTCGGCGGCCAGGATGTCGCGAATTTCCTTGGATTTTTTCTTCCAGGGTACAGCGAGCAGCCAGTCGAGATAATTGCGGCTGACGGTGGACTCCGCGGACATCGGAGGCATCAACTCCAGGCGCTTCAGTTCCTGGATGGCCTTTTCGTGGACGTCCTTCGACATCCCGGCCGTGTCGATTTTCTTTTTGAGCTCGTCGATTTCGCTTTTTTCGCCGCGGCCGAGTTCCTTCTGAATGGCTTTGAGCTTTTCGTTGAGGTAATACTCTTTTTGCGCGCGCTCCATCTGGCGCTTCACGCGAGTGTTGATGTTGCGGTCGACGTTGAGTTTTTCGAGCTCGATTTCGAGAATGTCGCCGATGCGATTGAGGCGCTCGAGCGGGTCGACGGTCTCGAGTAAGTCCTGTTTCTCGTCCACCGGCAATTGCAGATTGGCGGCGATAGTGTCCGAGAGGCGCGAGGGATCATCGACGCGCGCAGCCGCGATCATGGTGTCGTAGTTGAGGCTTTGCGAAAGCTTGATGAACTGCTCGTACAAGCCGGTGATTTTCTGAACAGTCTGCTCAACCTGAGGAGAGGGTTCGACCCGGGCATTAAGCAGGCGAACGGTAGCGCGGAAAAAACCTTCTTCCGCGGTAATGGTCAGCGCGCGAGCGCGCTCGACACCTTCCACTAGGACTTTGATGTTGCCATCGGGGAGCTTTACGCTCTGGACGATATTCGCGAGAGTACCCACGGCGTAGATTTCTTCGGGCTTGGGATCGTCGACGGAAGCATCGTGCTGCGTGGACAGGAAAATTTTCTTATCACCGGCCAGGGCTTCTTCGAGCGCACGTACGCTGGCTTCGCGGCCGACGATAAACGGCGTCATCTGCTGCGGGAAGATCACCATATCGCGCACCGGCATCATCGGTACGCGCTTCATTTCCTGTTTTTCCCGGTTGAACATGGGGCCCCTGAATTACATCGCGTAGAATATTAAAGAGATTTAATACTCAGAACGGTACAGGCGATTCAGCGTGGTGCTGAAGAGCTAACCGGCCTTTTCGAGCAAACTCCAATTAATTTCGCGTGTGCGGACCATGTCCGCGGTGACCACGAAATCGCGCACTTTGCGCTGCATGGGGAGGTGGTACATCAACTCCAGCATGAGGTCTTCCAGAATCATGCGTAGGCCGCGTGCGCCGACTTTGCGGTGCATAGCCAGATCGGCGACGGTTTCGAGCGCGTCGTCGGTGAAGCGTAAGCGCACATTTTCAAATTCGAAGAGGCGCTGGTACTGCTTGAGAAGAGCATTTTTCGGCTCGGTCAGGATTTTGACCAGCGCAGATTTGTCGAGGTCGTTCATTACTCCCGCGACGGGCAGGCGGCCGACAAATTCGGGAATCAGTCCATAGCGGATCAGATCACCGGGCTGGACATGCTCGAGCAATTCGGTGTTGCGTCGCTGCGGAACCGATGTGGATGAATCGGTATGGAAGCCGAGCGAGCGGCGGCCGGCGCGCTTTTCAATTACTTTTTCAAGCCCGACAAACGCACCGCCGCAAATGAAGAGAATGTTGGTGGTATCGACGGGCGTAAATTCCTGGTGCGGATGCTTGCGCCCACCTTGCGGGGGAACGTTGGCGATGGTGCCTTCCAGAATTTTCAGCAGAGCCTGCTGCACGCCTTCGCCGCTGACATCGCGGGTGATGGACGGGTTTTCGTCCTTCTTGGCGATCTTGTCGATTTCATCGATATAGATGATGCCTTGCTGGGCTTTCTGCACGTCGCCGTCGGCGGCTTGCAGAAGCTTAAGAATGATATTTTCCACATCCTCGCCAACGTAGCCCGCTTCGGTGAGGGTGGTGGCGTCGACGATGGCAAAGGGCACGTCAAGCATGCGTGAAAGAGTCTGGGCCAACAGGGTCTTGCCCGTGCCGGTGGGGCCGATCAAAAGGATGTTGGACTTGCTGAGCTCGACTTCGCCGGGCTGCTTGTTCAGGAAAATGCGCTTGTAATGATTGTAGACGGCGACGGCCAGTTTCTTTTTTGTGCGGTCCTGCCCGATCACGTAACCATCGAGAAATTGTTTGATTTCCGGGGGACGCGGAAGGCGCTTGGCTGGCGCGGTGGCCTGCTCGCGCTTTTCGTCTTCCAGAATAGTCTGGCAGACGCCGACGCACTCATTGCAGATGTAGGCGCGCGGGTAGTCGGAAGGCGAGCTGATCAGTTTTTCCACCTGTTCCTGGGTCTTGTGGCAAAAGGAACAGCGCAGCGGCTCTTCTGGGTTGAATTTTTTCACTGGCGTGAAGGCCTCGTCTCCGCTGGGCTTCGACGGAGTCCCCTTAACCTTAAGTTCATTCTAGGCCCAATACTGGGCCGAAGCAAAACACAAACGTAAAAACTTTGCTAACTTTTTGAGCAAGAAAGGAACCGGGAGCATCGCGTCCCATGAGGGTACCAACTAGCGATGCTTGAAAATAATTTCGTCGATCATCCCGTATTCCTTGGCTTGCTCGGGATTCATAATAAAGTCGCGCTCGACGTCTTTTTCGATGCGGCTGACGGCTTGGCCGCTATGCTGCGCCAAAAGTTTATTGATCACCGCGCGCATACGTAGGATTTCCTTGGCGTGCAGATCGATATCGGTGGCCTGGCCGCCCAGACCGGACATCCACGGTTGGTGAATCAGGATGCGCGCGTTGGGCAGCGCAAAACGCTTTTTCGGCGAGCCGCCGGCCAGCAAAACGGCGGCGATGGAAGCAGCCTGGCCGATGCAGGTGGTGACTACGTCGGGCTTGACGAACTGCATGGTGTCGTAAATCGCGAATCCGGCAGTGATGGAGCCGCCGGGAGAATTGATGTACAGCTGAATATCTTTTTCCGGGTCTTCCGCTTGGAGAAAGAGCATTTGAGCGGTGGCCAGGTTGGCGACGTGGTCGTCAATGGGCGTGCCAATAAAGATGATGTGCTCTTTGAGGAGCCGCGAATAGATATCGTAGGCGCGCTCGCCGCGGCTGGTCTGCTCTACCACCATGGGTACAAGAGTGGTGCCGCGATATTCCGGTTCTTCGAAGTTTTTCATTGGTTGGTGGACGCTTCTGCGGCTGCTGCGGTGGTGCTGATCTTTGCGTTTTGCGCTAACCAGTCGAGAGTTTTATCACTCCGCAACTTCGCTTTTATCCTATCGAGCGTGCCCTGCTTTGTCAAACGAGCGCGAATCGCTTCGGCGGATTCGTTACTATGGCCGGCGAGATGTTCGAGCTCGTGCTCAACTTCTTCCTCGGTGACATCGATATTTTCCGCAGTGGCGATGCGATCGACGATGAGTTCGGCCTTGACGTCATCCTTGGCGCGATCTTCATTTCGCTTTCGGAGCGAGACCCAGTCGATATTTACAGCCCTAGGATCGACGCCTTGCTGGGCCAGGGAGCGAACCACGCGTTCGAGGCGCACATCCATTTGATGCTCGACGAGCGCCTGGGGTACAGGGAAGTCGTGGAGCTTGACGATTTCAGCGAGGACCTTTTCGCGGAGGAGGTCTTTGTGTTTGTGGTCGCGCTGATGCTCGAGGCTTTCGCGGATTTTCTTGTTCAGCTCGTCGAGGGTGGTGGCGTCGCTGACATCTTTGGCGAAATCGTCGTTGAGGTCGGGGAGTTTTTTGGTTTTGATGCCCAGCACGTCGACAGAATAATGATAGGTATTGCCGGCCAGCTTGGCGTCAGGATAATCGGCTGGATAAGGGACGTCGAAATCCTTGTGGTCGCCGATGTTTACGCCGCGAAGATTTTCGTTGAAGGGCGCCATGGTTTCGTCGGCGCCGATGTGGCAAAGAACGCTGTCGGCCTGGAGAGGCTCGCCGCCGCCTTCAGGCGTACCGGTGAGTTTCAGTTGCACGAAGTCACCGTCCTGGACGGCGCGGCCTTCCGCGGGCGCGAAGGCGGCGGCTCGTTCGCGCATTTCTTCGAGAGTTTTGGTGACGTCCTCGTCGTTCACTTCCATGGCGGGCATTTCGAGCTGCAGATCTTTATAATTGCCGAGATCAAATTCGGGAAGGACCTCGAAGACCGCGCGGAATTTGAGGGGCTGGCCATCGTTGAAATCGAGTTTTTCGACTTGTGGCTGGGAGACCGGGGTAAGTTTTTGTTCCGTGACGGCTTTTTCGACGCGCTCGGGCACGAGAGTTTGGAGGACTTCCCCCTTGATGTCGTCGGCAAAGCGGCGGCGAATCAATGTCATGGGAGCTTTGCCGGGGCGAAAGCCGGGGATGCGCGCGACCTTGGCGAATTCCTTGGTGACGCGGTCCATGGCTTTGGAGACTTCGTCCGCGGGAATTTCAAGATCGAGTTCGCGGCGGCAAGTGGCTTCGGCGGCCGCCGGAGTGGCTGTTTCCGCGGTGGTTTCGGTCGGATTTTCGGTGCCTTCAGTCATGCGAGGTGCCTTTCAAGATTCGTAATCGGCGATCGACGGTAATTGGAACTGGGTCTGCCATCGGCAAGCAAACAAAACTTCCTGGTGGAAGCGAACGGACAATCCAAGCTTTCAGTTGAGCTTAAAGAGGCGAGGACAGACTCGCGATCAATCGTTAGTATAAGCCGACCATTCTCACATCGTCAATTCGACCGCGCTGGCGTTCGAATTTGCGGCGGAATAGAAATGCGACGAAGTCGGTTAAGATGAACGAACATTGGAGCGATCCTTGAAAGAGACCGCGATCTTACTGGTTGAGTGCCCGGACCAGAAGGGCCTGGATGCGGCCATTGCCGATTTTATTTTCCGGCATGACGGAAACATTCTGCACTTTGAGCAGCACCAGGCTGGTGAAGAGCGGTTTTACCTGGCGCGGGTGGAATGGGACGTGAGCGGCTTCAAGCTGAACCTGAAAGATTTTCCGCGGGAATTTGCGCCTATCGCGGATAAATTCTCGATGCACTGGCGGCTGGCGGTGTCCACTCACCGGCCGCGCGTGGCAATTTTTGTTTCGAAGTTCGATCACTGCCTGGTGGATTTGCTGTACCGGCAGCGGAACGGGGAGCTGGCCTGCGAAATTGCGATGATCGTCAGCAATCATCCGGACGCGAAACGGCATGCGGATTTTTACGGGATTGCATATCACCAGATCGCGGTTACGAAAGAGAGCAAGCAGGAAGCGGAGGCGCGGGAACTGGCGCTGCTGCGATCGAATAATATCGATCTGATTGTGCTTGCGCGGTACATGCAGGTGCTTTCCGGGGATTTCATCGCGCGCTATCCGCAGCAGATCATCAATATTCATCATTCGTTTTTGCCGGCGTTCATTGGCGGGAAGCCCCACCAGCAGGCGTACGATTCGGGAGTGAAGCTGGTGGGCGCCACGGCGCACTACGTGACAGAAATTCTCGACGAAGGGCCGATTATCGAGCAGGGCGTTACGCGCATCTCGCACCGCGACGGACTGGAAGACCTGGTGGAAAAAGGGCGCGACCTGGAGAAGGTAGTGCTGTCGAGGGCGGTGCGCTGGCACATCGAGAATCGGATTCTGTTGTATGCGAATAAGACGGTGATCTTCGAGTAGCGGCGTTATCGAGCAGCGAGCGCTGGAGTGCGACGGCGAGTTGGCGGACTAGTCGGCTGCGGTTTTATTTATGGCGCCGGTCAGGTCGGCATGGAGCAGGCGATGGAAAAGGTGCTCGCCTGCTTCGCGGCGCACGGAAAGACGACCGGCCAGATAAGCGCGCGAGCCTAAGCCGCGCTGCACAGCGTCACAGATGCCCACGTCTTCGTCCTGAACTTTTTCGCTGACGGCGATGCTTTCGCGATTGCGGGTTTCCGACGCCGCGGATATGTCAGCAAAGTAATAGTCGAAGATGACCGCGCATTTGTCCACGGCCAGCGGCACGACCAGGTTGGTGTCCATCACGCCCTCATAGGCGTTCAACATAAAATTCGGATAGATCCACAGATAGAAGGCGCGCCCCTGGCGAGTGGAAGCTACGCCCGCTTCCGAACTGGAATCGGAGCTCAACGGGCTGGATTGCAGGCAGGCACGCTCGAAATTTTCGATGGTGTATTTGGTGTATTCGATGACGCTGCTGAGGCCTTTGTGGGCGTGCGGAACGTGATAGCCGCCATCAAGATAATTGTCGACGTAAACTTTCCAGTTACAGTTCAAGGTGTAGATGCGGCGATCGAAGTAGTGGAGTTTTTTGGCCAGTTGCAGCGGCGCGACGAGCGGCGGCACGCTGCCGAGAAATTCGAGCAGTGAACCGGAGTGGGGATCGAGATTGACGAAGACAAAATTCTCCCAAGTGTCCACGCGAATGGGCACGAGACCATTGGTGGAGCGGTCGAAATCGCACACGCCATCGAATTCGACCATGCCTTTCAGCGCGCCGTCGATGCCGTAGGTCCAGCCATGATAAGGACAGCGAAATTGCTTCGCGCAACCCTGAGGCTCGGTGACGACGGCGGCGGCGTGGTGGCGGCAGACATTATAGAAAGCGCGCAGTTGCGAATCTTCGCCGCGAACCACGACGATGGGTTCGCCGGCGATGTCAGCGGTGAAGAATTGGCCCTCGGACTGAACCTGGTCGGCGCGGCCCACGGCTTGCCAGCTTTTGCCGAAGACGGCAGAATTTTCGAGGTCGGCGATACTCTCGTCGAAATACCACGGCGAGGGAATGGTGGAAGCGTGGTCCAGCGGGTTGTTGGGATTGTAGAGATCGAGAAGAGTGCGGACATCGCGCGACATGAACAGCTCCGGGACGGTTTGCGGCGGCGTGGCGCGCTCGCCGAGCGTCTAGTAGTTCATATCGCGAAATGCAGAGGCAGGGAAGAGGAATTATCGCGAGCGCCGGGCAGTTTGTGAAACCGGAAGGCAGCAGATGTTGTTGCTGCGGGCCCGCCTGGAATCGGCGGCCAGTTCGGGAACGCTGCGAAAACATTCCTTTAGGCACTTGATGAGATTGCGATGCAGCAGGGAAATAGCGGGCGCGAGCTTGTAGTACGACCATAGACCTTGCTTACGCTTGGTAATGAGACCGGAGCGCAACAGGTAGGCGAGGTGCCGGGAAGCGGTAGGCTGGGGCACGCGGACGACGGTGACGATGTCACAGACGCACAGCTCGCCTTTGAGGAGTAGATGGAGGATGCGCAAGCGGGTGCGATCGGAGAAGGCGCGAAAGAGCAGATTGACATTGGGCTGAGGCATAGACTATATTCGCTTAGGCGAATATAGTGGATTTGCCGCTGGCGAGCAAGGAGAAAATTTGATGAGCGGACGACTGGAATCGAAAGATATCACCTCGGTGGTAAAGGAAAAGTACGGCCAGGCGGCCATCAGGGCCGCTTCGGGGGCGACTGCTTCGTGCGGGACTTCTTCCGGCACTTCTGCTCCTTCCACATGTTGCGGCGGCGACCCCATTACCGCCAATCTTTACGACTCGGCGCAAACCGCGGACGTTCCGGAGGCAGCGATGCTGGCGTCGTTGGGATGCGGCAATCCGACCGCGTTGGCGCAACTGAAGGCCGGGGAAGTGGTGCTGGACCTGGGGTCGGGCGGCGGCATCGACGTGCTGCTCTCGGCGAAGCGAGTGAGCCCGGGCGGCAAGGCCTACGGACTGGATATGACCGACGAAATGCTGGCGCTGGCGCGTGAGAATCAAAAAAAGTCCGGGATTCAAAATGTGGAGTTTCTGAAGGGCGAGATTGAAAATATCCCGCTGCCGAACGACTCCGTGGACGTGGTGATTTCCAATTGTGTGATCAATCTTTCGGCGGACAAGGACCGGGTGCTGGCGGAAGCGTTCCGGGTGCTGCGGCCGGGCGGACGGTTTGCGGTCTCCGACGTGGTGGTGCACGGCGAAGTGCCCGAAGAAATCAAGCGCAGCATGGAAGCATGGGTCGGTTGCGTTGCAGGAGCGTTGCAGGATTCCGAGTACGAAGCGAAGTTGCAGGGCGCAGGATTCGAAGCGATTTCCATCGAGCCTACCCGGGTGTACAAAATTGCGGACGCGCGGCAGTTTCTTTCCACGCAGGGAATTGACGTGGATGCGATTACGGAAGAAGTGGACGAGAAATTCAGAAGCGCATTTATTCGCGCCACCAAGCCGCTGGCGTAAGCGATCAAGCGGAATAGCGATTTATAACCGCGGCGCCATTCGCCGCGGAACTGAGTGCATGAGCGATTCCGCGGCGTGGTAAACTTTCCTTGCCAAGCTCTGCGGGAATGGCGGAACTGGCAGACGCAGCAGGCTTAGGACCTGCCGGGCGCAAGCTCTTGGGGGTTCAAATCCCTCTTCCCGCACCATTCTTTGCGAACGCTCGATGATTCTCTACGAACAAGACAACGAAGTGGTAATCATCCGGCAAACGGATCACGCGCTGCTATCGGGTTTTTTCGCGCGAGAGTGGGGCAACGAACAGTTTTCGCGGCCGGAACCGTTCGAATCCTTTCGCCTGGCCGCCGCGGAACACGATAATGGTTGGCAGGAGTGGGAAATCCTGCCGAAGGTCGATCCGGCCACTTTTTTGCCGTACAGCTTCATGTCCATTCCCACCGAAGCGCACATCGCGCTTTATCAACACGGACTGGAACGCATTTTGAAGGTGGACCACTATGCGGCTTTGCTGGTGAGCATGCATTGCGCGCTGCTTTATGATCGCGCGCGCTCGACCATGCCGGGCTATTCCGCGAAATATGTGCGTTCGAGTGAAGCGCACATGGTCAGTGAATTCGTGCAGCGGTTGCGGCTGCAACAATTGCGGCTGAAAGTGGATCTGCGCACCAATCCAGAGACGAAAGTTTTCACCGAGGAGAAGTATCTGCAGGCCAACCTGCAGCGGCTGGAAGCGCTGGACAGGTTGTCGCTCTATTTCTGCCTGCCAACTCTGGGCGACTCCACGATTGAAGCCGTTCCCGTGAATGATCATGGCGGTGAGGCGGACTGGGAGCTTCGGCGAGAGGACGGAACGATTACGCTGGCGCCGTATCCTTTCCGGCGCGAACCTTTGTCGGTAAGTATTCTGGCGCGCCGGGTGCCGAAGCGGCGCTACGCGGACGATACTGAATTTCAAAATATTTTGGCGCGCGCTCCTTACTCTCCCGTGAAATTCACTCTGCGCCGGGGCAAGGCCTCGATCCAGTCGCTCCTCGCCGGCGCCTAAATCAACTGATCAATTGAGCGCGCGGCCAACCGTTTCCGGCAGCGCCAGCGCGAGAAGAGCGGCCATCAGAAAAGCCGCAGCCTGCAACAGGAACGCCGGGCCGATGCCGTAGTGCACGGCCAGCGCTCCGACGGCGAAGGGCGCGAAGGCGGAAAGTCCCCTGCCGATGTTGTAACTCAAGCCCATAGCCGCCGCGCGAATTTCACCGGGGAAAATTTCACTGGCGATGGCCGCGTAGCCGGAAAAAAATCCTGTGCCGAAAAAAGCCACGAAGGGACCAAGAACCAGAAGCCAGAACGGGCTCTTGGCCGCGCCATAGAGCGGGACCAGCGCGGCGGCAATGAGCAGGTAGGCGAAG
>JBBRZT010000062.1:0-15075 GCA_038236395.1 Candidatus Acidiferrales bacterium
GACCGCCCTCTGCCTTTCACGGAGCTGCAAAAACGCCTGGGCCGCAAACAACTAGATCTCTGGCTGCAACACGACATCCCCGTGCGCTTCGCGGCGTTCGATTTGCTGTATCACGACGGCGAGTTGTTGCTCGATGAACCGCTGACCCAAAGACGCCAGCGTTTGGAAAAAATCCTACCGCCCGGCCACGCATCCCCGGTTTACACCGCGGCCGCTATCCGCTGCGAATCCGTCGCCGAGATCCAGCAGGCTTTCAAGCGCTCGCTCGACGCCGGCCACGAGGGAATCGTCGTCAAGCGCCCCGATTCGCTCTACACTCCCGGCCGCCGCGGCCGCTCGTGGTTCAAGCTCAAAGAGCCATTCGCAACGCTCGATGTGGTGGTCACCGCCGTAGAGTACGGACACGGGAAGCGCCATGGATTGCTATCCGACTACACCTTCTCGGTGCGCGACGGCCAGCAACTCCTGACCATCGGCAAAGCCTATTCGGGACTCACCGACGCGGAAATAAAAACCGGCACCGAATATTTTCTGCAGCACACCACGGAAGATCGCGGCGCCACCCGTATCGTGGAGCCCACGGTGGTCATCGAAGTAGCCTTCAACAACATTCAGAAATCGCAGCGCCACGAAAGCGGCTACGCGCTCAGATTCCCGCGCATCTTGCGCTTGCGCCCCGACAAGCCGGTGAGCGGAATCGATACGCTTGAGCGCGTCGCGCAGCTGTATGCTCGGCAAAATACATTGCCCAGGACCCCCAAATAGCTTTGTAGGCTGCCCTACTTAGTCCATGCCGCGTGACGCCCGGCCGCCACCACATTCCTTGCAAGTAACCGAATTCCCGTATATAAATTTACTGTGAACATGCGGCCATTTTCCTGGCTAAAGCATGCGCGAAGTTGCCAGGTTTTCATTCTTGTTCTGAAGTCTTGAACTTCTGACCGCGACAAGATAGCGGGGGTTTCCTTTATGCCAGTCAGAATCCTGATTGCCGATGATCACGAAGTAGTGCGTCAAGGCATACGAAAAATTCTGGCGGCGCGTCCCGAGTGGGAAATTTGCGGCGAAGCCACCAACGGCCAGGAAGCCGTCAAGCTGGCCGGCGAGCTTCAGCCCGACGCGATCATCATGGACATCACCATGCCGGTGATGAGCGGCCTGGAAGCTGCGCGAAAACTGACCAGCAACAGAAATAGCGCGCCCATCCTGATTTTTACCATGCACGAATCCAGAAGCCTGGCTGACTCCGTGAAAGAGGTGGGAGCAAGCGGTTTCGTATTCAAGTCGCGAGCGTCTCGCGATTTGATAAAAGCGCTGGAGACACTGCTGCAGGGCGGCACGTTTTTTGGTCCCGAAGGCGGTGAGAGCACGCCGCCCGCCAAGGACGCTCCCAATGGCGGCATCAGTTTCCTGCAAGCGCTGGACGCGCTGCGAATCATTGTCCTTGTCTGATAACTAACGGGTCTTGACGCTTTTGTTTCCGGAAAGCCGGCGATCCAACAGCTCCAGCGGCCCCGATAGCGATTGCCGCTTGTTCCAGAAATCCTTCCATAAATCACCAACGTCTTTCAGCCGGCGGTCCAGCGTGTTCAGATTCCATTGCTCGGGCGAAAAATCCCTTTTCAACTCCGTCGCGGTCAACGGCATGGACACCGGAGCGTGCGGGTAGGCGCGCACGGAATAAACGGCGGCCAGCGGCTTTCCTCGGGCATTCTGCAGCGCGTCCATCAATACTTTCCCGCGCGGCCGCTTGTGGACCATGCGTTCGAATGTGATCAGTCCCGGCAATTCGTCGGAAGCCATGCGGCCGACCAGTTCCGCGAAAACGCGGGTCTGCTCATAAGTATATTCGGGTTTCAACGGCACAAAAATATGAAAGCCCGACGCGCCCGAAGTTTTCAGAAAAGAGGTAAGCCGGATGGATTGCAAAATCGTCTGAATGGTGCGGGCAATTTGCAAAACCGTTGTGAAGGGAGTGCCCGGAGTCGGATCGAGATCGAAAAACACATAATCCGGCGTGCCCTGTGACTCAGAGCGGCTGGACCACGGGTTGTGATCGATGCAGCCGAGATTCGTGAGGTATAAAAGCGCCGCGAGATCGTTGGCCATAACATACGGCATGTCGCCGCCGCGCTCTTCGGAGTGCACAATAGCGCGATCGAGCCACTCGGCAATCGAATCCGGCGCCTCCTTCTGAAAAAAAGCTTTTTCCTGAATGCCGTTGGGATAACGACGCAACACCATCGGCCGGTCTTTCAAGAAGGGGAGCATCAGATGACCGGTGTGGAAATAGTAGGCCAGCAGGTCGCGCTTCCGAATGCCGCTTTCAGGAAAATATACTTTATTCAAATGAGTCAGCCGCAGCACCCGGCCGTCAACCTCGACGTTTAACCCCTCCGATGAACCTTTGCGAATTGCTTCTTCGATGTTCTTGCTGACCACGGTCTCGCCACTTTTCGCGGCCGCTGCGAGAGAGGTTTTTTTTCGGGTCGAATCGATTGCATGTATTGGCTTTTCGTCACTCGCGATAGTTTTCGATTTGCGGGCGCGCATTGCAGCCATCACTTCCACCTGCCGCCCGTTCCGCGCCGGTTTGCCTTTACTTTCGACGTGCTGAGCTTCGTTCGGGCGCCCCGCTTCCACCGTGCACTCTGTTGGCGACAAATCATCGCGCAGCGACAAAAACACCGGTGCGCGCAGCCGGTCCCCATCCGTCCAATTCCCATACTTGACCCGGGCCACCAGGCGCGGCTCTACCCATTCAATCGCTTCCTTTAATTTCGGCACTTCACTCAACGGACTGTCCGGCTGGCGCAATTCCTTCATCTGCTCGTAAATTTTATTTTGCGCGTCGTGATCAAAGCCCGTACCCACGCTGCCGATAAACTCGAGTTGCCCTCCGGTGTACAGTCCCAGCACCAGTGCGCCAAAAAATTCTCGGCCGCGCCGCGGTGCCGTCCACCCGCACACCACGGCGTCGAGCTCATCGACAATTTTGAATTTCAGCCACGACGAAGTTCTCTGTCCCGCATACGCGCTGTCGCGTTTTTTACCGACGATTCCTTCCAGGCCCTGCTGCCGGGCGGCCTCGTACAACTCCTTGCCTTTTTCCACTTCGTGTTCGGAATAACGGATGTGCGAGTCAGGTCGCAGTATCGTTCGAAGCAGATCCTTGCGTTGCTCCAGCGGCGTTTTCCGCAAGTCATACCCGTCGCAATACAACAGATCAAATGCGTAGTAGGTGGCTGGGATCGTTTCCAGCAGCGTGCGCGAAGGGTTGCGGACTCCCGACCGGTTCTGCAGTTTCTGAAAATTGCTGCGCCCGCTTTCATCCAAGGCGACAATTTCGCCGTCTACGATGGCCTTGCTGGCGTCCAGTTGATTGGCCAGATCGCGAACCTCCGGGTATTCCGGCGCAATTTCTCTGCCGGTGCGCGAGCGCACAGATACTTCTCCATTGCTCACGTAGGCGAGGCCGCGTACCCCGTCCCATTTCACTTCGAATAGCCAATCCGGGTTCGAAAACGGTTTGTCGCTAAGCGACGCCAATGTAAGAGCAACACCTCGAGGCATTGGCGCTTTGCGCGCCCCAGCCAAAGAAGCAAGCCTCGTCGTTTCCGCTGGCGCGCGCGCCGCTCGTCCGAGCCGGACGTCTTCCAGGGTTCTGCCGGACACCACCGACTCGCCATGATTGTCCGCGTTCCACAACGGGTCGACAAATTGATCCTTATGCTTGATGAGCAGCCATTCTTTTTTTTCTTTGGAGCTTTTTATCTGCACCAGCACAAAGCTGCCGCGCACTTTCTTCCCGTGCAGGACGAATTTCAGGTCGCCACGCGCCATCTGCGAATCGGCATCCAGCGGGCCTTCCAGTTCATACATGCCCTGATCCCAGATAATTACTTCGCCGCCGCCATATTGCCCCTTGGGAATGACGCCTTCGAATTTGCGGTACTCCAGCGGATGGTCTTCCACGTGAACGGCGAGGCGCTTGTCGGAGGGATTCAGCGAAGGGCCCTTTGGCACGGCCCACGATTTCATCACGCCGTCGACTTCCAAGCGCAAATCGTAATGCAGCCTGGTCGCGGCATGCTTCTGAATGACAAATCGCTTTTTTGAGGAACGTTCGGTACTTTCGGCAGGCTCGGCCGTTTTGTCGAAGTGTCGTTTCTTTTGGTATTCGGCGAGTTTTTTCATCGCGTATGGCGGCCCAGCGGCTATTCTGAGGAAAGTAGCCCCACCGGAAACTGGCTGAGGGCGTCCGCTACGCGGACCATAGCATGCTCACCGTTTTTCTGAACGATCACACTTTCACCAGTTAAGACATTTCTCCACGTCTCTGCCTTATTGTCCGGCAGCGCGACCGAAGTGTTTCCCCAAAACTTCTTCTGCCCGCTGGGTTCCCGTTCCATCCCTGAAGCGGCCAGCCACTTTGGAGCGAAGACCAACGCGGTGCGATCCCTGCAAACCCTGAAGAAAGCAGAAACGTTTGCCGCTCGCTCGCCGGATGCCTCCCCCGGAATAAATTCGCCATCCGTAAACAGTTCGCCGAACTCTCGCCGGAAACTCAGCGTTTTCCAGATCAGGTAAAGTTTGATGCGCCCGTCGCTCCAGTTCGAAAGCAATTCTCCGGCGAACGAACCATTTTCCTGCCCGGCATTTTGTTTGAGCGCACACAGCAAATCCATGCGCTTCGAAAAATCCACGACACCCCGGTTGTCTGGGTCCACCAGACGCAAATCCCAAAGTTCCGATCCTTGATAAAAGTCCGGAACGCCCGGTGCGGTCATTTTCAGCAAAGTCTGGCTGAGACTGTTGAGCATCCCGTAAAACGCTGTGTCGCGATGGAAACTTCGCAGGTCTTCCAGAAACGCGCCGTTCTTTGACTCATCCAGGATCGCGGCCACAAAATTCGTCAATCCTTCCTCGTGGGCAAGGTTAGGGCGCGTCCAGCGCGTGTGCACCATGGCTTCACGAGTGGCCTTCACCGCATAAGACTGCAACCTTTTTACCACCTCAGAGGTATTGCTTTCCTCAAGTGGCCACAATCCCAAAATCGTCTGATACAAAAAATATTCTTCGTTACGATCGGGCGTTGGCGCGCCGTTGGCGTTCGATTTATATTTTTCATTCATCGCCGCCCACTTTTTCAGGTGAGCCTCCCACTCTCGGGGCATCTCGGATAAAACGGCGATACGCGCGCGCACGTCTTCGGAGCGCTTGGTGTCGTGCGTAGAACTGGCGTTCATGGAATGCGGCCAGTTTTTCTGGCGGTGCGCGATGAATTCAAAAAACTCTTTAGGGCAGATGCCTGCGGGAGCCGGATCACCTCCCACCTCATTCAGCGAAAGCAACGGCTGGTAAACATACAGTGCGGTATCTTCGAGTCCCTTAGCCACAATCGGCCCGGTGAACTGCTGCCAGCGCAGCACGAAGTTCAGTCGCGCTTCCCGATGATCGGGGAGCACGTGCGGAGGATTCGAAAGCAGCAACACATCGCGGAGAAAGTCGAAACATTGCGGATTCAGCCCGGGCTTTCGAAGCCGCGCCTGCGCGAGCGCTTCTTCCAAAAGTTTGGTGGCCTCCGCGGGCAAATCCAGATTCCTGATATACGTGCGATACACCGGAAAACACGCCGTGGTCTCGATCAACGCCTCGGTCAATTGTTGCCGCGGCAAATCGCGAGCATACCGCGCTTGCGCCGCCAATTCTTCCAATTGCCGGCCGAGTGAGCGCATCTCCACGGCAAGAATGGTGTCCATCACCAGCTTTTTCTTCTGGTACAGCACGTCGCTAAACTTCATGCTCTGGCCGATGAAGAGGGAATAAATCTTTTCAATCTCTTTCGCGCCCTGCTCGTAAACCATCACCCGGTTTGCGAAATTCAAATAGTCGTACCCGGTAGTACCCGCAACCGGCCAGTCGGCGGGCAGGTCTTCATTGCGGCCCAGAATTTTCTCCACCAGCACATACGCGGGACTCGCGGAGGATGAATCGCCTTCCGCCGCCAGCCGCCCCTGCAACCGTTTCAAATACCCGGCCGGATCACGCAGCCCATCGATGTGATCCACTCGCAATCCGACGACAGCACCTTGCGAGATCAGCCGCAGAATCAGATTGTGCGTCGCGTCAAACACCAGCGGATCCTCAACACGCATTCCCACCAAATCGGTGATGGTAAAAAAGCGCCGGTAATTGATCGTCTCGTTGAGGTTCTGCCAGTACGCCAGAACGTAATGTTGTTCGCCCAGCAGCCCTTGAAGATTTGAAAAGCTGCTCGGGTCGCCCAGTTTTCCGTTAAACGCGGCCAGGTTTTCCTGAATAAATTGCGCCACTTCCTTGCTGTCCGCGGTCAATTGCCTCAGCCGCTCTCGAATGGATTCGAAGCGCACGCGTTTGTCGGAGGCGGCCTCGACGGGCGTCGAGTCGCGGTCGGATATGGGCGCCAGCGCGGCGATTATTCCCTGATACTCCTGATACGCGGCTGAATTGTCATCCAGAAGTTTCCGCAATCTGCCGATGCGATGCGCCAGCACGGTGCGATAGGTTCGCGGGGCCAGCGGAAACGAAGACTCAAAATACTCGATCGCAAACTTGCCGTCGTTCAACGTCAGCTTGAATTCGCCGCTGTCCAGCGCCTCGCCGAACGGGCGCCCCAGGATGGGCAAAAGTATTTTGTTGTCCAAGCTGCGCGACGGCGGGTGCCAATCGATATCGAAATAAGAAGAAAACGCCGAGTCCGGCCCATTCTCCAGAACGTCCATCCACCACGGATTTTCGCTGCTGGCGGCCATGTGATTGGGCACGATGTCCAGCAGCAAACCCATTCCCCGTTTTTCCAGTTCGGCCAGAAATAAATCAAAATCTTTCTCCGTGCCCAAATCCGGATCCAGGCGAAGGGGATTAGTCACGTCATAGCCGTGGCCGCTCCCGCGCCGGCTGGTCAATATTGGTGAAGCGTAAATCTCGGTGATTCCCAGCTCGCGCAGGTAGTCGAGAACCTTCGTCGCGTCATTAAACGTAAAATCCTTGTTAAATTGCAGCCGGTAGGTAGCGAGCGGTATGCGCGTGGAAATCATAAAGTTCTTACCAGGCCGACGGTCACTAGGCCAGGATCCGCAATCTTTCGCGAAGTCCAGTCAATTCCTTCATCCATTCAGCGGCTTCCGGTTCATTATTCTCCGCTCCCAGGCGGTGTTCTTCGATGGCTTTCTTCAGCGGCGCATACGAAATATTCTGGGCTTCCCAGATGGCCACCGGAAATGGCAACGACTGCGCTGCTTCCAGTTGCCTCCGGAATCGCCGCACTACCTCGAGGTCGTCGGGACCTTCCGCAAAACGCGCCGCCTGCGCTTCCACTTTTTTGCGAATAACAAACTCCAGCGTAGTGGTATCCAGAGACACCTGGCTGTTGGCCGCTTCCTTCAGATTGCTCTGAATGTTATCCATATCCACGTCCGAGCGTTCGAACGAATGCCTCAACTGGCTGTTGATGGCCACATCGGCAGCGGCCTTGAATGCTGGCGGCACCGGGATGTTGAGCGAATTCAGAAAGCGGATCAGCGGCGCCTGATTCTCATAGATGGTTCGATAAGCCGCGGCCGCCGAAGTCAGCGAGTCGTTCAGCAGCAGCCCCACAATTTTTCTCTGTTCGTCGCGGAACAGCGAACTGAGCGAGAACGTATGCTCGCTGAACTCCTCATCCAGGATTCTTATAACCGCTGCGGTATCGGCCTTGGAAAAGCATTCGATCAATCTTGCTTTCGTTTGATCGTAACTTTCCGAGGCGTAGGAATGGCGCACGCCGCCGGTCACGTTGTGGTCGCCCAGGTGCAAAACCCCAAAGCTCAACAACGCGGACTCGCGAGTGATCTGTGAGCTGAAACGCGCGCGCCCGGTCGCCAAGCGCAACTTGCCCTCGGCCTCCAGCGAATACTGTTCGCGATCGACCTGGTAACAATAAATTCCCGTTTTCTCGCTGTAGTCTTCGAACAGCGAGCTGATCGCATAGTGGCCAGCCAGTTTTTCAATGTCCACCGCCGCGGGCTTCACCCACTTCTCGTAAATGCGCGCGCCATCGCCATACTCGGCGATATTGCTCTTGGCCAGCCGCAAGCGTTCCAGGAATTGGTGCTCGATTTCCTGGCCGAGAAATTCCTTGGCTAGATCCACAACGCGTCCGGCGTAGTGGATCACCTGCACCGTTTCGAGCCCCGACAACTCATCGAAAAACCATCCGCAGCTGGTGTACATCAACATCGCGTGCCGCTGCATTTCAAGCAGCTTCAGCGCGGTAACTTTCTCTTCGGCGCTCAACGGATGAGTTCCATGGTCGTTAAAGAAGGCATCCACATTCGAATCGGAGCGATTCAGAATCACGCGAATGTATTCATCGCGGGCCGCCCACGGATTTTTAAGCAACGGCGCGGCCTTCGATTCAAAAACAGGGCTCACGGTGTCGCGCAGCCAATCCAGCGCCGCGCGCAACGGCGCGCGCCATTCCTGATTCCAGTTGCCATGCCCGCCCGAATTGCATCCACAGTTGGCGCGCCAGCGTTCCACGCCGTGCACGCAACTCCAGGAGCTGTTGTCGACGATCTCAACGAAATGATCGGCCGGATAACGCTTCAGAAATTGGCCGTAGTTGGTCAGCTCCGCCAGTTTGTTCTTCTCGATGTGTTGCAACGCGTAAGTCAGCGCCATTTCTCCGAAGCGGTGATGGTGTCCGTAGCTTTCGCCGTCGGTTGCGATATGCGAAAGTTGCGGCCAGTCGCCGCTGTCGGAAAAGCCGCTCATCAGCCGGTCAGCGAAGCGCTGACCGTCATCCAGCAAGCCTTCGAACGCCACACCCTGCGATATCGGACCATCGTAAAAAAATACGCTGATAGTTTTTTTCGAGGGCAGGTTAACCAGATAAGCCCGGCTGGGATCGATGCGGTCGCCGCTCACGTCCTTCCAGCTTCGCCCGCCTTTGCGGCGCACGCGCTTGGCCTGTCGCGGCGCCAAGATGGTGTACAAAATTCCATATTCTGCCAGCACCTCCAGCGTCTCCGTGTCCACTGCGGTTTCTGGAAGCCACATTCCTTCCGGGCCGCGCTTGAAGCGGTGTTCGAAATCCGAGATGCCCCACTTGACCTGAGTCACTTTGTCGCGGCGATTGGACAGCGGCAGAATCATGTGGTTATAGCCCTGTGCCACTGCCGAGCCATGTCCGCCGAATTTGTGCGCGCTCAGTTGATCGGCTTCCAGCAATCGGTCATACACGCGCGGCGCCTTGTCCTGCATCCAGGAAAGCAGCGTAGGCCCAAAATTAAAACTCATCAGCCCGTAATTGTTCACCAACTCGATGATGCGTTGCTCCTTATCGAGAATTCGCGAAGTGGCATTGGGCGCGTAACTCTCGGCGGTGATGCGCTCGTTCCAGTCGTGATACGGATAAGCGGAATCCTGCAGCTCAATCGCTTCGAGCGAGGGATTCTCTCGAGGCGGCTGATAGAAATGTCCGTGAACGCACACGTATCGCATCATCACTCCGGAATTGGATTCAGGCGCTCAAATACCGCGAACGACTGCACAGCGAGTTTAATTTTCAATGGTCCTTTTGATGGTTGTTTTACTTCTATTTTTGCAGGCGCCGAAATCCCCGGACCCCTCCACTTCGAATCCGCCGAATCCAGGCGCAGCTTCCACGTTCCCGTCGGCAGCTGCGCATCAAACGCATGTTCGATTTTCCCGAACTCGAAAATTACTGCCAGACGTTTCCCAGCGCCTTCCCCGGCGATCATTAGTATGGAGCTTCCGTTTTCCAGAACCTCCACTTTGCCCGTGCCCGCCAGCGCATACTCGCACCTGATCGCCAGCAACTCACGATACAGAGCCCGCAGCGTGTGATGCGGTTCCTGGTCTTTCAACGCATGATCCAGTTTTGATCTGGAAAAAGTCTGTTCCGCCTGTGGGTCGGGAATTTCACCTTCCCACACGAACGCCGCGAATTCTTCCTGCCGGCCCTTGCGCACCGCCTCGATCAGCTCCACGTCGCCGTGGCTCGTGAAATATTGAAAAGGCGCTGTCTCGCCGTATTCCTCACCCATGAACAGCAATGGTACGAAGGGCGCGAGAGCAGTAACACCTGCCGCGAGTTTCAAAGCTTCGAGATCGACGAGAATACTGAGCCGCTCGCCCCGGGCGCGATTGCCGATCTGGTCGTGATTCTGGATGCACACCACGAATTTCGAACCCGCCAGCCCGGAGGGATCATTCCCGTGTCGCCGGCGCCGGAAATTCGAGTGTTGTCCGGCGTAGAACCAACCCTTCTTCATCGTATCAGCGAGGTGATGCACCTCGCCAAAATCCGAATAGTATCCGGCTCGCTCGCCAGTGAGCAGGGAATGCAACGAGTGGTGAAAATCGTCGCTCCATTGCGCATGCAAACCATACCCGCCTTGCGCAGGCCCATGCAGAATGCGCGAGTCGTTCAAATCGCTTTCCGCAACCAGATGAAGCTTTCTGTGTAGTCGCGCTTCCAGGGAGTCGACCGCCGTTTGCAGTTCAGCGAGAAAATGCGACGCGCCGAAATCGAAAATCCCATGGACCGCGTCAAGCCGCAGCACGTCGACGTGATATTTCTCCATCCACTGCAGTGCATTCTCAATGAAAAATCGCCGCACCGGTTCGCTGTCAGGACCGTCGAAATTGATAGCGCTTCCCCATGGCGTCCGGTATTTGTCCGTGAAATACGGCCCGAACTCGTTGAGGTAATTTCCCTCCGGGCCCAGGTGGTTGTAAACGACATCCAGCGCCACAGCCAGACCATGCGCATGCGCGGCGTCTACAAATTTTTGCAGACCGCGCGGTCCACCATAACTATTCTGCGGCGCGAACGGCTGCACTCCGTCATATCCCCAATTCCGTCCGCCCGGAACTTGCGCCACGGGCATCAATTCGATCGTTGTGATTCCCAAATCTCGCAGTCCGGCCAAATGCGGGATGAGCGCCTCGAACGTTCCCTCCGGTGTGTACGTGCCGACGTGCACTTCGTAAAAAACTGTTTCTTCCAGCGGCAATCCTTTCCAGGAAGAATCCGTCCACTTGAAATTGTCGAGATCAATCGCCTGCGTCGGGCCATGCACACCCTCAGGCTGAAAACGCGACGCGGGATCGGGCCGCTCGCGGCCATCCTCGAATCGAAAAAAATACCGTTCGCCGGGCGCAAAATCCTCAATCTCTACCTCAAAATAGCCGTCAGCCAGCCTGCGCATCGGGGCCACACCACCTTCGGCGCCGCTCAGCCTTCGAACAGAAAGGTTCTTGGCTGCCGGCGCCCACACCGAAAACCGGAAGCCCTTCCCGGGTAAGGGGGTCGCGCCCAGCGGCAAGCCAGTATTCCAATCACTCATAACAATAAGACCGTTCTCAAGTTGTGAATCGTATGCGAATGGATGGATGCGCGCGGCTGTGTGCCTGCGAGAAAAAGCAGAGCCGGCGGCCATCGGTCTTTCATCCGTCACCAGCTCAATGTGAACAAAGCTCGTCTTCCAGCAGAGGATAGAGCCTATCTTAGCAGGCGCACATACGGTCTTCCCTGTAACCCGGCCATTGCCTCAAACGACCGTGTCCGCCGCAACGAAATAAACATCCGAACGCCTCGTGCAACCATCTAAAATGTGGGCAATGGAGCGTCGCAAGACCATGCTGTGACACCATGAAGAAAAACATTCACGCCGTCATCATCCTGGCCCTAACCCTTCTGCCTCTATCCTGTGCTGCCTATGATACACAGTTGAGCGCCGCAGCCATTCACGAAGCCTACGTGCTCGGCCAACGCAACGACAAATCCACCGGCGACTTTCTCGCGCCCTACTTGCCGCAAATCACCGAGCCGCAAAACGATGTCCACATCGCGCAGATTGAGCTGCTCACGCCCTACGCGCAGATTGTCGACCGCACCAGGCAAAAAACAACTGCAGGTTATTCCGAGGCCCAGGCCACCGAAGACTATAAGCAATATGGGAACATCATTAAGGTCAACGTGGCCCTCATGTTGCCAGCGGCTTATCCTAAATCTGCCCAGACGACCGAGGCGTCCACTCCTCCACCCGCCACCGGGCAGCAGAAAAGCGACATTCGCCCCGAGAATTTTTGGCAAAATTTTCAGTTCAACCTGAAACAGAATGGCAAGACCATTCCCTCGCGAAAAATCAACAACCAACCGATCCATTCGACCGCCACTAAGGACGCCCCCGCGGTCCTCGACGGCGAAAACGTGTGGCTGGAGTTTGACGTGAAGGACGTGGCCTCGGAACCCGCTACGGTCGAGGTGGTCACTCCCCAAGGCCAGACCATCAAGGCCAATTTTGACCTCCAGAAACTACGTTAATCGGTCGCCGGTCGCTCTCAACAACCAGCAAAGCACCCTGTACCTTAGGACAGGTACCTCCGCGCGACGTGGACCAGGCTCCCACCAAGCCCTCCCGTTAACGCCTTGACTATGCAACATTTACTTTTTACATCCCAAATTTCCTATGTCCCAAAGGACAGGTACACCGTAACTATAAGAATAATTTGAGCGAAGATTTGGACCGTCAGATGCACTCACCCGAATTGCCCGGGGTGTTTGGGCGCAGGGGGACTCGGTGAAAGTATTCGTGGCGCTCGTGCTTCTCGCAGTTTTCCTCTCGGCAATTCTTCTCAGCACTGAAACCCAGGCCATGGCCACCATCGCGCGGACGTTCTGCATCATCTCGACCGCCATTTTTGCCGGTGCCGCCACCTTGGGCCTGGCATCGCGCTCGAAGATCTAACCCTTTTCGATGCTAAGGATTTGGCAGTATTGCCTCGGTTAACCTCGCCGCGTTAGGATTGACCCCGCAAAGCGTGATGTTCCATCCGGTTGATATGATCCAAGTGACAATTTTCTCAGCGCGCCGGCTGTACCCGAAGCGAACTCCAATCCTGGCGGTAGCTTAACCATGTCCGCAGTAGCTGACCCCGCGGGCCAGAATTTTCATCAGGCTTGGGCCTCCCGGCTCCAGGCCTTGAAAAATATCCCCCCGGTTTTGAAAATTATCTGGGACTCCAGTCCCGCTGTGGTCACCTGGGGACTGCTGCTGCGCTGTATAGCCGCGTTATCGCCGCTGGCCTTGTTGGCCGTAGCGCGCCTGATCATCGATGCCATCGTCAGGCACCTGTCTAGCGCCACGCCGCTCGGACCGAATTTCTGGTGGCTGGTCGGTCTGGAATTCGGGCTGGCCTGCTTTACCTCCATCCTCAACCGCATCGTGGACTACTGCGATACCTTGCTGGCCGACAAATTCATTCGCCACATAAGTGTGCGCATCATGCATCACGCCTCGCGGTTGGACCTGGCGTCTTACGAAGACCCGCTCTTTCACGACAAGCTCGAGCGTGCCCGCGTGCAAGCCACTGACCGCCTCGGCATGGTCCAGCAGCTGGGCCGCCTGGTCCAGCAAGTCATCACCACGGCGACGTTGGCCGCCAGCATCCTGTTCTTTTCTCCCTGGCTGTTGCTGGTGCTGATCGCTTGCGTGATTCCCGCGTTCCTGGGCGAGAGCCACTTCGCATTTCTCGGCTATGCGCTCGCCTACCGCCAGACCCCCGTCAAACGCCAGATCGATTACCTGCGATTTCTGGGCGCCAGCAAAGACAGCGCTAAAGAGCTGAAGCTTTTTGGGCTAAGCAAATTTCTGACCGATCGTTTCCAAGCGCTATCTGACGACATTTACAAACAGAATGTCACGCTGGCGAAGCGCCGCTTGATAGCCAGCGCTTTACTCTCGCTATTGACCACCGTCGGCTATTACGGCGCCTACGCCTACGTCATTCTCGAAACAGTCGAAGGCCACATGACTGTCGGTACACTCACGTTCCTTACTGGTGCAATTGCCGGAGCCAGTGCCAACCTACAGATGATCTTCTCCACTTTTTCAAGCATTGCCGACCAGTCGCTCTTCCTGACCGACCTGCTGCAATTTTTCGCAGTCCGCCCAACGGTTTTCTCCAAGCCCAACGCCCTGAAAACGCCCCGGCCCATCTCCATCGGAATTGAATTTCGCGATGTCAGCTTCTCGTATCCTGGCGGCGGCCGTCCGATTCTTCGCAATTTGAATCTTTTTTTAAGGCCCGACGAGCGAATTGCTTTGATCGGCGAAAACGGCGAAGGCAAGACAACCATCGTCAAGCTGCTCACCAGGCTCTACGATCCGACCTTCGGACAGATTCTTCTCGATGGCGTCGACCTGCGCGAGTACGACCTCGAGGATTACGCCAGCAACATCGCCGTAATCTTCCAGGATTTCATGCGCTACGACATGACCGCGCTCGAAAACATCGCCGTCGGCCAGATTCAGGCACGCCAGAACCTGCCGCATGTGGAATTGGCCGCCAAAAAGAGTTTGGCCGAGGGCGTCATTCAGAAATTGCCCCGCGGTTACGACCAGATGCTGGGCCGCCGCTTTGAAACGGGCGTCGATCTGTCCGGCGGAGAATGGCAGAAAGTTGCTTTGGCCCGCGCGTATCTACGCGATGCCCAGATACTGGTTCTCGATGAGCCTACCGCGGCTCTCGATGCCCGCTCCGAGCACGAGGTATTTGAACGTTTCGCGGAGTTGACCAAGGGTAAGATGGCTTTGCTCATCTCGCACCGCTTTTCCACGGTAAAAATGGCCGACCGTATCATTGTCTTGGAGCGGGGCTTGATCGCCGAGGATGGCCGGCATGAGCAGCTCATGGCTCACGGCGGCCGCTACGCGGAAATGTTCGAATTACAGGCGTCGAGTTACCGTTAGCGAAAGCCAGCACCAGGCTCGAATGCGCAATTATGACCGATGACCCCATAGCACAGCCTGTAGCGCCGCCCATGGCCCCGATGGACACAGGCGAGGCGCCGCGCATTCCCCACGAATGGAGCGGCTCGCTAGAGCATGCTTTGCCTGAGGCTGAATACCGCGCGGTTACAGCGGGATTGCGCGAAGAAGGCCAAGCGCAGGCAAAGAATTGGCCGGTAACCGGCCGCAAAGCGTTCAGCCTCGAACTGGAAAAGCGCCGGCAAAAAGCCGC
>JBBRZT010000063.1:0-15007 GCA_038236395.1 Candidatus Acidiferrales bacterium
ATGCTCGCCGAATCAGACGAAAAAGCGGCGGCGGGAACATCAAATTCAAGAGTCGCGCCGATCAGCGAGCAACCTCCATATTCGCTGCAACTGTAGTCGGCGTGACCGCGGGACGCGGAGATCAACACCGGTTGTTCACTGTTATGAATATGGACCTGAAAATCCTCCCAGAAGTCACTCGGCCTTGGAATCAGACCTGCGCCGGTTCCTGTGCGTGAATTCGCTGGAACGGTTCCGACAAACTGTCCATAGGATTCCGTCAATTGAATCTGCACAACGATCTGAACGATCTCAGCCTGGTTCCGATGATCAAGCGCAGCCTGCTGGGCGCTATAGTTTCCCGCGTGGCCGCTTGAGAGCCGGGCGGCCATCATGAAAGGAGTAAGAAACGTGATCGATGAGATGTACGGGCCGCTCTCCGGTGACGGCAGATGATGCGTGTATTTGGCGAGCAATATTTCGAAGGAATTATCGTGGCGCTGGCCCAGGAAATAAGCCTCGCGGACGGATTCGTCAGATAGAGGGGACTGAAACGCCAGAAGCGGCTGAGCGAGAAGCGACGCCGCGATAAGAATCGACAGGCCGGAGTAGATAGGTGAACGCATCGGAAGCCCTCACTCTGAATATTAGACGCCGGGGGAGTGGCAGTGTCGTTTCAAGCTATTGTAGCCCAAGGCTAACAAATTGACTTCGCATCCGTGCCAGCGTACCGTGCACGCAGGGAATAGCCCTCAGTCAATTTTTTACAAATCGCAAGACGAGAAACCTAAGGAGATCTTCATGAAGAGAATGTGGATATGGTGCGTAGTCGGATTGCTTTCACTCGGCAGCGCGGCGCTGTCGCAGGCTCAGACCGGTGCCACCGAGAAAGCCGTAACCGCGCTCGAAAACCAGTGGCTGCAGTCGCAGAAAACAAATAATCCTGACCTGGTCGCGCCGCTATTGGCCGACAAATTCGTCAATACCGGGACAGATGGGAAAGTTACCGGCAAGACCGAGATGCTGGCAAACGCGAAAGCGACCAAGTATGACAGCGTCGAGTACGAAGACCTCAAAGTAGTGGTGTTCGGCGACACAGCCATCGCGACGGGAGGCTTCAAAGGCAAGGGCACCGATGCGTCGGGAAAGCCTATGGATGAACATGTACGCTGGACGGATACCTGGGTAAAAATGCCGAGCGGAAAATGGCAATGCGTCGCCAGCCATGGCTCGCCAATAAAGTCGTAAGCCAGCGCACCTCGTAAGCCGCCTGATCACACTGACCGAAATGGCCGCCCTTCGTGGCGGCCGCTTTTTTCTGCCCCGTTTTTTCTCGCCCACAAGCAGGTTTCAGCGCCGTTTTGCACTATAATCATCTTCGCTGATTGATAGCGATATATCGCGCCGTATCAATGCTGACAACCGTGCCCACCACTTCATTACTCAATCTTCTGGCCGCGCAAAGCTCCTTCGGCCATTACTGGCACAAAATCACCGACCGCACTTTTTCCGGCGTCTATCACGCCAACACTTTCGATCTGGCGATGATGATTCCCTACTTCATCGTACTGTTCATCCTGGCGCTTTACGGACTGCATCGCTACTGGCTGGTCTACGACTATTACAAGTACTCCAAAAATATTCCGCCCGCGCCGCCGCCGGTCACCGAGTGGCCGCGCGTCACCATTCAGCTCCCCATTTACAACGAGCGCTACGTGATCGAGCGGCTGGTCGAAGCGATCTCCCGTTTCGATTATCCCGCCGAACTGCTCGACGTGCAGGTGCTCGACGACTCCACCGACGAAACGCAGGAAATCGCCCGCAACTGTGTGGAGCGCTTCGCCGCGCAAGGCATGCCCATCGCGTACATCCATCGCACCAATCGGGAAGGCTACAAGGCCGGCGCGCTGGAAAATGGATTGAAAATCGCCCAAGGCCAATTCGTCGCGATCTTTGACGCCGACTTCGTGCCCACGCCGGATTTTCTGCGCCTCACCATCCCGTATTTCATGAATCCGCGAGGCGGCGCCGGCATCGGCATGGTGCAGACGCGCTGGACCTATCTCAACTCCGATTATTCGCTGCTGACCCAGGTGGAAACCATTCTGCTCGACGGCCATTTTGTGGTGGAACATGGCGCGCGTTCCCGCCGCGGCACTTTTTTCAATTTCAACGGCACCGCCGGAGTGTGGCGCCGCAAAGCCATTGACCAGGCCGGCGGCTGGCAGCACGACACGCTCACCGAAGACACCGACCTTTCTTATCGCGCGCAATTAAAAGGCTGGAAATTTTTGTACCTGCCGCACATCGAGTGCCCGTCCGAGCTGCCGGTGGACATGAACGGCTTTAAAGCGCAACAGGCGCGCTGGGCCAAAGGCCTGATGCAGACGGCCAAGAAAATCCTGCCCAAAGTTTTCCGCGCCAACGTGCCCTGGCATGTGAAGTCCGAAGCCTTCTTCCACCTCACCGCCAACATCAGCTACCCGCTGATGGTGCTGCTCTCGACCATGCTGCTGCCGGCCATGATCGTGCGGTTTTACCAGGGCTGGATCCAGATGCTGGTCATCGACCTGCCACTTTTTCTAGCCTCCACCTGCTCGATTTCCAGTTTTTACCTGGTGGCGCAAAAAGAGCTGCGCCCTAAAACCTGGTATCGCACATTTCTCTATTTGCCTTTTGTGATGGCCACTGGCATCGGCATTTCGGTCCGCAACGCGCAAGCAGTCCTCGAAGCCATCGCCGGAAAGAAAAGCGAATTCGCGCGCACGCCTAAATACAATATCGCCGGCAAAAACGGCTCCTTCGCCAAAAAATCTTACCGCAACAAAGCCGGATGGATGCCCTTCGCGGAAATTCTGCTGGGCTTGTACTTCGCGCTTACCGTGGTCTACGCCGTCGTGAACGAAAATTACGCCACCGTTCCATTCCTGCTGCTCTTCGTGTGGGGCTACCTCTACACTGGCTGCATGTCGCTAGGCCAAACCTATCTCGCCCATCTTCGCTTCGGAGTCGACAGCCCGGAAATGCGTCCCGCCGCCTCCGGCGCTCCGGTTTTCTAGATTTGCCGCTCGCTGAGCACTTCTCGAAATTCCGCTACGGAACGATTTGCGAGACCAATTCTTCCCACACTTTTTTGTTTTTCCAATAAGCCACGTGGGCAATCAGCGGCACCGCCGCGTCTTTGTCAATTTCGTTCCTGATCGCCTGTGGCGGAACCGGCGGGTTCTGGTATCCGGGCAGATCGTAAAACGTCAGAGGGCCAGAAATAATATCATTGCGTGAATAGACGTTGATCCAGTTGAGTTTGCGAAACTTGCGATAGCTCAGGATCAACGGTTGCACGGTGCACGCCAGGCGCTCGCGAATGTGCATGGAATTCTTCCCTTGCATGGTGAACAGGAAGGCGGTTTTGTTCAGTGGCGACCCAAAAGTGACCATCGCTTCGGTGCGCTCGGCGATTCCCAAGGCTTGACCCGCAAGCCAGTCGTCCAGCATCAAGCGATTCAAGGTGTCATAGGCAATCACCGACCCCAGTGAGTGTCCCACCACGGCAACTTTGCCATAAAGGAACGTTGTGCTGTTTGGCTGGTACGCGGTAAAAACGGCCGAGGCCACCGTGCGTGCCGATTCCTTGATTTTGGTTCTCACTTCATCGAAGCGGTCCAGTTTGTTCGACGTCACATAAATGGCCACATCCCCGACATACTGCACCATCAACTCGCGCACCTTGGCGGTCAACGCGATCAGGAACGGCCAAACCCACAGCGGACTTTCGAGAAAGGCCAGGCGTCTCGGCAGCGTCCAGGCCGATCCCGCGCACCAAATCCAGATACATCCGGCGATCGCGGCAATGTTGGTCAGAAATGTCAGGATGGAAAGGAACACTAAGAATCCATTCCCGTGAAAAGCGGTTCCTGAAGATCGTAGAGAGGCTTTGGTAATCATCGCCAAGGCCAAGAAAAATCCGGCGACAAAAACCGACACTGTGGCGAAACCCTGGAGTTGCCTAGCGGGGATACTTTCAAAAATGTGTTCGGCCCAGTTTCGGATGCAAGCCAGCCAACCGCTCGACGGCGCGGCCATCGCGGTGCCCGAACTCCTGAGCCAATCGGTGTGGGTTATCAGCGCCATTAAAGCCACGGTTTTGAGAATTTCGACAATGGTAATGATCATCGCGGTCCAGCAACAGAACCCGATCAGCACCCGCCAAAAGCTGGAAAGTGATTGAGGCTTGCTCATGTCGGAAATAAACAGCAGCGCGCCAAAACTGAGCGCTACCGCGAGCATGCAACTGGTCAGCGCGGTGAGTTTGTCCCAATGATCCTGCAACGGGCGGAGAAATATTCCGCTTTGAGCAGCACCGGCAAGCAGCACCACCCCGTTAATTACCGCCAAGGACGCCAGAATCAGCAGCGCCAGGCAAAGCCACAGCGGAGTGCGGTACGAGACGTGAAATTCAGCCATGCCGCCGAACATGGCTCGCTGAAACTTTTTGAAATAGTTCAGCAAACCGCGCGTTCCGCCGTCCCACAGAAAACCCACCACGTCCGTCAGCTTCGCTACGCCTTCGGTTTTGGGTGCCCAATAAGATTCGTACAAATGCAGATCGTAGTGCTTCGTTTGTCCGCCTTGAGCAGTTCCCTCGATGTCCAGTTCCACCCGCTGCATTACCGCGTCGCCAATTTTCACGGTACGCAGCCGCGGCTTGTGAACCACGCGATGGGGTGGAATCACGTCGAGCAGTCCTTGCGTTAAGGTGTCCACTGTCTCGAAGGGAATCTGTTGGCCCATTCCGTGCACGATCCACACCGCGCGCTTTTCGCGAGTCACCGTAGCGTCGATCTGCGCGTCCCCGTCGCCCTCCGTGAAACTGGTCCGGTCCACGGCCTTGGCGACTGGCACTTCCTTGGAGGCTGCGTCGCTCCATGCCTCGTGCGCTTTTTCTGACTCGCTCGTAATCTGTCCTTCCGGGGCAGGTTTTGTCGTGGAGTCCAGGTGGAAGGCGGTGTACGTCAACGGCGCAGCGATTTCATATTTTTGAGAGGACTCGTTCTTTCCAGGCGAGGGGGTTCTGGAGTGGGTGGACATGGTACACCTCCGATTACTTGTCGCGGAGGTTAACTGCTTTCTTTGGATGAGTCAACAAAATCAAAAAATGAAGCGGTTCCCGCCAAGTTCTAGAGGGCGCCCCAGGCAGGCTTTACTCGAAGCGGACGGCAACAATTTCCGGATTGTTGCCGACGCGCAGCGGCGGTCCCCAGGTGCCCGCGCCGCAGGAAGTGTAAATCTGCATCTCGCCGATGCGCTGCAGGCCGTAAACATATTTGCCGTACATGCGCGCCGCGGCCAGCGTCCACGGCCAGAACTGGCCGTAGTGCGTATGCCCGGACAGTTGCAGCGAGATGCCTTCCTGGGCGGACACCTCGATGCGATCGGGCGCGTGCTCCAGTAAAATGCTGGTTCGCGTACGATCGAAATCAGTGCTGCGCAATATTTTGCGAAAGTGTTCGCCGTGCGTGGCGTCGCGGTAAGTGACGCCCACGATCTGCAGGCCGTCCACGACAACGACCTCATTGACCAACACGCGCACGCCGGCCGCGGCCACTGCTTTCAGATATTTTGCCGTATTGGAAAACTCTTCGTGATTCCCTTCCACAAAAAAACTGCCCAGGGCGGGCTTCAGCGCACTTAGAGGCTCGGCCAGCCGGGCCAGATCGCCGGGGGTGCCGTCGTATAAATCCCCGGCAATAAAAACTAAGTTGGGATTCAGGCGGTTAGCCATCTTCACCATGCGCCGCGCAAATCGCGGGCCGCGGAAATTTCCCAGGTGCAGGTCGCTCATCAGCACCGCGGTGCGCCCTCGCCAGGACTCGGGCAAATTCGGCAGCTTCACAGTAATGTGTTTCACGCGCGTTGCTGTCGCGTTGACTACGCCATACGCAGTCACGGCCGCTGCCAACCCCAAAAAACCCAACGCGAAATAGTGACGATCCGGGGTCCCTCCCGTCAGCCGCAGCGCCAGATAAGAAACCCAGCACGCCACCGCAGAGAAAAACGCATAGTTCACGAACCCCAGCCACGCCGCTGTAATGCGATAGAAAAATCGCAGCACAACATTCGTAAGTCGAAAACCGATCAGCGATGTGACCAGAAAGCTGACTGATAAAATCGCCGTCGCCGCCAGCAACTCCGAATGATCCAGAAAACTCGCAGAGTCGTAACCCGCCCCGTCAGTCGTTCGCGGAGCCCAAAAATAAATCCAGGTAAAGAAAAGAAAGCCATGCACCAGCAGCAGCACCGTTTGGAACACGGCCAGAAAAACAATAAGTCGATTGCGCAATCGAATGCTCTCCCCATGGAACGCAAACAGACTTACGCCCGTCACATCAAGACTACCACGCCGCATTTGGCGGCTCGGTAGCTTGCGCCACTTTGGAGCGAGCGAGAATTCGGCTACAATCGCGTCATCAGGCGCACTGAAAACGCGTAATCGCCGCCGGCCCTGGCGGCGGTCTGACGTTTGCAGACAGCGCGCCTGGCTGCAGCAACCCCGCTTGCCCCGGGCGAATTGGTGGTTATTTCGAGGAGAATCCGTGAGTGGACAGCCGACCGGCGCCCGAGTGAATATTTCTGTGTCGAATTTATCTAGTATGCCGCTACAACGCCGGCGGAATCGCCTCTTCGCGTGGCCGTTCGCACTTTTGGCCGCGATGTTGGTCTTCATCGCCACCAGCGCCCCGCAACTGCACGCCCAGCAGCGCCGCGAACGGGAGCCCAACAGCGTTTATGCCGAGCGCCGCGCCAAAATCGCCGCGCAAGCCGACGGACCGGTTATTTTGTGGGGCTTCACCGGGCGCGAAGAAGTTTCTCAGGCCTACGTTTTCGCCCAGGAAGATAATTTTTACTATCTCACCGGTCACAACGAAGAAGGCGCCGGGCTGCTCATCCTTCCCGCAGCGAAACCGGGCGCGGCCGTCAGCGATCCATTGAACGGCGTCCGCGAAATTCTATTTTTGCCAGCTAAAGATCCCGCCAAAGAGAAATGGAATGGCGTGCGCATGTCGCCCAGCGACCCGGGCATCGAAGCGCTCAGCGGATTCGCGGTAGTCAAGCCGTTTTCAGAAATGCGCGCCACGGTGGAGAAGCTTGCCAAAACCTACCCGACCCTTTGCACCATTCTTCCCTACGAAAAAGAACTCGGCGGCTATCCGCACGAAAAAAACCTAGTCGACTGGCTGCAGCTCATCGCGCCGCAGGACAAATTAAAAGATGTGCGCCAGGCCATTTACGCGCTACGCGAAATTAAATCGCCGGGCGAAATTGCCTTTCTCACCACGGCCATCGACCTCTCGCTCGACGCCCATCTTGCAGCCATGAAAATGATGCGCCCCGGCCTCTACGAATATCAGATCGCCGCAAAAATGGTGGACGTGCACGCCATGGGCGGCTCCGAAGCGGAGGGCTACGCGCCGATCGTCGGCGCGGGGCCCAATTCCGTCGCGCTGCATTACGACAAGCTGTCGCGCAAAATCGAGGACGGCGACATCGTGGTGCTTGACGTGGGCGCGCAGTACGCCGGCTACTCCGCGGACATCACGCGCACCCTGCCCGCCAACGGACAATTCACTGCGCGCCAGCGGGAGATTTACGACATCGTGCTGGGCGCGCAAAACGCCGCCATGGCCGCGATCAAACCGGGCGCCAATCTCTGCAAAAAGGGCGATCAGAGCCTGTACAAAATTTCCTACGACTACATCAACACCCACGGCAAAGACCGCCACGGCAAAGCGCTGGGCCAGTATTACATTCACGGGCTGGGCCACGACATCGGGCTCGATGTGCACGATCCAGGACAATATTGCGAACCGCTGCGGCCCGGAATGGTGGTCACCATGGAGCCGGGCATCTACATCCCGGAAGAAAATCTTGGCGTGCGCATCGAAGACGACGTGCTCATCACTGAAACCGGCTTCAAATTGCTCAGTCAACGATTGCCGCGCGATCCCGCCGAAATAGAAAAAATCATGGCCGATGCCAAGAGCGGCACGCCAGGTAAACCATAAATCCAGCGGCGTTTCTAATTGCAGCGCATGACCAGGTAAGTGATGTCATCGGACTGGTGCGTCGCTCCGACGAATTGGTCCACCGGCTTCATGAGAAATTGCAAACTTTCCTGCGCGTTGAACATGGGCAACCCGCGAATCACGTTGCACCACCGCTCGTTGCCGAATTCTTCGTGTTTTTCGTTGAAAGCCTCGACCACGCCGTCGGTGTAAAAAATCAAAGCATCGCCAGGTTGCAATTCGAGGGACGCGGTGTCGTATTCAACCGCCGAGTGAATCCCCAGCGGCATGCCGCCGGTTTCCAGTTTTTCCAGCGTGCCGGAGGCGCGGCGAAGTATCGGCGCATTGTGCCCGGCGTTGACGTAAGTAAGCCGCCGGGTTTGCGGCTCGTACTCCGCCAGAACTGCCGTGGTGAAGCGCTCCCCGTTCTTGCTGTGCGCGCACGCATAGCGATTCAGGCGCTCGACCAGATCGGCGATGGGAGCGCCTTCACCGGCGATGGTTCGCAGGCTGGCTTGCAGCGTGGCCATCAAAAGCGCGGCGGGAATGCTTTTGCCCACCACATCGGCAATCACAATCATCAATTTAGATTCGCCACCCGCGCCGGCATCGCCACTGGGATAAAACGCGTCATAGTAATCGCCGGCCACCGAATTTTGCGCGCGTGTGAAAAACGCAATCTCGGCTTCGTGCACTTCCGGCGGGTGCGTCGGCACCAGCCAGGACTGAATCTCTCGCGCGATTTCCAGGTCGCGCTTCATGGTCACCTTGTCGGCCAACTCCAGCAGCAGCAGCGCCAGAAAAAGAATGACGGCGAAGAATTGCGTGCGCTGATTGAAGATCAGCACCAGCGCCACGAGCAGCAGCACGCGCCGCGCGGCCGTCATCTTCAGCATCATCGCCCAGAAAAATTGCCGGGCGATGTGCAGCGGCCGCCGCCAGCGCGGCAGCTTCTTGATATTTTCCCAGTCGACGTCGCGCTGGTAGAAACCGTAACCCGCGCGGGCGTCCGCGGCGAATTGGCTCCACAGGTCGTCCACCTTCCGGCCTTCGCTGACGCGGTGCCAAAAGTCTTTCACCTTGTCCTTAAAGTGGACGCGGACATGTGGTTCAGCCGGTTGTGCAGCAGTGCTCATCGCAGCAGCATATGGAGCCGCGAACACTTTGTCGAGCGTGCAGAAATCCCAGGAACTCACTGAGGCGGCAGCATCCATCTCACTTGCAACCGTCGTATAACGCCTTTCGGAAGCTCAGTTGCACCTAGCACTTCAAACTTTCCAATTCGCTGGATAGCCCTCATCGGTTCGGTCACCAGCACTTTGTCTAGAATTACTTTCAATTCTGCGCGGCGCATGGCCTCGTGAGACAAGGCCGGATGTGTGCCAGTGTCCGCATCGCCTTTGAGAAACGCAGATTCCCAGCGGCGCCATATTTCCCAGTCCTCTATAGCTAACTGAAAGCTATGTGAGTCAAGAGGGGTCAGGTAGAACATTTCTGTGTAGTCATTCGTTGTTTCGTCGAGAATACACTCGAAAAAGTGGGGCTTTTCCTGCAAATTTGCAACGCCCTTGCGTGGGCCATCGTAATACTCGATCACGGTAAAAACGTATTCATATCCCGATTTCAATTCTTCGAAGTTCATCTTTTGAAGGCGGCCAACAGCCTACGACTTCTTATAACACAGCCAAGGGGCAGCGATCCTTCCCTCGGAATGATTGACCGCGTGGAATGCGGCCATTTATACTGAATGTCCGCGCCGGTTGCAATTCGCTGGTGTCCCTCGAGTGATTTCGCGGGCCTGAGTTTGCCGCTTTTTGAGTTGGCACGCAGCGCCGGTCGAAATTCCGAAATACAAGTTACTGGGAGATTATGAGCAGCACGAAAGCCACACAACTTCGCCCCGGCATGGTTATCCAGCATGAAGGGCAGCTTTACACCGTTTTCAGCGTGGATCACCGCACTCCGGGGAACAAGCGCGGCTCGATGCAGACCCGCATGAAAAATCTGCGCACCGGCACGATGATCGATTACCGCTTTCGCGCGGAAGAATTCGTGGACCGCGCCATTCTGGACGAAGTGGAATTTGAATACCTGTACAGCGAAGGCGACGATTTTCACTTCATGAATACCGAAAATTACGAGCAGATGCAGATGACCCGCGACGAACTGGGCGAAACGGTGTTCTACCTGATTCCCAACACCAAGGTGAAAGTGGAATTTTTTGAAGAGAAAGCCATCGGCGTGGATTTGCCGGACACCATGGAAATGAAAGTGATATCCACGGAACCGACGCTGCAGAAAGCCACGGCCAGTGCGGTGATGAAGCCGGCTACGCTGGAAACCGGCCTGGTGATCAACGTGCCGCCATTCGTAAACGAAGGCGACCGTGTAAAGGTGGACACCACCGAAGCGCGTTACGTGCAGCGCGTGGAGTAATTTTGGACTACTGTAGTGTTTCGAGTTTGAGTTTCCGCCTCCGCAGCTAGATCGTTTTTCATCTAGAAGAGGCTGTCAACGCCGGCTGGTTTTTCAGCCGGCGTTTTTTTTGTTCAGACCGCGGTTTTGGTTTTGTTTTGCTGCGCGCCAAAGACCCGCGCGAAGATGGCATCTACGTGGCGGAGCTGGCGCTGCAGATCGAAGGTGTGAGCCAGCGCGGTGGCGTCCAGATATTTCGTGACGCGTTTATCGGCGGCCACGCGATCGCGAAAGCTGCTCTCGTTTTCCCACGCGGCCATGGAGTTTTCCTGCACCGCTTTGTAGGCGTCATCGCGGGGCATACCTTTTTCCACCAGGTCCTGCAAAAGTTGGCCGGAGTAAACGAGGCCGTGCGTGGACTCCAGATTGCGCAGCATGCGTTCGGGAAAGACGCGCATGTCGGCGATGATGGTGGTCATTTTCGCGAGCATGTAATCCACCAGGATGGTGGAGTCCGGCAGAATGATGCGCTCGACAGAGCTGTGCGAAATGTCGCGCTCGTGCCACAGCGCCACGTTTTCAAATGACGCCATTAGATTGGAGCGCACGATGCGCGCGAGTCCGCAGATCTGTTCGCACGTGACGGGATTGCGCTTGTGCGGCATCGCCGAGCTGCCGCGCTGCTCCCCGCCGAAAGGTTCTTCCGCTTCACGCACTTCAGTGCGCTGCAGGTGGCGAATTTCCAGCGCGATTTTTTCCAGCGTGGCCGAAACCAGCGCGAGCGAACTGAGATAGTGCGCGTGGCGATCGCGCTGAATCACCTGCGAAGCCACGGGAGCGACGGCGAGCCCGAGCCGCTGACAGATGCGCTCTTCAATATCCGGGCCGAGATGCGAAGCGTTGCCCACCGCGCCGGAAACTTTGCCGATGGCCATTTGCGCGGCGGCATCGCGAAAGCGCTGCTGGTTGCGCTGATTTTCCGCGTACCAGTTGGCGACTTTCAGTCCGAAGGTGATGGGCTCGGCGTGCACTCCATGAGTGCGGCCGATCTGCGGAGTGGCGCGAAATTCCTGGGCGCGCGCGGCCAGCGCATCGCCAAATTTCACCAGCGCGGCTTCAATCAATCGCGACGCGTCGCGCACCTGCAACGCTTGCGCGGTGTCGACCACATCGTTGGAGGTCATGCCGTAGTGGAACCAGCGCGCGGCGGAGGCGTCGCCGATGGATTCGCCCACCGCCATGGTGAAGGCCACCACGTCGTGCTTCACGCGCGATTCGAGTTCCTGAATGCGCGCGACATTGATTTTGGCGTGGGCGCGAATTCGCGCGGCGGCTTCTTTCGGTACGTCGCCGGCTTCCGCCAGTGTTTCGGTGGCGGCCAGCTCCACTTCCAGCCATTTGGCGTACTTGTTGGAGTCGCTCCAGACAGCGCCCATTTCTTCGCGGGTGTAGCGTGGAATCAACTTTGGCCTCTATTCAAAATAGATCCGACGAAAAACTCGATGAGCCAATCTATATTAATAATACGGTATTTCCGAGGTAGTCACACGTCGCGCTTGGTCGCGTGCCAGTTTAGTCAGTTTGCGGTACGAGGCTCCACGTTTTGAACAATATTAAGCCTTCTGCACCATAGGACGGATGGATCTCCAGTATTTGAAGCCCGCCGCTCATCACGGTCTGTAATTTATTTTTCGCTACAGAATCATCGCTCATGCCGTACACCTGTTCTATATCGCTCTTAGTTATTTCCTCGCCCCTGCGAATGACCAAGTCCAAGATAATGTTGCCCTGCCTTACGTCGTTTAGAATCAGAGCCTGCACTCCATCCAACACCAAGACGGAAGACTCCCGCTGGCTGGTCGATAAATACAGCTGAATCCCGCTTATCCTCGCGAATCCGCAGACCATCGAAAGTGCCGTCATGGAAGCTAGGAAGTTGCATCGTGGCGCCAATCCTAGTTTACATGCAGAATTGGCCCTAAACAGGCTCCGTCGGCGACCTAACCGCGGGGCAGAAAACCTGTCTAATGATGAGAATGAGGGAAAGCGTCGAAAGCGTTCGGGAAGCCGACGCCATAGCCATCGACCGCACGCTTGCGGGCGATCGCGATGCTTATCGCATTCTTGTGGAGCGGCACAGCGCCACCATATTTCGGCTGGCGTACCGGCTCACCGGCAATCATCAGGACGCCGAGGAGATTGTGCAGGAGGCGTTTTTGCGCGCTTATCAAAAATTGCAGCAGTTTGCGTCGCAGGCCAATTTCGCTACCTGGGTTTATCGCATCGCCGCGAATTACGCCATCGACCGGCTGCGCCAGCGCAAAAAAGAAGATGCGCGGCGGCAGGCGCCCGGCCCGGAATTGTCGGATGAAGCGGAGATGGATCCGCTGCTGCAGATTGCGGATGCCGCGCCTTCGCCAGAGCGCTTGACGCAAAGCGTGGAGCTGAAGAGAGAGATGCAAGTGGCGCTCGACAACCTGACGCCCGCGGAACGTACCGCGTTTGTGATGCGCCATTGCGACGGCTGCGGAATTGAAGAGATTGCCGGCGCTTTGAAATCGAATTCGAGCGCGGCGAAAAATACCGTGTTTCGCGCGGTGCAGAAATTGCGGCATGCACTGGAGCCGCAATTTGCTCCCCGGGCGCAAGTACGGGCAATGGGAACGGAATGATGGGAACGAAATCATGACGCACTTGAGCGAAGAACAATTGGTTGCTTATCAGGATGGAGAGCAAACGGAACGCGCGGCGTTCGACGCGCACCTTGCGACGTGCGCGGAGTGCCGAACGCACCTGGAACGCATCGCGGAAATGCTGGCGGCGTACCAGGCGCTCCCGGTTCCCGATCCTGGCGAGGATTATGGACGGCGGGTGTGGCAACAGATTGCGCCGCGCCTGACGGAAAAACGCGCGCACTGGTGGGATGTGCTGCTTCAGCCGCGGCGCCTGGCGGTGGCTGGACTGGTAGCCGCGCTGTTGCTCGTGGCGTTTCTAGCAGGGCGGGTCAGCAAGCACGTCGATCACGGAGACGCGGCGCTTTCCGCGGAACAAGTGCGCCAGAAAGTTTTGGTGCTGGCGGTGGGAGAGCATCTGGGCCGCTCGGAAATGGTGTTGATGGAAATTGCCAACGCCGGGCCGGAAACGGCGGGATTGAAGCAGGTGAACATTTCTTCGCAGCGGCGGCGCGCGGAAGATTTGCTGGATGAAAATCGGCTGTACCGCCAGACCGCGGTGCAGGAAGGCGACACCGGTCTGGCCAATGTGCTGGATGAGCTGGAGCGCGTGCTGCTCGATGTGGCGCACAGCCCGCAAACGGTGACGCCGGCGCAGTTCAAGTCGATCAGGCAACGCATTGATGACGACGGATTGTTGTTCAAGGTCCGCGTGCTGGCGCAAGAGATTCAAAAACAGAAAAAGACGAGACCAGCGAGGCCGGCAGAAAGCGGCTCCGCGCAAATTGAAAGGAATAACCAGGCATGAGCACAGGAAAATCATCTCGACTCATAACGATACTTTGGGCGGCGACATTCGCGCTGGCATTCGGACAACTGGCGAGGCCGGCGGCCGCTAGCGCGCGCGCCGCGTTGCCGAGCCAGGCGCAAGCGCCGGACGCGACCACGACGGGAGTAACGTCCACGGAAACCGTCGAAAGCGTAGACATTGAAAACGATCGCGACGACAGCGACATGCAAAGCGATGGGGCTCAAGAAAAGAGCGAGCGCGATCAAGAGAAGGCGGAGCGCGAACAGGAGAAGCGCGAGCGCAAGCAAGAGCGCGCGGAAGAAAAACGAGACCGCGAGCAGGAACGCGCGGAGCGCCTGGAAGAACGCTATGACGACGGGCGCGAAGCGTTGGATGACGGGAACTACGAAAAAGCGCGAGAGAAGTTTATGGAGCTGGCGAAAGAGAACGGTCCGCAAACGGATGCGGCGCTTTATTGGGAAGCGTACGCGGAACAGCGCCTGGGCCATCGGCAGGCGGCGCTGGCGGCGATTGCCGATTTGAAGGCTAGGTTTCCGCAGAGCCGCTGGCAGAAAGACGCCAGCGCGCTGGAAATCGAAGTGCGGCAGAACACTGGGCAACCGTCCCGCCCGGAGGCGCTGGGCGATGACGAGCTGAAAATGCTGGCGATTCAGAGCTTGATGAACAGCAATCCCGATCGGGCGATGCCGCTGCTGGAAAAAGTCCTGCAAGGCTCGGCCACGCCCAAGGAAAAATCCAAAGCGTTGTTTGTGCTGGCGCAGAGCGGTTCGCCACAGGGGCGGGAAATTATCGGGCGGATTGCGCGGGGGCAGAGCAATCCGGAGCTGCAGCGCAAAGCAATGGAGTATCTAGGGATTTTTGGCGGGCCGGACTCGCGAAAGATCATGGCGGAAATTTACGCCTCCAGCACGGACGCGTCGCTGAAACGCTCCATTTTGCGCAGCTACATGATTGGCGGCGACCGGGAGCATCTATTCGCAGCGGCCAAAAACGAAAAGGACTTGAAGCTGCGCGGTGAAGCGATTCGGCAGCTGGGGCTGGTGGGCGGGCAAAACGAACTGGAACAG
>JBBRZT010000064.1:0-14794 GCA_038236395.1 Candidatus Acidiferrales bacterium
CGCTTTCAGGGCATCGAGCGCGCCAAGTCTCTCTCGGGCGGCATCGAGCGCTGGTCTACCGACGTCGATCCCGCGGTCCCCCGATACTGATATAGCCGGCATCTAAAATTTGTAGGGTCAATCGCGTTATCCAAAAATTTCGGAGCGTCCATGCCTAAAGCAAAAATTCAGTTTCTTCAGAAACTCACTTGTACCACTTGCAGAAAGGCCAAAGCCTCTCTTGAAAAGTTGGGCGCGGAGATCGAGTCGCGCAGCCTCGACAAGCAGCCGCTCAGCAAAACCGAATTAGACGAGCTCATCGGCGATCGCGACTACAAAAAATTTTTGAGCACCCGCAACGAGCTTTATCGCACGCGCAAAATGAAGGAAAATCCGCCATCGCGTTCCGAAGCGATCGCCTTGATGGCCGAGGAGCCCAACCTCATCCGCCGCCCGGTAGTCATTCGCGGCAAGCGCCTCATCCTGGGCTACGATGAACAGGCCTACAAAGAGATCGTGAAATAGCCTGATGCGCGCCTAATGAAAACTGAAATCAAAACCATCGCAGTCATTGGCGCCGGCACCATGGGCCGCGGCATCGCCTACGCCGCCGCTTTCGGCAGCTATTCCACTGTCCTCGAAGATATTTCTCCGCAGCGTCTTGCGGAAAGCCTCGCCTGGATTGCTAACGCCTTTGCCGAAGGCGTCGCGCGCGGCAAAGTCGACGGTGCCATTCGCGATCGCGCCGCAAATCTGATCACCACCGCCAACTCCGTTCAGGACGCTATCCGCGACGCCGACCTCATCATCGAAGCCGTCCCGGAAGAAATGGAAATGAAGATGGAGTTGTTCACCATCTTTGACAAATTCTCCAAGCCCAACGCCATCTTCGCCAGCAACACTTCGTCGCTTTCGATCAGCGACATGAGCGAGCTCACCGTCTCTCGCGACCGCTGCGTCGGCATGCACTTCTTCAATCCGGTTCCGAAGATGAAATTGATCGAACTGGTGAAGACTCCACTTACTTCCGACGACACCGTCGCCGCCTGCAGCGAAGTCGCCGCGCGTATGGGCAAAGAAGTGGTGTTGGTAAACGAATCGCCTGGCTTCGTCACCACTCGCATCAACGCGCTGATCGGCAACGAAGCGTTTGCCATGCTCGAGGCTGAGGTCGCTTCCGCGAAAGATATCGACAAGGCCCTGAAACTCGGATTGAATCATCCGATGGGCCCGTTTGAGCTTGTCGACTTGGTGGGCCTGGATGTGCGCTTGAGCATCCTCGAATATCTTCACCAGACGCTGGGAGAAAAGTACCGCCCGAACGGTCTGCTCAAGAAATACGTGCGGGAAGGCCGCCTGGGCCGAAAAACCGGGCGTGGCGTTTACGATTACCCGGAACGCGAAATCCCTAATGAAAGAACTGAAAAATCCTGACTCAAGAATGCCGCAACTGCTGGAAATGACTCCACGATGACCTCGTTCAAAGACCGCATTGTCATTCAGCAGGGCGACCTGACCGACATGGATGTCGACGCCATCGTCAACGCCGCCAACAACGATTTGATCCTAAGTGCCGGCCTCGCCGGAGCCATTCGCCGCAAGGCCGGCGAAGAAATTCAGCGCGAATGCGATGCCATTGGCAGCATCCCGGTCGGCTACGCGGCTATCACCAGCGGCGGCAAGTTAAAGGCCCGCTTCGTCATTCACGCCGCAAGCATGGAACTCGGCGGCGTTACCACCGCTGAAAGCCTGCGCGGCTCAACGGTTCACGCCTTGCGTATTGCCGCGGAGCGCCAGCTAAAAACCATCGCATTCCCCGCGCTGGGCACAGGCATCGCCCGTTTCCCGGTGAAAGAATGCGCCGCGATCATGCTGCACGAAGCCGCGCAACACCTGCAAGCAGAGACATCCATCGAGAAAATTTATTTTGTCTTGTTTGATGAGGAAGCCTGCGGAATATTTGAACGCGCCTGGAAGCGCCTTCAATCCGAGCTGAAAAAAGCCGGGCAGAAAAAGGGAATCGCGGAAGCTTCCGGCGCCTAGTTCGGCACGTCAGAGCGTCCAGCGCGGTTTACGCCGCTCCAGTCGTCCCCAAAAACGGATCCGTGCGCTTCTTCAGCACCGGCCGGTTTCCCTCCGTCGGCGGAGGAATCGCCACCGGAGGAGCAGGTATGGCTGTGCCCCCCGCGCCCGGAGCCGCCGCAGTCGTCGCGCCTTCCGCATAAGCCTTTTTCAAAAATCCTTCCGCAACCAGCTGCGCGCCGCCGGTATTGTCGTTGGTCTGCTTCGCTTTGCTGTACTCGTTGACGGCCCGTTCCCGCTGCGCCAGCAAATCAAAAATCTTCCCCAGATAAATATGGCTCCAAACTTCCGTCCACTTCTCCGCGGGCTCGGGGACTGTTTGCAACGCCTCGCGGAACGCGTTCGCGGAAGCCTGGTAATTCTTCTGGTAGAAAAACGCCTCGCCCATTCTGAAATTGGCCAGCGGCCGGTTTGGCAGGATGGCCAGCGCGCGCTGATATTGACCGACCGCATCGTAATAGCGCCCCTGCTCCGCCAGCTCTTCTCCTCGCGCCACTGCCGCTCGAGCCCGCAAGCCCGTGCTCGCTTTAAGGATCAGGTTATTCGGATCGATCCTTATTCCTCCGGGTTTCGGCCGCCCGAAAGTTTCCACCGTAAAATCCGACTCCGAACCGACCACGTCGATCGTTTTCGTCTCCGGATTGCCTTCCGTATCGATGCGCAGTTCCACCGGCATGCGGAACGTATCCAGCGGCTGCTTGATCTTCCCCGAAATCCGAAATCCCTTGGGCGTGCGATACACCACGTACTCCAACGAAAACTCCGGTATTCCCGTGGAATTCAGCCACTGCGTGAAAAATCCACGCAGATCAGCGGGAGCCTCTCCGTTTTTCGCGGTAGCTTGCGCGTGCTGCTGCGCCATGGCTGCAAAATCTTCGATTCGCGCGCTCTTGCCTTCATATTTCGCATAAAAATCGTGCAGCAGCGATTTGAATGCCACGTCGCCCATTTGCGCGCGAATCATGTGGAAAATCATTGCGCCTTTATTCATCACCACCGAGCGATAGTCCGCCGAATACGGCGCAAGGCGCGCAGCCTGCGCGATTGGAGCAGCGTCTTCGAACATCAGCGCACCCACCGCAAATTCGTCCACGGCCTTCAGCCCCGCTTCTCTCCCGGCGTTCTGTTCCGCATACAGCGCTTCCGAGTAGCGCGCCAGCCCGTCGCTGATCCACACGTCGTTCGGTGTCGCCGGCAGCACCTCGTTGCCCCACCATTGCGAAGCTACCAGCCTTGCGATGGTCCGGTCATTGGCCTTGGGGTCCCAGGCGCGCTGGCTCAACAGCAAAACTCCCGGCCCCGCAAAATCACGCAGCGTTCCGTCCGATATCTGAATGACCGTCATCGACGGATCGGGCAACCCTCCAAACATGTCCGAAAAAACGGTCATCGAGCGCGCCACGGACGCCGCGAAGTCACCCGCATTTGCCGACGCCGACCGCGGCGCATAAACCGCGACGCTGACTCCCTCGGCTTGCTGGGGGTTCAGTTGAAGATTCCCGGCCACGAATGTTCCATTTGGCGCCGCGTTCTTGCATTCGAACGTGTATTGCAGCCGCCCGCCATCGATCGGATTCTTTCCCACACCGGGTGTCGGCGCCAGCGCCTTTCCCGTGCCTGCTACTGCGAAGCTGTCAGGCACATCCAGATGAAATGTCCCGGTGTAGCGGTTCGACGGGTAATCGGTCAGCGGAAACCATCGCGCTGGCAGCAGCAAATACGCGCTGTCGTGATTGATTACCGCCGCGCGAACGCCCGGCACCGGACTGTTCTCTTCATTGGCCAGCAATCCTGCATAAGTAAACGTCAGCGATAGATGATCGCCTGCCGCCACCGGCGTCGGCACCGTCACGATCACAAACAGAGGGTTCTGATGGTCGCGCTCGAAACTCAGAGACTTCCCGTCCGCAGCCTTCACATCGCGAACCTCCAGGTTCGGATGCAGCTCCACGCGAACACTTCCAGATACTTCCAGCGCTTTGAATTGAACCTTGGCGGTCGCCGTAATCGCCTGCCGCACCGTGTCCAGGGACGCTGTCACATCGTAATTCACCGCGACAAACGCCACCGGCCGCGGCGCCTGCGCCCGCAAAGGAGCGCCCGCAAACAGCACCAGCGTCAACGCCGCCACACACGCTACCGACCTCAATAATTTTCCACGAAGGGCCATCGGACCCCTTTCACGATTTACAGTTGGAATCGACACCGGCGCACCGCGGTTGCCATACCTTAATAGGATACCAAACCCCTCACTTCGCGTTGCTTTGCGCCAGCCGCAGCTCTGCCACGATCGCGTCGGCAGCCCTTTCGACCGCCCTCGGAGGCCCTAACAGCCGTGTTACCTCCGCCAGCCCTCGCGTGATCTCCAACCTTTTGGCGGCACCCTCTTTGGATGCCGAAAGCAGCGTCGCAGATTCGGACGCCACCCGCTCCGCGGTGAAATCGTCCTGAATCAGCTCCGGAACCACCGCGCGCCCGGCGATCAAATTGACCATGCTGAAGAATTTTGTCCGCACCAGCGGCTTGGCCAGCCGCGCCGTCATAGGTGAAAGCTTGTAGATCACCACCATCGGCTTCCCAAGCAGCGCCGCTTCCACCGTCGCCGTCCCGCTGGAAACAATCGCCACATCCGCTGCCGCCAGCGCATCGTACGTGCCGCCTTCCACAAACCGCACCGCATCGCCGGAAGGGAAGTACGCCTCCAGATCCGCGCGCCGCACCCCAGGCGCCACCGCGATCACCGCCTGCACATCGGGGACATCAGCGCGCAACAGTCGCAGCGCTTCAGCTAAAACCGGCCCGTGATGCGCAATCTCGCCGCTCCGGCTCCCGGGCAGAATCGTCACCACTGGTTTGCCCGCATCCAGACCGAATTTTGCGCAAAATTCCTCCCGCAACATGTTCGCAGCTACGTTGCCCACCAGCGGGTGCCCGATGAACTCCACGTTTACTCCGGCATCGCGATAAAATTTCTCCTCAAATGGAAAAATACACAACGCTTTCGCGAATCTCCGCCGTACCAGGTTGGCTCGCCAGGGCCGCCACGCCCAGAATTGCGGGCAAATGTAATAAATATTTCTAATCCCCAGCGGACTCAGCTTCCGCGCCAGCCGCAGATGAAACCCGGGAAAATCCGTCAATATTGCCAGGGGAGGGCTCCGCCGTTCTGCTTCGCCAACCAGCCGCGCCATCGCTCGCCGCAACGATGGCAGCTGTTTCAGCACTTCCGTGATTCCCACCACCGAGACTTCCGAGTAATCCACAATCGTTTCCACGCCGGTCGCGCGCATCTGTGGTCCGCCCATGCCAAACAACGCCACGTCCGCGCGCTCCTTTAACGCCGTCGCCAGCCGCGCGGCGTACATGTCTCCGGACGCTTCTCCGGCAGACAGAAGAATAGGAATGGCAGTCATGGATGGAAAAGAAAACTAGCTTTATCGGTCGGCAACGGAAGTAAAAAACTACATTTTTTGGATGGCAAATTTCTGCCGGCCGGATGCCACTCAGTCATTGGCCTGCAGAGTGGAGGGCGCCGAAGAGGACACATCGATGGGCAAATGCAATTCCTGTTCCTTGTACTGCAGCTGGTACAACCGGTAATAAATTCCGCGCTGCGCCAGCAACTCCTGGTGCGCGCCCTGCTCTCGCAGCCGCCCCTTGTGGAACACCAGTATGCAATCAGCGTGCTGGATGGTGCTCAGCCGGTGCGCGATAACCAGCGCGGTGCGCCCGGAAAGCAGCCGGTCCAGCGCTTCGCGGATGAGCATTTCAGTTTTTGTATCCACGCTCGACGTCGCTTCGTCCAGGATCAGAAATCTGGGATTGTGCGCCAGCGCGCGCGCAAAATTGATCAGCTGCCGTTGTCCCACCGACAATGTCGAGCCCCGCTCGTTCACCGAAGTGCCCACTCCATCCGGCAGCGCGCGAATAAAATCGCCCAGCCCCACCTCGTCCACCGCGTGTTTCACCGTCGCACTATCGATCCCCGCGGTTCCCAGCCGCACATTGGATTCAATCGTGCCCGAAAAGAGAAACGGATCCTGCAGCACGATGCCAAACTGCCGCCGTAGATCCTGCAACTCAATCGCTCGGATATCCACGCCGTCCAGCAGAATCTGTCCGCGTTGAATATCGTAGAAACGCAGCAACAGCGAGATCAGCGTGGTCTTGCCTGCTCCGGTATGGCCCACAATCGCCATGGTCTGTCCGGGCTCCACTTTGAAGGACACATCACGCAGCACCCAATCCTCATCTTTCGGCTCGGCGGCATGCCGGTAAGAAAACCATACATTGCGAAATTCTATTTCGCCTCGCGGATCGCGCAGGGGAATCGCGTTCGGATCGCTCGCAATCGTCACCGGCTCATCCAGCAGCCTGAAAATACGCTCCGACGCAGCCATCGCCGATTGCAGAATATTAAATTTCTCGCTCAAGTCCTGAATCGGCCGGAAAAATCGCTGTGCATACTGCATGAAGGCCACCAGCACGCCCAGCGTCAGCGCGGGTTTCGCGCTGCCGGCATTGGCAAAAATGCGCAGTCCGCCGACCCACATCGTCAAAGCGATAACCGCTACGCCCAGAAACTCCACCGTGGGATAAAACAGTGCAAACGCCAGAATGGCGTCCTTATACGCCAGCATGTGATCGCGATTGCGCTTGATGAACTCCACGCGAGCCCGCCGCTCGCGGTTGAACACCTGCACGATGCTCATGCCCGAAATATATTCCTGCAAAAACGCGTTGATGCGCGCAATCGCCGTGCGAATCCGCCGGTTCGCTCCGCGTACAAACTCGCGGAAGATAAAAGTGACCAGCAAGATCAGCGGCACCGCCGCCAACGCCGCCAGGGCCAGCCGCCAATTCAGGTGCAATAAATATGCAGCCATTACCAGCAGCAGAAAAAAATCGTTAATCATGCTGACTACGCCGGCGGCGAACAAGTCATTCAGCGCGTCTACGTCGGTGGTCACTCGCGTGACCAAACGCCCCACGGGGTTTTTGTCGAAATAACTCATCGACAGCCGCTGGATGTGCCCGAAAATCTCCTGCCGCATGTCGTACATGGTCTGCTGCCCGACGCGCTGCATAATCCGGATCTGCACGTACTGCGCCAGAAAATCAAAAAACAACACCATAAGGTAAATCAGGCTGATGATCACCAGCCCATTTCGGGCCGTCGCCAGTGTGATTCCGTGCGACACCGCCGGCGTCAGGTACTTATCGATGGCCACTTGAAATAGTTTCGGGGGAGCAAGCTCCAGCGGCGTCACCGCCAGCGTCAACGTCAGCGCCAGAATCACGCGCCATTTGTATGGGCGCATGTATTCCAGCAATCGCCGCATCAGGCGCGAGTCGTACGCTTTTCCTAACGCTTCTTCTTCGTGTCCGTTGCTCATGCGCGTTCGAGTTCTTCTTCCAGTAGCTGCTTGTGATACAGGTCCGCGTAATATCCGCCGCGCGCCAGCAGATCCTCATGCCGCCCGCGCTCGACAATTCGCCCGTCTCGCACCACCACGATCTGGTCGGCATCCTGCACCGTGGACGTCCGGTGCGAAATTAAAATCGTCGTTCGCCCCGCCATGATGCCGCGCAGCCGGGTGAGAATGCGTTCCTCGGTCTGCGTGTCCACCGCGGACAATGCGTCATCTAGGATCAATATTCTTGGATCTCTCACCAGCGCGCGCGCGATCGCCGTCCGCTGCTTTTGTCCGCCCGACAGGGTAATCCCGCGCTCCCCAACTACCGTCTCGTATTTTTCCGTGAAGTCTTCGATGTCACCTTCGAGGCTCGCCACTTCCGCCGCCTCGCGGACCCGTTCTGCATCGTATTGCGGCAATCCGAACGCAATATTTTCGCCCAGCGTATCGCCGAACAAATACGTGTCTTGCGGCACGTAGCCAATCGCGCGTCGCAGCGTTTCCAGCCGCCATTCCCGAATCGGCCGCCCATCGATCAGCAACTCGCCGTGCGGCGCATCCCACAACCGCGCCACCAGCGCCGCCAGCGTCGTTTTCCCGCTGCCCGTGGGGCCAATAATCGCCAACGTCGATCCCGCCGGGATTTTCAAATTAATATTGCTGAGTATCGCGTGCCCGGCGTGCGCCCCAGTTCCGTTCGCAGGAGCGCCCTTGGCGATCGCGCCTGCCGCAGAAGAAGCGCCGTTCGACGAAACTTCGCCGGCATTCCCTTCGCCCGACAACATCGTCGGATACGTAAACGTCAAATCGCGAAATTCAATCTCGCCCCGGACTTCCTGCGTCGCCGGAACCTTTGCATCCCGATCATCAATTCGCGGCTGCGCATTCAGGATGTACGTCAACCGTCCCATCGAAGCCGCGCCGCGCTGAAAAATGTTTGTTACCCATCCGAGCGCAATCATCGGCCACACCAGCAGGGTCAAAAAGTTGGAAAACGAAACCAGCCCGCCCAAAGAAAGCTGGTTGCGCAAAAATAAAAATCCGCCCTTCCACAGCACGATCAGAAAGGTCGTTCCGATCAGCGCCTGCAGCGAGGGCATAAACATGCTCCAGGTGCGAATCAACTTCACGTTGCGCGCCACGTACTCGCGGTTCGGCTCATCGAACGCGCGAATCTGCGCATCTTCCTGCGCGTAAGCGCGAATCACCCGCACGCCCGAAAGATTTTCCTGTACTTTCACCGACAACGCCGCCAGCGACGCCTGAATCTTCTCGTACAATTCGTGAATCACTTTTCCAAAGTGTCTTACCACTACCGCCACCACCGGCACAGGCAGCAAAACCCAGAGCGTCAGGGAGGGCGACAGCTTGAACATCAGCACGATGGCCATCACCATGGTCACCAGCGTCGTCGCGCTGTACATAATTCCCGGACCCAGCACCATGCGCACCGCGTTCAAATCGTTGGTCGCCCGCGACATCAGCTCGCCGGTGCGATTGCGCACGTAAAATTCGGGTTCCAGGATCAGCAAGCGATCCAGCAGGTCATTGCGAATATCGAATTCAATATCGCGCGACACCCCAATCAATATCCACCGCGTGCTGAACGACAGCAGTCCCTTCAGCGCGATGAATCCCACCAGCAGCAGGCAGTAAATTCCCAGCGTGTGCCGGCTGTTCGGTTCATAGAAGGGAACCATGCGGCTCAACCAGCTGGCGTGAAGGGCCGCTGCTCCCGGCGCGCCGTTTTCAAACGGTCGCGCGCTCCCCGCCAGCACATCAAAGATAATTCCGATGGCCAGCGGCACAAAGTTGCCGACAATTCCCATCAATGCCAGCGCAATCAGTCCGAGAGTGATACCTCCCGTGTAGCGCCGCAAATAGGGAGGCAGCCCGCGCAGATTTTTCCACGCGGAAACTTTTGGCGGAGCCTCCGGGCTGCCCTTCGTCCCCAAAGCCGCGCTGGTTGTGGCAGTCGCACTCATCGCAGCGTGGACCTCTCATCCCCCAACGCCGCCGATTCTTTCAAAAAGTGCTCATACGTCGCATCCAGCGATTGGTAGCGCTTGGTCGCCGGATTCCACCGCACTCCGATCGGCAACACGTGCGTGTTTCCATTCACTTTCAGGGGCGTAAAATAAATCTGCAAACCCTTCTCCTCATTCTGTTCGTATTGCAATCGCCATCCGGTTATCGAATCGAGCGGCGTTGCGCCCAGGTATCCCTTCGGATTCTTCAAATGTTCGTCGCAGCGCAGCAACTCCGTGAATTTGTCGCCATCCTCTTCCGCGACCACCGCGCGGGTCACCACCGTCCCTGGTATGTTGTTTTTAGGCGTCTTGGGCACCACGTTCGCCGCCAGAAACTGCTGCTTGCCGGTCTTAGCCAGATCGCCGAACAGCAGCACTTGCGCATCGCTTCCGAGCAATAGTTTCGCTGCCGCCTGAATGTCTTCAGGAATCGCCGGCTCGGCCGGTTTCGTTTCTACCACCGCTTCCGATTTTGGCTTGGGAGTTTCCCCGCCGCAGCCGCCGGTGATCGCCATCACCAAAAAGAGGGCCACAGCCGCGCCCGGGAAAATTCTTTCTGCGCGAGCCATCTTTTGCGCTGGCCTCAGCTGTTCGTTGCTTCTACCAAAATGTCTAGTCAAAGTAGCGGCCTTTTCTGCCGGTTGCGGCGCAATCGCTTACTCTTGTCTGGTCGAATCCTGGGCTTAATTCTAGCTGCTCTTTCCCGGAGACACTACCGCCCGGTTGTAAAACGTTGTAAAAACCCGGCAAAACAATAAATCGCTTCCATCGTGAATCATCGCTTGGTGACAATCGCATCCAGCCGCGCCTCGAAATTCTCCTCGCCCTCCGACCACAATTCGCTGCGCTCCACCGGCAGCGCGCTCTGCACCGCTTCCACCCACGTGAACAACTGTTGGATGTTCTCGCGCGTTTTTGCGTGATATTCCTTCAGATTTCCGCCTGCCGCCATCCACCGCCGAAACGTATGCTCCACCGGATGGTCGGAAGAATCAAACGGGTTGGTCGCCGCTCCCGGAGCCAGCAATCCCGCGTGCCCGGTAAAAAAATGTTCGAATCCCAGATCCGCTACGAAGTGTCCCTCCGCAGCTGCCACATTGTTATCGTGCTCCAGCCCATTACACGTCAGCACCAGCGGCTGCGGCGCGTGCTGCCACTTCAAGCTCTCTACATCCAAGCCCCACAGGTCCCACTTCGCCGTCGCGATGTACGCGCTGTCGGCGTTCAAATGTTGCAACGCCAGCGCCGCCACCTCCGCCGCTCCATATCCCTGCCCGCGCAAATCCCATGAAGCTACCGGCGTCTCCGTCGCGTCCACCGGTTGGACGGTCAGCTCCGCAAAAGTATTCACAGAGGCCGACAGCGGCGCGCTGGTCAGAAATCGCGCAAACTGGGCAATCATCGTTTCTTCGGAGAAATCACGCGTCCAGACGCGCAGGTATGCACGATTCGCCATAGGGATTGAACATTCGTATTATACCGGGGATGCACTTCTCAAGCGAACGCGGCGCCGCGCCAGTTTTGCCGCCTCGATGCTTTGCAAAAATGTAGTTAGCTTCCGGGAGTCGCCGTTCGCGACCGGTTGTTCGGATCCTGGGCAGGAACCGTCAAATTCCGTGCGATCTGCTGCAGGCGCTCTTGCAGCGTCTCGCCAATACCGGCAAAAACCTGTGTGCACGTCTCGCGGAGCTTCTCCTCCGCGCTTGCGGAGATGTTCGCCACTACTTCGCGCGACTGCTTATCCAGAGACGACACCGTCGCCAGCATCCACTGGTTGGACACATTCTCAAGCCGCGTGCGGTGCTGCTCCGAGGCCTGCGCGCTCATTGTGGCATATACGCCGCGAAGTTCCGTCTGGTTCCGGTCGGTCATCGCTTTCCACGCGTCCAGCAGCGGCGAAAAGCTCGCCTCCACCTTCTCATTCGCATCTTTCACGCCGGACTCCAGCGCCTTGTTCATCGCTTCCTGGAAGCGCCTCAAAAACTCTTCCTGCTCGGAAGTGACCCGCTGCGACAACTCATTGCGTGTCGCTTCCAGGTCGGCGCGCGCCTGCGTCACCGACTTTTGCAGTTCTTCTCCGAATCCTTCCAGCTCCAGCCTTCCAGTCCGCTGAATTTCATCCGTAAAAGCCGCCGAGGTGGTTTCCGACGCTTCGCTGAACAGCGCCCGCGCGCGTTCGAACGCGTCCCGCACCGCGTCCTCCATCTGCGACTGGGTATGCCCCAGAAAATTGCGGCTGGAATTATCCAGCTCGCTGGTAAACACGCTGGAAATTTCTCCCGCTTTTTCGCGCAGGCTCGCGCCGGCTTGTTCCCCGGCTTTCTCGGTCATGTTCTGGATATGTGTCTGCGCCTTCTTCTCGTACCATTCGGCCGATTTGAAAACGTCCTGAATGGCTTGATGTTTAAGGTCGTTTACTTTCTCTTCCAGCTCGGCAAGATTCCGCGAAGTGACTCCTCGCGATGCGTCATCCAGCAATTGTTCCGCACTCCCCAGGTTTTCGCGGAATCTCGACAGCGATTCCGCAAACGCCTCATCCGCTACCGTGCTGATACGGTCCTGTTGCAAAGAGATCGCTGCGTCCAGCAGCGAACGCCCGCCCGCCATGCGATGCAGCGACTCTTCCGTCCGCAATATCTGCGGCGCGACCAAAGCCGCAATGCGCTCGTCGAAATCCAGCGCCGCGTGCTGGCTGGCTTCGTCGAATCGCGCGCGAACCCGCGAGGCCAATTCTTCAAACAGCGACTCCGACCTGCGATGGAGCTCATTTCGATGCAGGCTCAGCACATCGTCAAGTTGCGTGTGGAATCCCACCAGCGCCTGCTCATGCAATTGGCCGAGCCGGCTCGAAAAATGCTCCAGCGTCGTCGTCGACTCGCCCGCTTTGGCAGCCGCAAATTCCAGCCGTTCCTGGGTGCCCTGCAGCGATTCCCGCAATTCCGTCACGCGCACCTCAAAATCGTGCGTCGCTTCCGCTGCTCTGGTTCCCAGCCCCGTGGCTTCGTCCCGCAACTGGGTGAATAATTCGCGCGCCCGTTCATCCAGTTCGCCGATCACCCGGTTCTGCGCCGCGGGTAATGATTCATCCAGCGCGACCTGCCAACGCTCCTGCGCCACTTCTATTTCCCGCGCCAGGTGGCTTTCCCATTCCTGCCGCTCAGCAGCCAGCGTCGAACTCACTTGCTGCTGAACATCATCGCCAGCCGATCGCAAAGCCTGCCAGTGCGACGCCAGCGCCTGCTCCCGCACACGCCCGTTTTCTTCCATCGCGCGCGCGCCAGACTCCGTGATTTGCGCCTCCGTCTGCGCCGCCTGCGCCTTCATCCGTCCCAGCGCTTCCTCGCGGACGCGCGCCGCTTCGTCCATGGTGCGTGCCACAGCGTCCGCTCTCTCCGCGATGTGCGCTTCCGTCTCTTCTACCTGTATCGCCAGATTAGAATTGATTTCATCGCGCATCCGCGCAGCTTCCGCTTGCGCCGCGGTCGCCGCCACCAGCCGCGCTTCAATCTCCTCGGCCTGATTCTTCAGGTTGGTGGCTATCCCTTCGGCATCCTTGAATAACGCCACCAGTTGTTCACCGCTGCTTTTCAGTTGCTCGATATGTTGATCGCGTTGCGCCGATCCTTCCCGCTGCAGCTGTTCCCGCAACTGCTGCGTCAACTGCTCCACGTGCGGCGTAAACCAGTTCGGCAAATCCTTGCGCATCGCTTCTGCCGCGGCGGCATGCGCGGACTCGGCCGACTTCTCCGCTTCCTGCTGAATCTTCTGAATCAGCCGCGACGCTTCATTGGCCACTTCCATGCGCGCGGCGGTAAATTTCTGCTCCCATTGTTCGAATGACGCGCGATTCTCGTCCGCCACCGCGTGTCCAGCGGCCTCTCGCGCCGCCGCCTGGATCTGTTGCTTGGCGTCAGCCACCAGCCGCGCCAGCTGCCGCGCCAGTTGCAGCGACGCATCCGTGGTGCTTACCGGGGTAGGGAAGGTCCTCAAATTGTCATTGATGTTCATGGCCGCAGTCTCCAGCTCATTAGTTCCACCTGCTTCATGCTCCGCTTCGTGTAACTGGTGCTCCGGCAGCGCGCCGGTATTCTCGTTTTGCTCTGCGATCTGTGGAAATTCAAGCCAGTCTTCGGGAGGAAACGCGATGCCCCAGGCATTCCCAGCCGTCTCCAGTTCCAGCGCCACCTGAAACAATTGCCGCACCGTGCGCGGCCGCTGGATCCACGAAACCCGTCCGCGTACCACCCGCGGCGGATAGCCGGACTCCGGATGGGGAATCTCCAGCTTCACCCACATATTTTTCAGCACATAATGTTTGGATTGGTACCGGCACCCGTGGCAATTGATGATCAACGTCGAGGTGTGTTCCGCAAATGGCCGCCCGATGGCGTCGACGCCCGTTACGGACAACGGCACGGCCTGCACGATGCGGGTGCTCCGCCGCTTCCTTAGCTCCGCGCTCGCGTTCGAAACCGCCGAAGGCTGCGTTTCCGCCGTTCCCTCGGAAAGATTGTTGCTGGTTTCATCCATCACTCTGGTTAGGCTCCCAAGCGCTTAGCCGTACTTAAATCTTTTCTGTCTCTACAGTTACGACGCTACTTTGCGACGCGTATCCGTCGGAGCTCCCTAAATCTTGGATTCCGGTCCAGATCGTTAGGTGGCAAAATAAGACAAATTTGTCCCCATGGCCGGACACGCTCCCAGACCTCCACTACCCTCAGTTGTAAGCCGGATCGAACACAAGACGCAGTGCGCTTGGTTGGGAGCGCACCTCCTAGCCGGGGGACTTCGCGGAATCCACACTTTATACTCAAAGTACTCCTTTGGCTATAGAGTCCTACGGGTACCAGCGGCACTCACAGCCAAATTCGCTCGGTTCCACGGATGATCTATAATTCGCGCCGCCCCTCCATCGCTTTCAACATGGTCACTTCGTCCGCGTACTCCAGATCCGCGCCCACCGGTATCCCCACGCCGATTCTGGTCACTCGCACTCCCAGTGGTTTCAGCAGTTTGGACATATATACTGCGGTCGCTTCGCCTTCGGCGGTGGGATTGGTAGCGACAATGATCTCTTCCACGCCGCCGGTCTTCAGCCGCTCGATCAGCGACTTGATCTTCAACTGCTCCGGTCCGCGTCCCGACAGCGGCGACAGCGCTCCGCCCAGCACGTGGTACATCCCCGAGTACATCCGCGTCTTCTCGATGGCCATGATGTTATGCGCTTCTTCCACCACGCAGATGGTCTTGTGATTTCGCGTCGGCCCCACGCAATAGAAGCACGGA
>JBBRZT010000065.1:0-14692 GCA_038236395.1 Candidatus Acidiferrales bacterium
AGCGCGATGCAAGACTCCAGCGATTTCGCAGTCTCCTTCAATCGCAAGCTCAACTCCGGATCAGTAGCCATATATTTTTCAGCCGCGGCCCTAACCCTCGCAATGTTCCGCGCAAAATATTCCTTCACTTCCTCGCGCGAAAAAGTTTCTTTCGCCGGCGCTCTCGCAACTCTTGGCCCGTTCCCTGCGGCCGCTTCCTTGCGTTCCTCGGCCGCTTCCAGCACCGCGTCGGTGCAATAGGCCAGGCTTTTCAAAGGTCTCCCGAGTCCGCCGCGCCGCGATCGCTGGTAACTCTCAAACGCGCGATCGATCCCCACAAGAGCCGCTTCCAACGGAATCCCCGCCCTTTGCCAGGTTTCCATGATGGCCCAATCCAGCGGCGACACCAGCAGGTGCGCCCCGCGCTTCTTCCAGAAATATTCTTCGATTTCCGTGAAGTAGTTGAAGTAGTTCCAGCTGTCCATGTGCAAGTCTGAGGAATTAAATCGCTTCTCGACCGTCGCCGCGCGCCAACAAAAACGTTATCTTTGCGCCTTCTTCTCCACCGCGCCGCCGCTTTCTTCCCGCGTCCGCAACCCCTTCGCCGGCTCGGCAACCTGATTCTTTTCCCAGATAAGCCGCAAACCCTTCAAAGTCAGAAATTCATCGGTGTGCTGAATATGTTTCGACCCGCGCGCCACCAGCTTGGCATGTCCGCCGGTGGCGACCACGGTGATTTCGCCGCCCAGCTCATCCTTGATGCGTTTCAACATCCCGTCGACCATATCGACCGCGCCGTAGTACAAACCCGCCTGCATATGCGTCACGGTATTCGTACCGATTACTTTTCCCGGATCCTTAATCTCCACCCGCGGAAGCTTCGCCGCCCTCGCAAATAACGCCTCAGACGAAATTCCAATCCCCGGCGCAATCACCCCGCCCAGATATTCGCCGCGCGCGGATATCACATCAAACGTGATGGCCGTTCCAAAATCCACCACCACGCACGGTCCGCCATATTCCTGAAACGCCGCCACTCCATTCACGATGCGGTCCGCGCCAACCTCCAGCGGGTTATCGACCAGCACCGCCATCCCCGTTTTTACGCCCGGCTCCACGAAGAGCGCTTTCTTCCCCAGATAAATCCGCGCCATTTCCACCAGCGTGCGATTCACAGGAGGCACGACCGAGCTGACAATCACGCCGGTAATCGTGTCGCGGTCCAGTCCCGCCAGCGAAAACAAGTTCCGCGTCAACACACCGTACTCGTCCACGGTCTGCTCGCGCGCAGTAGTTAGCCGCCAGTTCGCGACCAGTTCGGCCTCGCGAAAAACCCCTAAAACCGTATTCGTATTTCCAACATCAATGGTCAGCAGCATATGTCTTCCGGTCCGCTTGTCTTGCCACGCAGTCCATCTTGCGAATCACTTCGCTTCCGCAACGTCGCCGGCAATCACCGTCGTAATCTCTCCATCATCCCGCTTCACGCGCAACAATCCGGTTGGTTCCAGCCCCGCGGTTACGCCCGTGAAATTCTCTCGTCCGTTCGTCACTCGCACGCGCTTGCCGCGCGCATAACTCGAAGCCGCCTCAAACCTTTTCACCACGCCTCCCGAGCCGACGCTCAACAGTTCCTGGTAGTCACTTTCGAATTGTCGCAGGAATTGCACCAGCACTTCCAGCCGCGATTGCATTCTCCCCGTTTCCATCCGCAGAGAAGTGCTCGTGCCCGCCAGTTCCACCGGAAATCGCTGCTGGTTTACGTTGATCCCGATGCCCACGATCACGAATCGCACCTGTGACGGCTCCGCATGCATCTCCGTCAGGATGCCACCCAACTTTTTCCCCGAAATCATCAGATCGTTCGGCCACTTCAAGTCCACGCTGAGTCCCGTTGCCGACTGCACCGCCTCGCGCGCGGACAATCCCGCCATCATGGTCAAGAGCGGCGCTTGCACCGGCGCCAATCGCGGCCGCAGCAGAATCGTCGTGTAGATTCCCGCCGCGCGCTCAGAGTGCCACGAGTGCCCAGCCCGCCCTCGCCCGGACGTCTGCTCTTCAGCGATAATCACGGCTCCGTCGGGCTCACCGGCATGACCAAGCTCCAACGCCACTTGGTTCGTCGAATCCGTTTTAAAGAAATGATAAATCCGCTTCCCGAATAAGCTGCCGCGCAATCTCTGACGCAGCATATCCGGTGTCAAAATATCCGGCACCTGCTCCAGAAAATACCCGGTCGCCGCGCGCCCTTTGACCTTCACGCCCAGCCCGCGCAGACGCGTCACCCAGCGGAACACGGTAGATCGCGATACCCCAATCTCTCGCGCAATTCTCGCCCCGCTGATGACAATCGTTCCGTTTTCCGCCAGCAACGTAAGCAAGGCCGCAACCTGCCGCTCGGTAGTTCCGGCAATCGTGGGCGAAGATTTTTGGCGCGCCGCCATTGTGTGAAGTCCTGTATCGCTCAATCAACGTGCGAACGTCAGCGTCCAACAAAGACGTTGTCGCCGCTACTGCCCGTTCTGATTCAGTTGCTCAAACCGTTCCGTCAACTTCTGCATCTCCACGCGCTGTTCCGCCAGCGTATTTTCCAGCGCACGCACTACTTTCTCCGGCGCGCGGCTACGAAACGTTTCGTCGCCCAATTGCTTCTCCTTCGATCCGATGGCTTTACGCAACCCTTCCATATCTTTCGCAATCCGCGCGGACTCCGCGGCCACATCCACCGTCTCCGTATATTCAACCCGCAGATCGAACTTCGCCGTCGAACGCACCGCCCCGCCGCCTTGCGCCAGGCGTTCGCCGCTGATCTTCAACTCCGTCAGCATTCCCTGCCGAATAATTCCATCGCGATTCGCTTCCACCGAAGCTCGCGCCGCATCGTCCACCATCGAGAGTTCCGCCGCCACTTTTTTCTTCGGGTCGATCTTCATGTCCGCTCGAACATTGCGCACAGCCGTGATAATTTCCTGGATGATCCCGAATTCCTCCAACGCCGCCTCGTTCCGCCAGGCATCGCACACTTCCGGAAAGCGATCCAGCGCAATCGATTTCGCTCCTGGCCGCTGCGGAAATTGATGCCACAACTCTTCCGTCAGGAAAGGCATGAACGGGTGCAGCAGCCGCAGCGCCGCTTCAAACACTGCAAACAGATTTCGCCACGCGACGACAGCGCGGTCTTTATCCTCGGATTGCAGCTCCGGCTTCACCCACTCGATGTACCAGTCGCAGAAATCGCCCCAGAAAAAGTGGTACACACTCTGCGCTCCATCGTGAAACCGGTAATTCGCCAGCGCATCGTTCACCTGCTCCACCGTCGCCGCCAGCCGCGCAAATATCCACGCATCCCGCAACGGCACAGCGCTCCCCAGCGCGTAAGGCGCCTTCGCCCTAACCTCCGGGGCCGCCAGCTCTTCCAGCCCGGTCCCTCCTTGCTCAAACTTTTCGAGATTCACAAATAAAAACCGCGCCGCGTTCCAGATCTTGTTCGCAAAATTACGCGCGCCGCCCAACCGGTCGTCCGACAAAACAATATCTGTACCCGGCGCAGCCATCGACGCCAGGCAAAATCGCATCGCGTCCGTGCCGTAATGTTGGTTCAGCGCCACCGGATCAAGTCCCGTCCCCTTGGACTTGGACATTTTTTCCCCGCTGCCGGTGCGCACCAGCGAATGCAAATACACAGCGCGGAAGGGAACTTGCCCGGTGAAATGAATCCCCAGCATAATCATCCGCGCTACCCAGAAAAATAGGATGTCGTAGCCGGTAATCAGCAGCGTCGTCGGATAGTAAGTCTTGAAATCCTTCGTCTGCGCGGGCCATCCCAGCGTCGAAAACGGCCACAGCCCCGAGCTGAACCAGGTATCCAGCACATCCGGATCCTGCTTCAGATTTCCCGATCCGCACGTCGCGCACTTCGCAGGCGCCTCTCGCGCCACCGTCACGTGCCCCGATTCCTCGCAATACCAGGCCGGAATCCGGTGCCCCCACCACAGCTGACGCGACAGCGTCCAGTCGCGGATATTCCGCATCCAGTTAAAATATTCTTCCCGCCGGTTGTCCGGCACGATGCGAATTTCGCCTCGCTCCACCGCCGCAATCGCCGGTTTTGCCAGCGGTTTCATTTTGCAAAACCACTGCGTCGACGCCCGCGGCTCCACCACCGTCCGGCTGCGCTCGCACAATCCCACCGCGTGGGTGTGGTCAGTCACTTTCTCCAGCAGTCCCTGCGCCTTCAGGTCCTCAACAATCTTCTTTCTTGCCACGAACCGGTCCATCCCCGCATACGCCCCGGCCGCGGAGTTCATTTTCCCGTCGTCCGCCATCACATTAATTTCCGGCAAATTATGCCGGCGCCCCATCTCAAAATCGTTGGGGTCGTGCGCGGGAGTGATTTTCACCGCGCCAGTCCCAAACTCACGGTCCACACCTTCATCGCCAATAATGGGAATCACGCGATTCGTCAATGGCAGCGCCACGCTTTTCCCGATCAAATCCTTATAGCGCTCGTCCTCCGGATGCACCGCCACCGCCGTATCTCCCAGCATCGTCTCCGGCCGCGTAGTCGCCACCACCACGAATCGCTCGCTGCTGCTTGGGGCGTCGCTACTTGCCTTGCCGTTCGCATCCGCCACGGGATACTTGATGTACCACAAATGCCCCAGCCGCTCCTCGTGCACCACTTCCAGATCGCTCAGCACCGTCAAACAATCCGGGCACCAATTGGTCAGATAATGCGCGCGATAAATCAGTTTCTCCTCGTACAGCCGCACAAATACCTCGCGCACCACCCGCGACATTTCCGGCGACAGCGTGAATTTCTCCCGCGACCAGTCGCAGCTCTCTCCAATCTGCCGCATCTGCTGCGTGATCATCCCGCCGCTTTCTGCCTTCAATTCCCACACTTGCTTTTCAAATTCTTCACGTCCCAGCGACCGGTAATCGATTCCTTCTTCCGCCAATCTCTTAACGACCACGCGTTGGGTTGAAATTCCGGCGTGATCCGTCCCAGGCAAATACAGGGTGTTAAATCCCCGCATTCGGTGCCAGCGCGTCAGGATGTCGATCTCGGTGTGTTCGAGCATGTGCCCGATGTGCAGCGACCCTGTTACGTTCGGCGGCGGGATTACGATGGAAAAAACCGGAGGTGGCGCATCCGCGTCGGCCCGAAACAGCGCCTCCGCGACCCAGTATTCTGCCCACTTCGGCTCAATTTCCTGCGGTTGGTAAGCCTTTGGTATTTCACGAGCCATCAGCGCAAATTTCTCCACGAATTATTTTTCGGTATCTGTAGGCTGGCAATCGCCGCAGATTTCCTGGCGAAAGCGAACTTCGACTATACGAGGGACAAAGTCACGCCGTCAATTCCCCGCGGCGCGCTCAGCTCCCGCGTGTGGTGCACCTTATTGATAAGCGGTTTGTAAAGCAGGAAACTACTTCTTCGATTTGAGTTCGTCCGCAAGTATCGCGGCGACCGCAGGCTTCAATATCTGCTGCGCCATGGCATTCAGAGCTTCCGGATTCAGCTTGGCCATCACTCTCGCGATCAACGCGTCCATCTCCGCTTCGCTGCCGGACGCCGGCGAAGCTACAGGAGCCTCGGGCGCGGAAACGCTCGCAGCCGGTTCGTCCGCAAGCACCGCCGTTACTTCCTCGTGAGAAGATTCACCGTTGCTGTGCGTCTCGGGCGCGTTATTGATCGTCGTTGCCGCCGCGCCACTTTCAGCAGCGGCCGTTCCGCTGTCCCATGACGCTGCCAGTTTTTCTTTGTGCTGCGCATCGGTGTCCCACGGACTGCTGGGAGTTGAGAACCAGCTATTGGTCGCGGTCTTCGGCTCACTGCGTTCCGCGCTGACTTCCACCGGCGCCGGCGTTTCCTTTACGAAGTCGGGCTCTTCCACAGCGGCTGGTTCAGCAGCAACCTCCGCAGTATGCGTTTCCGAAACAAACTGATCGTGCCCGTGCGCCTCTTCGGCCCTGCCGACCGGCAAGCTCATCGCCGTTATTTCGGGCGCGGGAGTAACCACTTCAAGCGGCGCTTCCTCAGGAAAGCTGGCCGCGTGTGAAGGAACCTGCGGAGCCGCTTCCGACTCGGCAGTTCCGCCGGAAGCTTGATTTTTTGCTTCGGCCGTTTCCGCTTCCAGCGCACTCAGTTCGCTGGTAAACGACGCCATCGCCGACGGAACATCCGTCGCCTTCGCAAATTCATCCTTCGCTTCGGCTTGCTCCCAGACTTCTCGCGCGCTCTTGCGCCCCACTGCTTCCATTTCCGCGCTATCGCGCCAGTCTTTTACCGGACCGACTCCGTCTTCCGATTCAAAATTGCTCGCAGATTCATCGCGCCGCCATGACGGCACAGAATCCTTGCTCTCTTCTTCCTCTTCTTCCGGAACGTCCACTGTTTCTTCCAGCGAGCGCCAATCCTTTGCTGTTACCGCTTCCATATCCTCAGCGGAAAATCCGGGATCTTCCACCGCGGGAGTTGCCGGAGCTTCCGATCCCAGCAAATTTCCAAAAGCGATCGTGGTACTTGCGGCTTCCGCGTTGACAGGCTCTGGAGCTGCCGGGCCGTCGACGAAACTCTCATCCGCCACCACGACAGATGGCGGGGCGGGTGACCCGCTGAACGAAACGCCCGCGAGCGGAGAAGAACGTTGCGGCGCTGAGGATTGTACGGGTGGCGCTTGTGGCGCAGGCGACTGTGCAGGCGGCAGAAGATCCGCAGCTTTCCGCGCCGGTGCAGGAGCCGTCTTTGCCGCCCCCGCTGGCGAAAGTGATATCCCCGCGCGTTCCAATGCGGCTTTCACCATGGCAATCAACGGATCGGGAGGAACAAACGGCTTCTTCAACACGCCGTCGGCGCCTACTCGCTGCGCCTCCTGCTCATCAAGGGGGTCGAAGGCGCCCACCAGCAGAATTACCGGAATGTGTTTAAGCGACTCGTCTTCTTTTACGTACTGGCAAACTTCGTACCCGTTGCGCACCGGCATGAACACGTCCGCCAGCACCAGATCGGGGTGCAATTCGGAAATTTTTCTAACCGCGGCTTCGCCATTGCCCACCGCGACGACATCAATGCCCTGATCCTTCAGGGCCAGCCCGACCATCCGCTGGATGTTGCTGTTGTCGTCCGCAACCAGAATCTTGGCCACCGCACGTCCTCCGCGCGAATGCGCTCGTGCCCGCTGCCTGTCTACATCCAATACACTTCGCCGATTCCGTATTGGAGCATCCTGCGCCTTGCCCGTCAACGAATCAAGGGTTTGCCTGTGTCCGAAGTGAATATGGCCGCCACCCTGCCAGGCGTGGCCGCCCGCCATCTGTGTCGTTCGTGTTAACGGCCGATTGGTCGCGCCTTCGACCTGCGCGCCGTCATCCCAGATAAAAAGAAGGGCGTGGCCGCAGGCCACGCCCTTCTTCGACTCAAGTCTTCAGTTTTGCCTACCAGGGGATCAGCTTGCGCACGCCCTTTTTCTTCTTGCTGGTGGACTCTTTCGTTTTGCCGTCCGAATCCGCCTTTGCATCCGTCTTCGCTGCATCCGTCTTGGCTGCATCCGCCTTAGCGGGGTCAGTGCTCGCCGCCGCTCCGGCAGCGTCACTGCCGCTGGCGGCACCCGCGCTTGTGTCCCCTGCTGGCGCCGAGCTCGATTCGCCCGCCGGTGTAACCGAACCGGATTCAGGCTGAGCTGCTCCCGGAGCGCTAGTGTCGGTCGCTGGCGGCGCACTTCCATCCGCGGGAGCCGCACCCTCTGCACCGCCTTCAGTTGCCCCGTTATTTTCCGCCTGGGTTCCCGGCGTCACCGTGGCCACGATGCCGTTCGTACTCCCCGACGTGCTGCCGGTACCGCTGCCACCTCCCACCACGATGCGCGAGCTGTTGCCGCCGGTGAGCACATCTGTCGCTGAACTGGAGTCCGGCTCCGCTTCCATGGTCGGGGTGCCTACCTGCGCGGCCGACCGCATCTCATTCGTCGGGCCCGACTTCAGGATGCCCATCGGCCTGCTGATCAAGCTCGTTCGCGCCCGCGGCGCATTCTGTTCCGCAACCATCCACGCCTGTGATTTCGGATCGGGTTGCGGGACCGGAACCTTCATGGCTACCAGTTTGGTCTTCGCGTCGGGCACGAATTTCGACAGCGGGTAGTTCTTCACGATTCGCGAATAATAAATTGCCGCGATTTCTTTCTTCTCCGCCCCGTCGAAAATATCTCCCAGCATGAACAACGCTCGATCGGAATTGCTATAGAGCGGGTAGCGGGTTGTGACGCCCATCAGCCGCGCCGCAGCCGCCTTCTTGTCGCCTTTCAGGTAATAATAATAGGCCACTCGAAAATCGCCTTCGGCGATCACTTCCTGCACTTCGCGCAGGTGCTGCATGGCTTTGTCGGCCAGCGGATCTTTCGGATACTTCTGCAAAAATGTCTGGAACTCGACCTCCGCCTCCTTAGCCTCCGTGCGGTCGCGGTCCGGTTTCTCCATCTGCCGGTAGTGCCCCATGGCCACTTGCAGTTGCGCGTAAGAAGCCTCGGGAAGGAAAGGGAAGAACACAATGAAATCTTTGTACCCGGCGATAGCCTGCGTCATGTTCGCAGTGCCACCCTCTTTGTAGTAAGAGTCCGCGATCAGCAATTTCGCCTTGGCTAGGTATTCGCTGTCCGGATAGGTATTGATCAGCGTCTGCAGGTTCAGCCTTCCAACTTCCTGCCTTCCGCGCCGGATGTCTTCCGTGGCCCGGTCATACAACACCCTGTCCGGCTGCGCGCTATTGTCCGCTCCGGCTTCTTTGAGCGTCTTTTTCTTCTTGTGCAGGAGCTGCCCATTTGTCGGGATGCAGCCCAGCAGACCCACAACAATCACGCCTGCCAGCAATTTCAGGATGAAGCCTCTGGAACTCGCGGACCTCGGAGTAGATAGCAAACAACACCTCTCTGAATTTTTGGAAACTCGCGACGCCGCTGATCCGCTGGGAAAATCGGCCAGCCGGCACTGTCCCCGAACCAACGAATTATAACCTGAACGAAAGGCCAGCCTAGCGCGATATTGCCCCTAAGGCCAGCTAAACCCTGTAGGTGAGAGCCCCACCCCCGCTCCGAGGTTGCCTGTGAGTTTCCGCGCACCAACCCTTTCTCTACACTCTCCGTCTAATATCGCTCATGAAATCCTTTCTTTGGTACGTCGCGTCGCTCCTTCCCGCCCTGGCCCTGTCGCAGGCCGCAATGTGTCAGGACGCCCCTATCCAGATACCCGCAAGCCCCGCGATGTTTCGCTCCAACCCTGAACACACCGGGGTTTACAACGCCGCCGGAGTTCCCAAATTTCACAAGGCGAAATGGAAATTTCATACCGCCGGGCTGGTGATTTCGTCGCCAGTCATCGACGCCACCACCGCCTACGTCGGCAGCACCGACGGCAACCTCTATGCCATCGATCTCGCTTCTGGTGCGCAGAAATGGAAATTCGCCACCGAGGCCCGCATCACCTCATCTCCTGCAGTCGATCAAGGAGTCGTCTATTTCTCCAGCTACGACGGCAAGTTTTACGCCGTCGATTGCGCCACCGGCAAGCTGAAGTGGAAATTCCAGACCGCCGGCGAGCATCGCTTCACCGCTAAGCACATTCACGGCTCGCTTCCCGAAGCGGAACTCATGCCCGACCCCTTCGATTTTTATCTTTCCTCGCCCACTCTCTCCGGCGGCGCCGTTTATTTTGGCAGCGGAGATGGCAACGTCTATTCGCTCGACGCCACTTCCGGCAAGCTCAATTGGAAATTCCAGACGGGCGACGTGGTGCACGCTTCTCCGGCTGTCTCCAACGGCGTGGTTTTCATTGGCAGCTGGGACAGCTATTTCTATGCGCTCGACGCCGCTACCGGCAAGCTGAATTGGCGTTTTAAGTCCGGAGACGATCCGGGCACTCATAACCAGGTCGGCATCCAGTCTTCCGCGGCCGTGGCCGACGGCGTCGTCTATTTCGGTTGCCGCGATTCGAATTTCTACGCTCTCGATGCCGCCACCGGCGAGAAAAAGTGGAGTTTCAATAACAAGGGTTCCTGGGTCATCACCTCGCCCGCGGTCTACGAAGGCAAGGTCTATTTCGGCACGTCTGACACCAAGCAATTTTATGGATTCGAAGCCAATGCGGGTGGCGAGCCGGTTCTGTCGCTGAAGTTTACCTGGCCGATTTTCTCTTCCCCGGCCATCGCCGGCGATACCATTTATTTTGGCAGCCACAACGGCGTGCTCACTGCCGTAGACCTTCGCACCGGAAAAGTCGCCTGGTCCTTCCAGACCGACGGCGCTCGCCAGAATCTTGCCGGCCTATCCAAACCCGACGGCACCACTAATTACGAAGCCGTATTCACCGAAAATTTTTACGACAACATGCTCATCGGCGTTTACAAATTATTTGCCACCGGCGCAATTCTCTCTTCGCCTGTCGTCGCCGGCGATGCTGTCTACTTCGGCAGCACCGACGGCAACCTCTACGCCCTGAATTGACTTACATCGCTACGGTAAGCTCCACCGCACTGTTCGCCGCGATTCGCGACCCCGCTACCGGGGTCTGGTCGATCACAGCGCCATGCGGCCACTGCGGTGCCGCCACCAGGTTCACCTTGCGGCGCAAACTCGCCAGGTCCAGCCGGTGCTGCGCATCCGTCTCATTCAGTCCAACCAGGTGCGGCATCACGTAAGCTTTGTCGCGATCGCCCTGCGATACCAGCACATCCACACGCGGCGTCGCCGCTCCCGTCCCCGGTTTTGGATTTTGCATCACCACCGTATCCGGCGGCTCGTTCGCGATCGAAATATTCGACACTTCGCCAATCTGCAGTCCCGCTCGCAGCATTTCAATTCGTGAAATTCGCAGTGTAGTCCCTGCCAGCCGCGGAATCGTCAATTGCCGCTGGCCCAGGCTCACCACCACGTGCGCCTGCTGCGACACTTTCATCAGCAATCCCGCCGTGGGCGTCTGCCGAACCACCACGTTGACCGGCAGGTCGCTATAAACGCGATCCGCCACGCGCAACACCAGCCCCGAAGATCGCAAAAGTTGATTCGCTTCGCTGACCTTCTTGCCCACCAGGTTCGGCATGGTCACTTCGCGCCCGTGAATCGCCACGCGCATCGCGGTAATCGCGCTCAGGAATGCCGCCGACGCCAGGATAAACACCAGCAGCGTCATCCTGGCCATCCATTCAAGTCTTTCTCGGAAAGTCATATATGAAATTTCAATGGATAGCTTCTAGAGCGCGGTCAATGTTTTTGTCTTACCGTCCGTGGCCACCGATGCCAGCGGCGGCGCAGGATATTCCGGCAATTTATCTTTACTGGTATCCGCGCGCCGCACTTCCAGTTCCCCAAACAGCAGCGAAGGACTGATCACCGTCGACGGCGCCCCACCCGAGCGATTGCTCACCAATGGATCATTTCCCGCCGCGATTAAATCGCTGCGCATCGCGCGCACATCCAGTTCGCTGAATACCGCGCCGCGAACCAGTTCCTCATGTCCATCGCTGGCATACACGCGGTATAGCAATCGCGGCGTATTTCCCGGCCCCAGGGTGTCGACGCGGTACGCGTAAGGCTGCCCCTGATCCTTGACCATCTGCATGGCGCGCTGTTTCAGCGCTTCCGGCGTCTGCGCTTCCGAAGACTTCAGCAGCAGCACGCCCAGCGCGGGACCGGGAAAAACTCCCGGCGCACCGCGCCCGTGCCCGTTCGACTCCGAAAAATCGCGAATCGGCTGCCGCCCCAACAAATAATTCGTCAGCATTCCGTTTTCGATTACCGCCACGCGCTGCGCTTTCACGCCTTCGCTGTCCACTTGATAACTTCCCACCGTGCTCTTGCCCTGAAAATCCTTCATCGAAGGATCGTCGACCACCGAAAGAAAACTCGGCAGCACTCGCGCTTTGTAACTCGACGCAAACGCTCCCGTCGTGCGATTCGGTTTCCCCAGTTGGGGCTTACGCCCCACCACGTTTTGCCCGATCAGCGATGCCACCACATCGTCCGCCGCGTCCGGTGCGAATAAAACCGGTCCGCGATAGTCCTCTTCCACGATGGGAGCCTTGCGCAGCGCCACCACCGTCTCCAGCGTTTTCTTCGCGTCACTCAACAAAGTCGAACGGCTCGGCAGTTCTTCCGCCCGGGCCACCATCCACGCCGGATTGCGCGCCACCCGCATGCCATCTTCGGCTTGCGCCGCACTGTTCAGTTGCACGCTGTAGGTGGTCCGCCCGTCGCGCGTCACCGTTCCTTCCGAATTCACGAAATACTCATTCACTCCCGTAAAGCGCGCCGACGCGGTCGAGGACTGCACGTCCGGAAACTGTTTGTACAAATCCGTGGCTTCCTCGAGCGCCTTCTTCCATTCCTTGTCGTCCACCTGCAACGTCGCCACCGGTCCCACGGCAATCACCACCGGCACCTTTGCGAAATCATCTATCGGGCTGGGGTCGGCGCTGAACTGCTTCATCGCCGCCTGTTTTTCCGCAAACGACTGACCGGCGCTCTTATACGCGTCGTCCGTTGCCAGCCAGATCTGGTGCCGCAACGCAATGGCATCGTTGTCCAGCGGCAAAATGTTCGTCTCTCCAACACCCTGCCCAAAATAACTGTCCTGCTTGTAGTCCCCGATGCGCACCACCACTCGCAAAATCCGCACGTGCACTCGCTGGCTCTGCACCAGCGCCCCAAAAGCCGCTTCCGCGCTGTAATCATCCACATCGTTCACGCGGTATTCGATGTAATACGGCGCCTGCACATGGTCCATCTTCAAATGAGAATAAGAACGCGTCAGCTCGGTAAGCAAGGCTTCAAGAAGAGCATCGCCTTTCGCGGCCGCTTCGGCGGCTGCCATTGCCGCGGCGTTCGCAGGTGCCGCAACCGGCGCCACCTTCGCGGTCGGTTGATCAGCCGCTCGAAGTGCGCTCGAAAAAAATAAAATCGCTCCGAGCGTCACGAACAAGCTCGAAAAGAATGAAAGGGAACTAAAGCCCAGGGAACCTGACTTAGCGGCCCTCACGGCTTCACCTCTCCCGCTGCTGTGGGCGAGGCCATGCTGTGAGACGCCACGGCTTCGCCGGCGCCTTCAAATCCCGGCGGGGGCAATATCGGCGGCCGTTCATGTGCGTGAGCCCGCTTCTGCACTTCCATCTCGGAAAATAAAATCGCCGGAGCTACAGCGGCTACCGGCACACTCCCGCTCTCCGCTCCGCAAATCCCATTGAACACATGCTGCTGGTCGCCCGCGGCCACAATCCGCGTCAACGCCGCCAGCGGCGTGCCCACAATATCCACTCCACGCACCAGTTCGTCCGGTCGGCCGTCCACATAAACTTTGTAAACGATCACCGGCAGCACCTGAAACGCCTGCGGCAACGACCGCGTCGTCAGCGTAAATCCACCCTGAATGTCATCGAAATACAGTCCGTACGGTTTCCCCTGCTTCTTTGCTTCGTCGATCAATTTCTGCCGCATGTCTTTTTCAGGAACACTTTGGCTGGAAGTCACAATCAAATTCCCTTGCCGCCCTGTTGGCATCAACCCCGGCTGGTTTCGTCCATGTCCATTCGAAACGCTGAAATTCTTGATCGGCATCCGCGACATCAGAAAACTCTTCAGCACTCCGTCCTGAATCACCTCCACTCGCTGCGCAGGGGTTCCTTCATTATCGAAGTCATATGACCCGGCCAGCTTCATATCGCCAACCTGTTTCAACGTCGGATCGTCCGCCACGCTCAAAAACTTTGGCAGAACTTCCTGCCCCACCTTCTTCGTGAAGGTCTGTCCCTCTTCTTCGTCTTTCTGCCGGTGGCCTTCCAGCCGGTGCCCCAGCACTTCATGAAAAAACACCGCCGCCGCGCGTCCGCTCAACAGCGCCGGCCCATCGTAAGGCTCCGCCACCGGCGCTTCTCGCAGTGCCTTCAAGTCCGCGGCCATTTTGTCGATTTTTGCTGAGAGCTCCACTTCCGCGGGCAAACCCTTCGCGTTGGGTGCCTGAAATGTTTCCACCCGCAGCAATTCCATTCCGTCCGCCGCTCGCGTTTGCGCTTCCATAATCAATCGCGTCGAAACGTTGGGAGTCACGATCGCGGTGCCCTCGCTCGTCACCATGCGCGCGTTCGAATTCTGCATCTGCAGCACCACGCTGCCGAAATACACCTCCGGATATTTTCGGAAAATCGCCGACAGCCTCTTGATCTCGCTTTCCCACGCCGCCCGATCGAAAGCTCCAGGCAGCTTCGGCTCGCCAATATGCGTTGAAGGAGTTTCTTTCGAAAAATCCGGCGACTTATCCTCTTCCTCCGCGCGCACCGCGGTATTCGTCCGCACATTCATCAGCGAGGGAACCGCCCGCTTGTACTCGCGGTCCGTCAACTCCCATAACACCCGTCCAATCGCGTCCTGATCGTCCGAAAGCGGCAGCGCGCCGGACGTCACCCCGCTAGCGCGGCTCTGCCCGTGCGTATTGTCCAGTTCCGGCGTGCCCACTCGCATGGTCACATCCGCCTGTCGCCGCTTCGCCGCCGCATTGGTCAGCAAGCTGCCATACGCGCCCACCAGCACCACGAAATCCTGATCGTAAACCGTGTAGCTGAGGTAGTAAGGCGCCTGTTCGGTTTTTCCCAGCTCTTTGTTCGCGCGTGAAAGCTCGGTCTCCATCACCTTCAGTACGGGATCGCTCCCAATTTTCTTTGCCTCAACGCCCG
>JBBRZT010000066.1:0-14609 GCA_038236395.1 Candidatus Acidiferrales bacterium
CACTCCCATTTTAATTCTCGACGAGCCGACCTCGGGACTGGACGCGGCTTCGGAGCAAAGTGTAATTGAGGCGCTGGACCGTTTAATGAAGGGCCGCACTACCCTGCTGATTGCCCATCATTTGGGAACCATCCGGCACGCGGATTGCATCTTTGTAGTGAAGGATTCTGAACTCGTCGAGCAAGGAACACACGACGAACTTCTTGCGGCCGATGGAACGTATGCGGAATTGTACAAAATTCAAACAGCAGTGGGAGCAGAGCAAGCTGCCGAAGGACCGGTGGCTTGACTGCCAACAGGAGCTGGGTAATCACATGCGACATAAATATGAAACGGGCGTAATTTGCTCCGCCATGGCGGCCATGATTTTGTTGATGGGCGCAGACGGCGCGAGCGGCCAGGACCCAGTCAGCAAAGCGATCGAGGCCAGGACCCCGGTTCCGGTAATGATCTGGCACGAAACCGTCGACGTCCCACAGCTCGACTTGATCTACGGCGCCGGGGGCAAGCAGGATGCGCCGCTCCCTAATGCCAAATACAAATTCCGCAAAGAAGACGAAAGCGGCAGCAATCCGAAATTCGATGTCGAAGACGACCGCGGCATACACTGGCGGGTCAAATTGGGGCCCGAGCCACGCGCCGAGACCGCGGCTACGCGTTTGCTATTTGCGGCAGGATATTTTGTCGACGAAGATTATTACATTGAGGATTTGCCGGTCGAAAACCTTCCGAAGTTGCACAGGGGCCAGTCGTTCGTTTCAGGCGAAGGAACCGTTCACGGCGCGCGCCTCGAACGCCGAACCAAAGAGGTGAAGAAGTTAGGCACCTGGGCATGGGATAAGAATCCATTCGTGGGCAGCAAGGAATTCAACGGACTACGAGTCATGATGGCGCTGGTGAACAACTGGGATTTGAAAGCGGTAAACAATTCGATCTACCAGACCCAAGACCAGACTGTCTACGCGGTCACCGACGTTGGCGCTACCTTTGGCAAGACCGGCAACACCGCGTCACGTTCGAAAAGCAATCTCAAGGACTTCGAAGATTCGAAATTCATAGACAAAGTCACACCCGATCACGTGGACTTTGTATTGCACAGCCGGCCCCTTTTTATCGCAGCCTTTGACGTCCCCAACTATCACGAGCGCACGTCCATGCAGTCGATTACCAAACATATTCCGCGCTCGGACGCCAAATGGCTGGGTCGTCGGCTCGCCCAGCTTACTCCCGAGCAGATTCGCGATTGCTTCCGGGCCGGCGGCTATAGTCCCGAAGAAGTGGAAGGCTACACCAGCGTCATTCAACACAGAATCGCGGAATTGAATGCGTTATAAACATAGCCGTATCGGTTCCTCGGATACTATTTCGTCGCACGCCGGACCAGTTGCGCGCACGAACTCCCGTCCTCTGCGGATTACGCGACCGTGAAGCTAATCGTGCAGCCACGCGATGGCATCGATGTGCTCCTCTCCGCCATCAAAAAAGCGAAAAAGTCCGTGGACATAGCAATTTTTCGGTTTGACCGGGCCGATGTGGAGGTTGAACTGAAAGCCGCCGCCGCGCGTGGCGTCAAGGTGACTGCGCTGATCGCCTACGTCAATCGAGGTGGTGCAAAGCATCTGCGAGCCCTGGAAATGCGCTTCCTCGGAGCGGGTATCACCGTTGCCCGCACAGCCGACGACCTGGTTCGCTATCACGACAAGCTCATTATCTTCGATCGCAAAACTCTATTTATGCTGTCGTTTAATTTCACCCATCTGGATATCGATCACAGCCGCGGATTCGGGATTATCACCAAGAATTCCAAAATCGTTCAGGAGGCCGTCAAGCTATTTGAGGCCGACTGCGCCCGCAAATCCTATACCGCGGGACTCGACACTTTCGTCGTGAGCCCTGTGAATGCGCGCAAGTCGTTGGCCTCCTTCCTGAAAGGCGCAAAGAAACAGTTGCTGATCTACGATCCTGACGTCGCTGACAAGGACATGATGCGCATTCTGCAGGATCGCGCCAAATCCGGAGTGGAGGTGCGCATCATCGGATGTGCCGCCAAGCGTCTGAAGCTGCAGGTTGCGAAATTGACGAAAATGCGGCTGCACACGCGCACCATCCTGCGTGACGGCGCCCGCGCCTTCATCGGCAGCCAGAGCTTGCGCGCTATCGAGTTGGATTCGCGTCGCGAGGTCGGCCTGATCGTTCGCGATGGCAAAATACTGAAACAGTTGACGGAGTGTTTCGAGTCCGACTGGACCCCGACAGACGCCGTTTCCGACGATGCGAAAGAGACCCAGGCTCCAGAAGCATCCAAGAGCGACGTGCAGCGCGCTGCCAAAGTCCTCGCCAAGGAACTGCAGCCTCTGGCGGCGTCCGTAAAGAAAGCTGTCAAGAAGGTGGTATCTGAGGCCGGCGAGGACATCATGGGCGACAAACGCGTCAAGAGCGCGGTTAAGAAAATGGTGAAGAAGGCCATCAAGCAGGCGGTTAAAGAAGTCGCGGACGACGCTGAAGCGAAGGAGGAGGAATGATGGGGATTCGCAAATCGAGCTGGACTCGCTGTTTGTTGCTGGCCGGAATCGCCGCCCTCGGTCCGTCGCGCGGCACATCGCAAATCCCGGACGGGCAGGTAGACCTGAAAGCGCCTGGCTTTCTGGAGTTTTCCGATCGCGTGCAGAAATATGTGCAACTGCACAAATCAGTGGAGGCAACTCTACCCAAGCTGAAATCAACTAATGAACCTGAGCTGATCGTCGCGCACCAGAAAGCGCTGGCGAGAAAAATCAAGGCGGCGCGAATTCACGCCAAGCGGGGCGATATTTTCACTCCGGCGGCCAGCGAGGCTTTTCGGAAGGCGATGCACATCGAGTTCCAGGGCCCCCACGCTCCGCACGCGCAGGCGACCATGAAACAGGGCGCGCCGCTCAAGAAAGTGCATCTGCGAGTCAATCAAATCTATCCGGACTCGACTCCGTACACCTCTGTGCCACCGACACTTCTGCAAAGCCTTCCCAAGCTGCCCGAGGAAGTAGCCTATCGCGCGGTAAGCCAGGACCTCGTGTTGCTGGACGCTAAAACGAATCTGGTGGTCGATTTTCTTGCCAATGTGATTCCTCCTGGAGCCGCTGATAGCCAATGAGACTGCCGCGCCGGTTTTTTCTTCTTGGGCTTGTACTTTTTCTGGCGTCGACCCAGCGCGCCGAGGATTTCAAGTTTCCGCTGAAACCCAATTCCGTGCGCTTCGCGGCTATCGGCGACATGGGCACCGGCGAAAAAGCCGAGTATGAAACCTCAGCGCAGATGAATGAGCAGCACAAAACATTCCCTTACGAATTTGTAATTGCCCTCGGCGATAACATTTACGGCGGACACGACGCGGCCGACCTCGAGCGAAAATTCGCCAGCCCCTACAAGGACCTTTTGGACGCGGGTGTCAAATTCTATGCTTCGCTAGGCAACCATGACGACGCCGGCATCGAGCGTTTTTACAAGCCCTTCAATATGAATGGGGCGAATTACTACACCTTCAAAAAGGGTAACGTCCAATTCTTCGCCCTGGACAGCAATTATATGAACCCCCGGCAAGTTGACTGGCTCCAGAAGAATTTGCAGGGCGCAAGCGGAAGCGACTGGAAAATCTGCTTTTTTCACCATCCGCTATATTCATCCGCGCGAAAGCACGGTCCCGCAACCGATTTGCGGCTTATATTGGAGCCGATATTTCTGAAGTACGGCGTCAACGCGGTCTTTTCCGGCCACGAACACATCTACGAACGCATCCTGCCGCAAAAAGGAATTTATTATTTTACCGAGGGATCGTCGGGCCAGCTACGCGCCGGCGGCCTGGACCGTTCGAGCATCACCGCGAATGGATTCGACACCGATCAGGCCTTCATGATGGTCGAAATCGCCGGCGACGATATGTATTTCGAAACGGTCTCCAGAACCGGAAAAACCGTAGATTCCGGCATCATTCACCGCCAACAAGTCGCGGCTGCGAAACCCTAACCATAACTTGCGAAGTGCAGCGCTAACGAAGCGAAGCTTGAAGCTTGCGCTGCCGCTTCATTTCGTACATCTCGCTGTCCGCCGCCGATACCAGGGCTTCGGGCGTTTCGCCGTCTTTCGGAAAAACTCCTACGCCAACGCTGACCGAAATGCGCGGACCATTGTTGTCTTCCGCGATGCTGCCGCTGATGCGGCGGGCAACGGAATGAGCGGCCTGCAATCCAGTTTCGGGAAGCAGCAGCGCAAATTCATCCCCGCCAAAGCGCGCCGCGGTATCAATGTCGCGGCAGAACAACGTTAGCGCATCGGCGGTGCGGCATAGCGCCTGGCTGCCGGTCAAGTGCCCGAAATTGTCGTTCAACTGTTTCAGGTCGTCCAGGTCGAACATCAGCAGGGCAAATTCCCTGCCGGTGCGGTTCGAACGCCTGATCTCCCTATCCAGCGTGTCGAGCAGGTGCCGGTAATTCGAAAGCCCAGTGAGGGGATCAATCGTGGCAAGCCGGCGTAAGTGGTCTTCAAGCTCGCGCTGCTTGGTGACGTCCTCAACGATTGCTTCGTAGCTTTCCGGCTGCCCTTCTTTATTGAGAACTGCTTGAGCGCTTAGCCTTACCTTTACTCGGCTGCCATCTTGCCGCGCCCAATCGGCCTCGAGCGGATCCGAAGTTTCCGGCAATTGTCCCAGGAGTTGCGCGAGTTTTACCGGATCGGCGAAGATCTCCTCGGCAACGTTCACAGCAAGCAGTTCTTGCTGTGCGTCGTAGCCCAACATTTTTACCAATGCATCGTTCACCCGTAGAAACGATCCATCGGGGCGGCAGACGAAAATTCCGTATCTCTGGTTTCCGGCCAGGGCCCGATAGTGCGCCTCCAAGGTTTGCAGTTCTCCGTCCGCAAGATCCAGTTGGGTGGATGCCGGGTTGCGCAAAGAGGTTCCGCAACGAACCTGCGACGGCGACAGATTTTTGGCCTTTACCGGCACATGTAGCCCCAAGATTCCCAGGACGCCCTAAGATGAAGTGGCCCGTACCCAAGAAGACCATATTGGGGTCATGACGAACAATCGGGCGTTCACTGCATAGTTGCCAACCGGATACGGTTAGCCCGTTTGCGCCGTCATCCAGCCGACAGGCAAGAAAACCCGCTATTAGGCGTATTTCTGGGCAAACGGCGGGGTTAGCCTGCGAGGTTCACTTTGAGACGTCAAACTACAGGAAAAACCCGACTACCCTCTCCGCGCAGAGTGTGGGAGAGTAGGTTCTCTACGATTGACTGCTCACGGTCCCCTGCCCGGTTAATCGAGTTTCCGGTGACCCACGGTGTACAAGCGCTTTTTCGGACTCAAAAAAAACCCATTTAACGTAAATCCCGACCCCGCCTATCTTTATCTGACCCCGCAAATCGGCCAGGCGCTGGATGAGCTGACCTACGGCATCGAGAACCGCAAAGGCCTAATGCTTTTGACTGGTGAAGCGGGTACCGGAAAAACAACGCTGATCAACCATCTTCTCCTGTGGCTGGCGCACCAGCGGGCTCACACGGCATTCATTTTTAATTCGCATGTTGATTCCCGGCAGTTGTTTGACTTCATTCTTGCCGATTTCGAAATTCCTCTCACTCCCGAGGTCAAATCCAATCCTCTTCTAGTCTTCCATGAATGGCTGCTGGCGCGTTTCCAGGCGCAGGATCTGGTAGTGCTGATCGTGGATGAGGCCCAAGGCCTGCCTGTGCCTGTCCTGGAAGAAATTCGCCTACTGTTGAACATGGAAACTCCTAACGAGAAACTGCTGCAGGTCGTGTTGGCTGGTCAACCGGAACTGGAAGTAAAACTAAGGCGTCCAGACCTCCGACAACTTCGACAGCGCATCGCACTGCGTTGCAACACCGCCCCGCTCACTTTGCAGGAAACTCACGCGTACATTGAAAATCGGCTGCACACCGCCGGCGCCCGCAACCATTCGTTGTTCCAGACAGAAGCCGTGGAAGCGGTCCACAATTATTCTCGCGGCATACCTCGGGTGATCAATTTGTTATGCGAGAACGCGCTCATCAATGCCTACGTGGAACAACTGACATCCATACCGGCGGAAATCATCGCCGGCGCGGCGCAAGACCTGCAGTTTGATGAATACAAACCGTTGGGCCCACGGGTGCGTCCGATCCAACTGCCAGTTAATGTTCCGGAACTGAATTCGCTGCTTGCCAGGATCAAGGCCGACGCCGACCAAACTTGGGCGCAACCAAGCACCAGCAAGGTCAGTCCGTTCCTGGTGAGCGCTCCGCAACCGGGTAATTTGTCACCAGCAACTCCTTGTGCTGATGATGAAAGTGACGACAGGAACATTGCGTTGATTCCCGTAGAATCTCCCGATGTTGGTCATGCCAGGCAGCGCGTCGTCGTGTGGCGCCGCAAGCGCAGCAACTTCGAGAAATTCGTGACCGCTAAGGTGGCGGCAGCGCGCGCGCTGAGCCAAAATTTGGAGCTGCGGTCCAGAATCAAACCGGCCGTTAAGACCATTCAAGGCTTGCAACTGCTAACCAAGACCAGGAAATTTGCCGGAGATTTCCGCGTTGCTGTGCAACCCCGCCTCCAGCGTCTCTGGCAAAGTGCCGGGCCGGAAGTACGCGGCCGCACCGCGGCACTTGCCGCTTCGCTGAAAACTCGTGCGGCGTCTGCAACGCGATGGTTATCGTGCCATGTTGGCGAAGAAATGTACGGGAAAATCTTCGTTGCCAGCGCGGTCATAACCGCGCTGTTGTATTTGATAGCGCGGAAAATGAGTTCCGGAGAGACCTGGCAGCATCCGGGCCACCTGATTGTGGCCTTCGCGGGAATGCTGTTGTGCGCGCTTTCCATAGGGCTGGGCGCGGCGATATTGTTCCGCTCTCGGCAGAAATTGTTGGCCGATGTGTCTGAGCTGTTGCACAACGCGATGCGCTGGCTGCGCGCTCCGATTTATCCCCTGCACATTCGCGAACTTGAATCCATCGGCAAGGCGCAAACCGAGCGTCGCGCATAAATCAAGTTGCGATCAAAGTCTCTAGCTGAGTTGTGTTCTTAAGGCCGCCGCGCGGATCGTTGCAAGGAACCCGACAACTCGACCGAGACATTCACAACACGTTTTACCTTGAGTAGGAAATTGCTTGGATTTTTGAGGCCCCAATCCAGAAAAGGCACGCCAAAAGACGTGGACGCCTTCCAAGCCTTGTCTTGCAACTCCACTTGAACCGGCGTGCTAAATGCATGTTCCGCCCCGTGCAAAGAAAATGTTCCGTAAACAGTCAACGTTGAATTGCCGGCGGGTTTGACTGTCCCTTCGACCCGATCCGGGCGAAAAATCATTTCCGTGAATTTGCTGCTTTCCAGAACTTCGCTATGCATTTTGTGGTCGCGGGAATTGTTGCCACTCTCGCCCGAGGCGGCGTCGACCACAATTTCACCGCTAGCTTTGCCGGTGGCGCTGTCGAAAGAGACGGTGCCGCCCTTCACGCGGAAGGTGCCGTGAACGGTATGCACGCTTGAATCAAGGGTCCAATGCACTGCGCTGTGCGCGGCGTCGACGGACAAGACTATCTGGCTCGCCGATTGCGTTGCGCCGGCAGACGACGGGGCAACTTCCGGCGAGGCGGCCCGCCAAACTGCAGTGGAGCTCCCCAGCAACAGAAGCGTTGCAACGACGGTTTTGAGCAAGCCGGTTGTCATGACTGCGCTAGTACGCCAGCAATCTCCAGCCGAGTTGTGCTCCAGTGGCCGCAAAGTGCGCCGCAGAAGTTTCTCCAACGTGAATGGATACCAGTCTCTCAAAAACTTCCGGGTACTTAGCGAAAACTTTCAGAACGCGGCGACGCAAATGCGTGCGCCCGTCGAGTAACAGCAGTACGCGAGCCATGAAGGTCGGGCGTCGCGCAAAACGGCGATGGGCTTCCTGATATTTGTTCAAGTCGTTCATGGCCATGGCTTCAGCCAGCGCTTCCGCCTGGTGAAAACTCAAGCTCAACCCTTCGCCAGTAATGGCGTCCACGCCGCCGGAGGCGTCGCCGATCAGCGCAACGTTGTCGCGATACACGCGTCTTAAACCTCGCGTCCTGGTTATCGCGCCTCGCACTTTGCCGGACAACTTCGCGTTCCCCAGTCGCCGCGCCAGCTCCGGAAATTCACGAAGAGCGGATGGCAGGCGGCAATCTGCTTTCTTCGATACGATCACCACGCACACTTCGTGGTCCGACACAGGAGTGACATACGCTTGCGAGCTACTGGCCCAATGTACTTCCACGCAATCCGACCAGGGGGCGACGGCAAAGTGTCCGCGACATGCGTACCGGTCGCCCCGTCCGCCGGCAAAATCCATGCCAGCCCAGCGGCGCACTTGAGACTGGCTTCCATCCGCGCCAATGATCCAGCGAGCGGCGACGACATTCCCATTGGCCAACGTCACGCCGCCGGATTGCAATCCAGTTACTGGCGTTTCCCACAGAAACTTGACGCCGCAGGCTTCCGCTCTGTCCAACATTTTGGCGTGCAGCACGGTGCGCCGTAATCCGACCCCGCGCCGGTCCGGGAATCTGGCCATGGCTGTCGTGCGATCGTCCACAAACCGTATGCGGGAGAATGAAAAACCGTCGCCGGTTTCGAGGTCCACCCCAAGGCGGCGCAGCGCCTCAATGGAATCAGGCATCAATCCTTCTCCGCAGGCCTTGTCGATGGGCGGCTTGTTCCCGTCCGCAACGATCACATCGATACCTTGCTGGCGCGCGGCAATCGCGGCCGCCAGTCCTGCGGGGCCGCCTCCAATCACGAATACATCGGTGCCGGACAGCATAGTGCTCCGTTCTCGAGCTTGCCAATTTCTGCAGTGGGGTTCTGCATCAGTTTCTTGAGCCGGGTTCTACAACGGGGCGCACGTTGCGAGAGCTAGTGCTAAAGATGCTGGTTGGCTATTGCAAGATGCCTTCAGTTAAATTCGGTCGTAAAGCTCCATAAATCAAAGTTATCTACCTGTTCAAAAGTATTAATTTGACCTATAGCTACGGCCCCCGCATCCTTGTACCCACGAGTCTCCCTGCATTGAACCGCGCGGTGACTCACGCTAATTTGATTCCAAGTGGCTGCAAAAGTAACAGAGCAAAAAACGCGGCCGGAGACCGCTGAAATTGACCGATTCCCTTCCAAGGCCTCGTAGTCACACGCTGGTGGATGGCGCCAATCGTTCGCCGGCCCGCGCGATGCTTCGCGCCTCCGGGCTGAATGACGACGATTTCAAGAAGCCGCTGATCGGCGTAGCCAATACCTGGATCGAGATTGGGCCGTGCAACTATCATCTCCGTGAGCTCGCTCATCATGTGAAGGAAGGCATTCGCGCTGCGGGGGCGGTGCCGCTGGAGTTCAATACCGTTTCCATTTCGGACGGGATCACCATGGGGACTGAGGGCATGCGCACTTCGCTGGTGAGCCGCGAAATCATCGCCGATTCCATTGAGTTGGTGACCAGGGGAAATCTCTTCGACGCACTCGTGGTGCTGGTGGGATGCGACAAGACTATTCCCGGCGGAATCATGGCGCTGGCCCGGCTGAATATTCCCGGTTTGATTCTTTACGGAGGCTCCATCGCGCCGGGACAATTTGAAGGGCACTCGGTAACCATTCAGGATGTTTTCGAGGCCGTGGGCGCCTACGGGCGCGGCAGCATGTCCGAAGCACGTCTGGCCGCGCTAGAAGGTGTGGCTTGCCCCGGTGCAGGAGCGTGCGGCGGCCAATTCACCGCGAACACCATGGCGTTGGTGGCCGAGTTTCTCGGCGTCGCACCGATGGGGCTTTCCAGCACTCCAGCAACCAACAAAGCGAAGGCCGAGTCAGGCCATCGCGCCGGCGAAATGGTCGTCGAACTTTTGCGTAAGAATATTTTGCCGTCACAAATCATCACCAAGACTTCCATTGAAAACGCCATTGCCGGTGTGGCCGCCACCGGGGGCTCGACCAATGCCGTTCTGCACCTCCTGGCCATCGCCAGTGAAGCGAAACTTCCGCTTTCCATCGACGATTTCGACCGCATCAGCTCGAAAGTTCCGATCCTTGCCGATCTAAAACCTGGGGGACGATTTGTTGCCACCGACCTTTACGCAGCAGGCGGCACTGCGCTGGTCGCAAAGCGCCTGCTTGAAGCAGGAATTTTGCGGGGGGAATCTGCCACCGTCACCGGCCGCAGCCTCGCCGAAGAAGCCGGCACCGCCAAAGAAACGCCGGGGCAAGAAGTAGTGCGTCCGTTGAAAACCCCGTTGAAGCCGACGGGAGGCCTGGTAATTCTGAAGGGCAATCTCGCACCGGCCGGGTGCGTCATCAAAGTCGCCGGCCACGATGTCCAAAAATTTAGCGGCCCCGCTCGCGTATTCGACAACGAAGAAGCTGCTTTTCACGGTGTGGAGGACGGAACCATTAAAGCTGGCGATGTCGTGGTGATTCGCTATGAAGGACCGAAGGGCGGGCCAGGGATGCGCGAAATGCTGGCCGTCACCGCCGCTTTAGTCGGCGCGGGGCTCGGCGACTCGGTTGCGCTTTTGACCGATGGCCGCTTTTCTGGCGCCACTCACGGACTAATGGCCGGTCACGTCGCGCCCGAAGCGGCAAACGGCGGTCCCATCGCCGCGGTCGTCGAAGGTGACACCATCGTTTTTGATTTGCAGGCGCGCACGCTGAATCTGGAAATCAGCGACGCGGAAATGAAGCAGCGGCTGGCGAAATGGCGCGCTCCCGCGCCGCGTTATACTAGCGGGGTCATGGCCAAGTATGCGTTTCTGGTTTCGTCTTCCGCGCTCGGCGCAGTCACCACTGTTCCGGTGATTCCGCCGTCTGGCGTGCAACCTGGCACCAATGCGAGGACCGTATGAAAATGACCGGCGCAGAAATTCTCTGCGAATCATTGACAAGGCTTGGCGTGCTCCACATTTTTGGCTATCCGGGCGGCGCGATTCTTCCCGTCTACGACGCGCTCGGCAAATCCGAGCTGCACCACATCCTGGTGCGCCACGAACAAGGCGCCACGCACATGGCTGATGGGTACGCACGCGCAGGCGGGGGCGTCGGCGTTGCCATGGCTACTTCCGGGCCTGGCGCAACCAACATGGTCACCGGCATCGCCACCGCGATGCTCGATTCGTCGCCGGTTGTCTGTATCACCGGCCAGGTCAGCAGCAAGGTGCTGGGTTCCGATGCATTTCAGGAAATCGACATCACCGGAATCACCATGCCGATCACCAAGCACAACGTGGTCGTGACGCGCGCCGAGGATATTGCTCGCAATGTTCGCGAAGCCTTTCAGATTGCGGCCAGCGGCCGACCTGGGCCGGTCCTGGTGGACATCACCAAGGATGCGCAGCAGGCATCGTGCGAATTCAACTGGGACGCCAGCGTTCCAAAGTTGCCGCCCAAACGCCAACGAGTAAATTACGATCAGGCCGAATTCGATCGCGCCGTGGAAATGCTGAATACCGCGAAGCGCCCGCTGATTCTGGCCGGGCACGGCATCATCGTTTCCGGTGCGATGAAAGCCTTTGAGCAGTTCGTTCGCGCTGGAAATTATCCCGTGGCCATGACCCTCCTCGGCATCGGGTGCTTCCCTGCCAAAGATCCTCTGAATCTCGGCATGATGGGAATGCACGGCGAAGCCTGGGTAAACAACGCAATCCAGGAGTCCGATCTCCTTATCGCCGTCGGCATGCGTTTCGACGACCGCGTTACCGGAGACTTGCGCACCTATGCGAAAAATGCGCGCAAGATTCACATCGAAATCGACCGCGCGGAAATCAACAAGAACGTGCAAGTTGACGCCGCTCTGGTGGGCGACGCCCGCGAAGTGCTCGAGAAAATCACTCCCCACATCGAAACCCGGGATCACGGCGCGTGGATCAGCCACATCCAGGAATTGAAAGGCGGCTCCGCCGTCCGCGACATCCAGAGCCTGCCCGACAACGGCCACCTCTATGCCGCGCACGTCATCAACGACATCTGGAAGGAAACGCGCGGCGAAGCCATCGTGGTTACCGACGTCGGCCAACACCAGATGTGGGAAGCGCAGTATTACCATCACAATCTTCCGCGCACGTTGATTACTTCGGGCGGGCTGGGAACCATGGGTTTTGCGTTGCCCGCCGCGATCGGCGCCAAATTCGCCAAGCCCGACGCGGAAGTCTGGGTGGTGGTGGGCGATGGCGGCTTTCAGATGACCATGAGCGAGCTTGCGACCATCGTGCAGGAAAAAATCAACATCAAGATCGCCATCATCAATAATGGCTTCCTCGGCATGGTTCGCCAGTGGCAGGAATTCTTCTACGATAAGCGCTACGTGGCGACGCCTTTGGTGGCTCCTGATTTTGCCGCGCTGGCCAATGCTTTTGGCATCCGCGGAGAACGCATCGCTAGTCGAGCTGAAGTAGTTCCCGCTATTCGCGCTGCGCGCGAATCCAAAGAAACTGTACTCATCGACTTCCGCGTCGAACAGGAAGATTCCGTATATCCCATGGTCGCTGCCGGCGCTTCGCTGAGCGATATGATTCGCCGGCCGGATAGCCCGCTGGTAGAAACGGCCACCGAGCCATGAAGAAACCCGAGGAAAGCATGCAAACACTAGTCGCTTACGTGGAAAATAAACCCGGCGTACTGAATCGAGTGTCTTCGTTGGCGCGGCGCCTGGCCATCAACATCGACTCGCTGACGGTTGGCCCGACGGAGAACGAAGAAATCGCGCGCATGACTATCGTCGCGCACACTGACGAGAAAGGCGCCCATCGCCTGGAAGCCAGCCTCGAAAAACTTGTCGACGTGCTGCTCGCCGAAAACATTTCCAACCGCTCCGTCCTGGAACGCGATCTGGCCCTTATCAAAGTTTTGGCTGACCAGAAAAACCGCCCACATCTCATGGAGCTGATTAAAGTATTCCGGGCGCGGGTCGTCGACGTGGCACCCGAATCGCTCATCCTCGAAGTTTCCGGCACGGTCGACAAAATTGACGGGCTGCTTGAAGTTCTGCGGCCTTTCGGAGTTTTGGAAATGGCGCGGACGGGCAGGATCGCGATGACGCGCGGGGGAGATTTGCTGCGCCCGCCGACCGCGACGGAAGCGGGTAGTTCGCAAAATTCAGAAGCTCGCGGCGGTATAACTGTCCAGACTTGATTTAGACGTGGGCAACGATTCGTAACTCAGTCAATCGCACCAAAATTATCCGCGGCCCAACACGCCGCCCGAGGGAAATACCATGGCAAAACTTTATTACGACGATTCCGCGGACTTGTCGCTCATTCAAGGAAAAAAGGTCGCGATCATCGGCTACGGCTCGCAGGGCCATGCCCACGCCTTGAACTTGCGCGATAGTGGCGTCTCCGTCCGCGTCGGCTTGCAGCCCGGCAGCGCGTCGCGCGCCAAGGCGGAAAAAGATGGCCTGACCGTCAATACTCCCGCCGAGGCAGCCGCGTGGGCGGAAGTGATCATGATTCTCGCGCCCGACACGAAACAGCCGAAGCTCTATCACCAAGCCATCGAGCCGAATCTGAAAGCAGGCAAGACGCTTATGTTCGCGCACGGATTCAACATTCGTTTTGGCGCCATCAAGCCGCCGTCGTCCGTCGACGTCTCCATGATCGCTCCGAAGGCTCCCGGCCACCGCGTTCGCGAAGTGTTTACTGAAGGCGGCGGCACACCCGCGCTGCTCGCCGTAGAACAGGACGCCAGCGGGCAAGCGAAAGCCCTGGCGCTGTCTTACGCAAAAGCGCTCGGCACCACCCGCGCCGGCGTTCTGGAAACTACCTTCACGGAAGAAACGGAAACCGACCTCTTCGGCGAGCAGGCCGTTTTGTGCGGCGGCGTGAGCGAGTTGATCAAAGCCGGTTTTGAAACCTTAGTCGCCGCGGGCTACCAACCGGAAGTCGCCTATTTTGAATGCATGCATGAACTGAAACTCATCGTGGACCTGATTTATCGCGGAGGCCTCAGCTACATGCGCTACTCCATCAGCGATACCGCCGAGCATGGCGATTACAGCGCCGGCCCGCGCATCATCACCTCCAAAACCAGGGAGGAAATGGGCAAGATCCTCGCGGAGATTCGCGACGGCAGCTTCGCCAAAAAATGGATTGAAGAAAACGAACAGGGCTGCCCCAATTTCCTGGCCGCCAGACAGCGAGAGCAAACCCATCCCATCGAGCAGCTTGGGCCGGAGCTGCGCGCCATGATGCCGTTTCTGCAACCCGTGACCGCTCCGGGGATGGCCAAGCCCGCCACCGCCAATAAAAAATAACCGACACATAACATAACGCCAACAGGCATATATCCTGCCAAGTATTGACACGCGGGTAAATTTGAATGATTCTCTGGCACCATGAAAGTCCAATCCCAGGCGGCCTCTCACCATCTGACGGAACGCATCGATCAGCTTAGCGTCAAGCGTCAGGAGATCATTCGCCCGATCCTCGAGCATCCCCGCGGTTTCGTACTCCTCAGCGTGCGCGCATTGGCGACACGGCTGGGCACCGATCCCGCCACCATTGTGCGCATTGTGCGCGGCCTGGGCTTCGATAGTTATCGCGAATTCCAGCAGCACCTGCACGAACGCTCGCTGGCCTTCGCC
>JBBRZT010000067.1:0-14459 GCA_038236395.1 Candidatus Acidiferrales bacterium
CCGATCGCCGCGTGGTGTACGCCATTCCCGGGCGTTTCGAAGCGCCCAACTGGACGCGCGACGGCACGTTTATTTTCAATGCCGATGGGCGAATCCAGCGCTTGCCGGTGACTGGCGGAAAACCGCAGACCATCGATACTGCTTTTGCGATTCGATGCAATAACGATCACGGCTTATCTCCGGACGGGAAATGGCTGGCCATCAGCGATCAGTCGCAGGGCGATCATCAATCCATTATTTATATCTTGCCGGTCGGCGGTGGTACGCCGAGGCGCGTGACGCAGAAATCGCCTTCGTACTGGCACGGCTGGTCGCCGGACGGCAAGACGGTCGCTTATCCGGGGCAGCGAAATGGCGAGTTCGACATTTACACCATTTCGACGGAAGGCGGCGAAGAGACACAACTGACCACTGCGAAGGGTCTCGACGACGGACCTGAATATTCGCCGGATGAAAAATATATTTATTTCAATTCGGTGCGGACCGGCATGATGCAAATCTACCGCATGCACCCGGATGGCAGCGCCCAGGAGCAAGTGACGTCCGATAGTTTAAACAACTGGTTTCCGCATATTTCGCCGGACGGGCGATGGCTGGTTTTTCTGTCCTACGGAAAAGAAGTGGAAGGGCACCCCGAAAACAAGGATGTGATGTTGAGAATCATGCCGCTCAAGGACGGCAAGATCGACGGAAAAATCGAAGTGTTGGCGAAACTTTTTGGTGGGCAGGGAACTATTAACGTGCCGTCGTGGTCGCCCGATAGTAAGCAACTGGCATTTGTCAGCTATGAGCTGATACCCAAGACGGAATAAGCGAGTAAGAATGGCTGCAGTGCCCGACCGAGCAGCGCATTCTGTCAGTTGCTAAACCCAGTGGGTGAAGAGGTTATTCAGCGACTCGGCGAGGGTGGGGTGCGCGAAGATGGCTTCGCGCAACATGGTGTAGGGCAGCTTGCCCATCATGGCGATTTGCAGCTGAGCCATGATTTCTCCGCCTTCCAGGCCCAACACGGCGGCGCCTAATATCTGATCGCTGTCGGCGTCAACGATGGCTTTCATGAATCCGCGCGATTCGTCTACCTCTTGAGCGCGGGCGACATAATTCATGGGCATTTTTGCGATGCGAACTTTCTTGTTTTGTTCGCGGGCTTGCGATTCGCTGAGGCCGACGCGGCCGAGTTGCGGATCGATGAAAACGGTGTAGGGAATCAGACGGCCTGCGGTGCTCGCGTTTCCTTTTTCGATCACGTTGGTGCGCAGGATGCGAAAATCGTCGTAGGAAACGTGTGTAAATGCGGGGCCGCCGTTGATGTCGCCCAAGGCATAAACTCCGGGCGCGCTGGTTTCCAGTTTGGAATTTACGTTTATGAAGCCGCCCTTGCCGGTGGCGATTCCGGCGGCTGCAAGATTTAACGCCTCGGTGTTGGGCGGGCGCCCGGTGGCGACCAGCAAGTGAGAACCCTCGATCATGCGTGAGCTGGAGGCGTCGCGCACGGTGAGACTAATTTGCGAGCTGGACTTTGCCACGCTCTCGGCTCTCACATTTAGCAAAATGTCGAGGCCGTCCTGCTTCATGATCGAAGCAATTTCCTCGGCGACGTCGGAGTCTTCGTTTTTGAGCAACTGTGCGCCAGAATGCACGACGGAAACGCGGCTGCCCAGGCGGCGAAACAATTGACCAAATTCCAGGCCGACGTAGCCGCCGCCAAGAACCAGCAAATGCTCGGGGACAGTGTCCAACTCCATGATCGATGTGCTGTTGAGATACGGCACATTCTTAAGGCCTTCGATCGGCGTAGTCGCGGGGCGGCATCCGGCGTTGATGAAAATGTGTTCGGCGGAGATGGTGCGGTGCGAACCGTCTTTCAGTTTAATAGCTACGGATGTCGGCCCAGTGAAACTGGCTTCGCCAAAAATCAAATCGAGATGGGCCGTTTTCTCCAGCTTGGCTTGGCTGCCGTTTCTAAAACGATCGACGATGTCGCTCTTGCGTTTACGAACGCGGGCCATGTCGATGCGCAAATTGTCAGTATTCACGCCGTAGTCCGCGCCCCGTCTGGCGAGATAAGCGACGCGGCCGCTAGCGACCATAGTTTTCGTTGGTGTGCAGCCTTCATTGATGCACGTGCCGCCCACGTGTTCCCGCTCGATCAGCGCGGTGCGCATTCCCGCAGCTGCAAGTGCCGAGCACAATGGATTTCCGCCCTGACCCGAACCGATGACGATTGCCTGGTATTGATCGCTTGAACTCATCGGAATGCTCCTTACTGTGCCGAGCATCTTATTCGACGAAGATGCAAATGCCAAACGCAACCAGTACCGCAACGCGCTAATATTGTTTCTTTATGAAACTTACCTCCAATGGAATTCGGCTTGCCGCTACTGACTTGAGCGGCCATCTGGCGTGCCGGCATCTCACCGTGCTCGATCTGAGTGTGGCGCGCGGCCTACGCAGTAAGCCGGAATGGCGCGCGCCGGACCTGGTGGTGATTCAAGAGTTGGGCGAGCGGCATGAAGCCGCGTATCTCGCTCATCTGCGCGCGACCAGCGGCACGTTTGAGGATTTGCGCGAGATCAAGAGCGAGGAGCGAGCTTTACTCGAAACGATCGCGTGCATGGAGCGCCGCGTGGAAGTGATCGCGCAGGGCAGCCTGGCGGCGGGGCGGTGGTTTGGGCGGCCGGATGTGTTGCGCAAAGTTGCGAAGCCCAGCCGCTTCGGGAACTGGTCGTATGAAGCGTACGACTGCAAGCTGTCGCGCGAAACGAAAGCGACCACCATCCTGCAACTGGCTCTGTATTCGGCACTGTTAAAGGAAGCGCAAGGAATGGAGCCGGAGTCTATGCATGTGGTTCCACCCAGCCAGAATTTTGATGCGGAGGAATATCGTTTCGCGGAATACGCGGCGTATTACCGCTACGTAAAGGACCGGCTGGAGAAAGCCTGTGACAACGGCGCTGCGGGCGAAACCTATCCGGAGCCCTGCCTGCATTGCGAAGTTTGCCGGTGGTTCAGCGAATGTGACGCTGTGCGGCGCGGTGACGATCATCTTTCGCTGGTGGCAGGAATCCGGCGGCAGCAGCGAACGCAACTGGAAGCCTGGGATAACGCGACGATGGCGAAGCTGGCGGTGATGGCCATCCCCTTGAAAGAAAAACCGCTGCACGGTTCACGAGAAGGAATGGAGCGGGTGCGTGAGCAGGCGCGCGTGCAGGTCGCCGGGCGCACAGAAAAGAAATGCGTGCATGAGTTGCTCGATGTTGTACCCGGCACCGGCTTTTGCCGGCTGCCGGAGCCTTCCGAGGGAGACATGTTCGTCGACCTGGAAGGCGATCCGTTTGTTGGAATATGCGGCCTGCAATATATGTTTGGTTTTGCGACCGTGGGTGCAGGCGGAAAGTTGTCCTATGAAAAGCGCTGGGCGCTGAATCGCGCGGAAGAAAAAAGCGGCTTCGAATGGCTGGTGGATGAAATCATGCAGCGGCTGGACAAACATCCGCAGATGCACGTGTACCACTTTGGCGGGTATGAGCCGGGTGCGCTGAAACGGCTGATGGGCATGTATGCGAGCAAGGAAGAAGAGATCGACCGGATGCTGCGGGCGAAATTGCTGGTGGACCTGCACACCGTGTTCAAGCAGGCGGTGCGGGCCAGCGTGGAAGAATATTCTCTGAAAAAGCTGGAAGCGTTTTACGGATTCGAGCGCAAGACTCCGCTGGACGTTTCGCGAGCGGCCATGCGGTGTGTGGAGCACCGCCTGGAGCTGGGTTGGGATGAAGAAGAATTGCCGGAGAAATTCCGCGAGGCGATGGAAGGCTACAACGGGGAAGATTGCCTCTCGACGGCGGCACTGCGGGACTGGCTCGAAGTGGAGCGACAGAAATGCATCGAGTCGGGCACAGCGATTGAAAGACCGGCGCCAGGCGATGGCGCGCCATCTGAAGAAGTGGATGAGCGCCAGAAAAAGATTGCCGCGCTATTTGCACAGTTGGTGGACGGCGTTCCGGTCGATGCGGCGGAGCGTTCGGAGGAACAGCAAGCTCGCTGGATGCTGGCGCAGCTGCTCGATTGGCATCGGAGAGAAAACAAGGCCGGATGGTGGGAGGGTTACCGGCTCGCTGAATTGGACGACGAGGCGCTGCGCGATGAGCGGGTTGCGTTAGCGGGCTTGCAGTTTGTAAAACAGGTCGCGATTGAACGCCAGATTCCGGTGGACCGCTACGCATTTGAAAAGCAGGAGACAGAACTGCGCCGCGACAAGGATTTGTATCATCGGGGAGAGAAACTCGGTTGCGTAGCCGCAATCGATCTGGTGAAACGCACCGTCGATATCAAGAAGATGAAAAAGTCGGCGAACTTCCACCCGTCCAGTGTTTACACCTGGGACTCTCCGCGCGGCCAAAACGCGCAGGCCGACGCGCTTTTCAAGCTTGGCGAGTGGGTGCAAGACCAGGGAGTCGATTCGCCGGGCCCGATGCGCGCGTCGCGCGATTTGCTTTTGCGCAAACCTCCTCGCCTGAAGAGCGGGGAAGTCATGGCGACGCTTCCGGGGGAAGAAACAAAAGAAACCGCGTGCCGAATCGTCGTTGCCCTGCAGGATTCGCTGTTTGCCATACAGGGACCGCCGGGGGCAGGCAAGACTTTTACAGGCGCGCGAATGATCTGCCGTCTGGTACAGGCAGGAAAGAAAGTCGGGATAACGGCACTGAGCCACAAAGTCATTCGAAAATTGCTGGACGAAGTGGTTTTAGCCGCAAGCGAAGATGACATTGCCGGTGTTCACTGCATGCAGAAACTAACTTCGCCGACGGCGGACGACTACTCACCCGGAATTGCTGTTGTGGACAAGAACAAAGCAGCGCTGGATGCGCTACGCTCCGGCGCTGCAAATGTTGTGGGCGGAGTTTCGTGGTTGTGGGCGGACAAAGACGCATATGAATCGGTCGACGCGCTGTTTGTGGACGAGGCCGGGCAAATGGCTTTGGCGGATGTCATCTCAGTTGGCCACGCAGCCAAAAACGTGATTTTGATCGGCGATCCGCAGCAACTGCAACGTCCCTTGCGGGGAAGCCATCCGGAAGGGGCAGAGAAGTCAGCGTTGGAGCATTTAATCGGCGAGCGGAAGACGATTCCGCTGGAAATGGGAATGTTGCTTCCGGAGACGTGGCGAATGCACCCCAAAGTCTGCGCGTATACGTCGGAAATGTTCTACGAAAGCAAACTGGGGTCGCGCGCGGTGACTGTTCCCAGAATTCTGCAAGGGCACCCGTGGCTGGATAAGCCAGGATTGTACTTCGTGCCAGTGAATCATGATGGAAATCGGAACTCGTCGGAGGAAGAAGTGGAAGTGATCGCGAAAATTGTCGACAGCCTGACGAGACCGGGCGTGGTGTGGTTTCGCAGCGCGGGGAACAGTCGGCCCGTCGAACTGAAAGACATCCTGATCGTGGGCCCCTATAACGCGCAGGTTGCGGATATCATGACCAGAATTCCAGGAGCGGAAGCCGGGACGGTGGACAAATTTCAGGGGCAGCAAGCGGCTGTGGTGATTTATTCGCTGACGACTTCTTCACCGGAAGATGCGCCGCGCGGAATGGAGTTTCTCTACAGCTTGAACCGGCTCAACGTGGCGACTTCGCGGGCTATGTCCAATGTGATTGTGGTAGGCAGCCCGAAATTGATGGAGCCGGAATGCAAGAGTCCGCGCCAGATACAACTGGCGAACGCGCTGTGCCGCTACCTCGAAATGGCTACCGTAGTTTCTAGTTTGGACATTGACCGTCGTCCATGCGGAGTTTGACTTCAATGCTTTCGTCGGCCTTGCTTATTTCGTAGGAATGCCGAAACGTGCAGTACGTGGTTGCTACCACGACCACTTTGACTTTTCCCCGGGGAATATCTTCCAGCTTAGCAAGCCCCTTGGTGCCGGTGGCTGCGTCTCTTGAGTCGGCCTGGCCGCCATCGCCCCATTGCGCGGTTATGTTTGCTCCGGAAACCGGCTTGGCCGTGCCGTTGCGGGTCACCGTAAAGTGAACTTTTGAGGTCTCTGGTTTCTTTGGAGGAGCAGCGGCTGTGTTCTGGCCGAACGCAGGAAGTGGCCAACCTGCCGCCGAAAATAAAATGAGGAGCAGTCCGAATCGAACCGATTTGAGCATGAATTCCTCCTGTCGAAAAAACGTCCGTGGCGCAACGCCGGCGCGGTCATTTCCCCGGTTTCTTGGCGTGCCCGGCCTCCCGGCTGCCCTTCGACTTCAGATCACTCAAAATTTCATCAATGTAGGGCTTATCACGCAGGCTGGCATAGGACCCGGGAAAATAAACAAGGGCGAGGTCCGCGCCGGATTCGTGATCCAGGTTTTTGAGTACGATGGCGCAGCGCTGGGCATCAGACAAATGAGTATTGTTCACCATCGGAAAATCAAAATAGTCGAGCCAGAAGTTGACGTCGATCCTCTCGCCTTCAGTGGTTGAACTTTCCAATCGCACACGCAACCGCTCATCCGGTATATCGAAGTTGAGCACCTCGACTCGTATGCATCGTTCGCTGCCCGGTCCGGGCTGCTGAACGTCGTTATCAGTGTCGGTGTCTTGCTCCACGGCATCCTTGGCATACAGCGGAAAGCAATGCCTGAAAGCGCTTCCAGTGCCGGGATCCTGGTCCGGGCTGAAGATATCCACGTGCCATTCCCTGGTTTGACCGGCTCCCTGCAAGGTTTCGATTTGCTTGCCGGCTACGTCGTTGGCCACACGTTTGAGGCGCAACATGAAGTCCTGGTTCTTCCCGTCGGTGTTAGGCCGGGCTTCAATCTCTCTGCGAACATGATTGAACAGAGGTGAGAGTTCGAGAGATTCGTGAAAATTGCGCGCCAGGAGTTCGATGCCGAGGACTTGCTGTTCCATATCGGCCTTCGTGTCGTTTAAAAACTTGTTCATCATCAGCGAAAGCATCTGCTGACGAAGGTTTGTGTCGGACTCTTCCCGTTTGCTGGTCAGTTCCGTGTAAAGCTTGTATTCCGTATCCCTCTCTTGTTTGGTGTTGAGGTAATTGCTGGTGATGAAGCCGAGCAGGGCCAGGAACCCGGCAGTGAGCAAGGCCCCAAAGGGCTTGCCGCCTTCGTAGATTTTCTGCCACAGGCGTTTTTCCTTTTCCGCCACCCTTATCTCCGCCTCAACACAGGATTGCCGTTCGGGTCCCTGGCAATATCAAAGTCGGCATGGACGGGGTCCGCGTAGGAATAGACATCGGCGGAAAGCGTGCGTCCGTTGTAAGTAATGGTGAAAGCGCATTTGCCCGTCTCCCTCACGTACACGCTGTAGGAGCCATACTGATCCGTTTTAGTCACGTGGGGCGGGTTGGAGCTGCACGTAACTCGAAGCTCGGTATTGGCCGCTACGGGCTTTCCCCCATCGCGCAGGGTGCCCACAATCTGAGCAGCAAACACGCTCCACGAGCACTCCAGAGAAAGGAAAAATAAAATGCAGGGAATGCGTTTCATCCGGCACCTCTCTTCAGACGCGGATCCAGAGAGAATTGGGGCCGCGTAAGCCGCAGCAATTGTATGTTTACTTACTAAAAATAAACTGACAAGTCAAGATAACATATCGCCCAGTCCCGCGGTTGTAACCCCGGTCGGCTACCGATGCCTAGGTCTCGATGCGGAAGAGCAACGTTGCGGCAGTGAAAAGCGTTGAGAGGCTTGTAGTTGGAACTGAGGGGACCGGGGTCTCTTGTAGGGCTTGAACGTATCAGGAAAGATTCAGCGAAAATAAATAGGTGAAATGGTCGGGGCGCCCGGATTCGAACCGGGGGCCTCCTGCGCCCAAGGCAGGCGCGCTACCAGGCTGCGCTACGCCCCGACTAGCTTTATTCTAACGTACCTTGCCGCCGCGATGCGCCGACGTATTAGCTGTCCTGGCTTGAGATCGTGGGACCCGGTTCTTCCAGAGAGTAGTGCACGGCTTTCTCCGGGTCCATTGCGGAGCCTTCTGCCCAAGCGCGCTGTCCTTCGGGTCCGCTGAGCGATTTCCAGGCGGGGAGCAGCGTTCGTTCAAACTTGAGTTGTTCGGCCTGGGTCAGAGGAGTGTTGATCAGGTGGCGCAAACTCGCCGCGGCGGCGGCCAGTGTGAGCGCGCGCGAGGCGCGACTTTGAGCTACGGCCAAACATGCGAATCCTTCCAGCGCTCGCGCGATGCCGCGCCTGTGTCCCAGACCCACAAAAATCTGCAACGCTTCGCGATACGCTTCGCGCGCGGCCGAATGATCGCCTTGCTCGCAATCGACATAGCCCAAGTCGGTGAGCGATCGGGCAGAACCCCACGCGTCTCCGGCTTCTCGAAAAGCGGTCAGGGCGCGTTGATAAAATTCATGGGCCGCGACATTGTCATTCTGTTCGCGCGAAATGTCGCCCAGCTGGTTGATGGACCAGGCCGCGCCGCTGCGATCGCCGAGTTCCTCGAAAATGTCGGTGGCCTCGCGCAACGCCCAACGAGCTCGCGAATAGTCCCCGCGAACTTTTACCACGTTGGCCAGGTTATGCAGGCAACGCGCCATGGCCAGGCGATCCGGAAGCAGGCGCCAGCACGCGAGACTTCGTTCGAAATTACTTTGCGCGGAGGCGTAATCACCCTGATCTCGCGCCGTAATTGCCAGGCCATTCAGGGATGCGGCAATGCCCGGCTGATCCCCCAGGTCTTCATAAATCGAGAGACTCAGCTGAAGATGCTGCTCCGCAGCCGAAAAATCTCCTTGTGTCGCCGCCAAGGCGCCGAGAAAATGCGAAACTTTGGCCCGCTCCCTGGAGTGCCCGGTTCCGGCGAGCCGCAGAATCGTCTCCATCCGAGTACGGGCTTCGGTAAGGTGTTCGCGCATATCCCAGAATAAAAACAGCGCCATACAAAGACGCAAACCCCATTCCAGATCCGACTTTTGGAACAACCAGTCAAGAGCGAGACGGAAATTGTCGTTCTCGGCGTCGCATAGCGCCAACCAGCGAGAGCGGTCTTCGGGAGAGAGCGCCGGATTGCCTTCCTCTGCGAGGACCAGGCAGTACGCCGCATGCGCGCGCTGCGTGGCGGGCTGTTCACCGCTGTCCGTGAGGCAATTGAGGGCGTATTCGCGAATGGTTTCGAGCATTTGGAAACGAGGCTCGGCCTCAGCGCGGCCAGTGTGCTGGATCAGGTTTTTATCCACCAGCGATGACAAACCCTCAAAGAGATCAACACCGAGATCGAGGCGCGTATTGCAGACCGCTTCCGCCGCTTCCAACGTGCAGCCGCCGACAAAAACGGAAAATCGGCGGAAGAGTTTCCGCTCGGCGTCATTCAAGAGGTCGTGACTCCAATCGATGGTGTTACGCAGCGTTTGTTGCCGCTCGGGCAGGTCGAGCGCGCCGGCCGTCAGCAATTGCAGACGGTGTTGCAGCCGCTCCAGAATTGCGGTGGGAGACAGGACCTTGGTTCGCGCAGCGGACAGCTCAATCGCCAGCGGCAGCCCGTCCAGCCGCAAACAAATTTCATGAATTGTCGCAGCATTTTCCGGAGTGATGGCAAAGCCGGGCCAGACGGCCGCCGCGCGTTGCGCAAATAATTCGATGGCGGAATCGTGCGCTAGCGGCGCTACGGGAAATTCCTGTTCGCCGTAGACGCGCAAGCTGGACCTGCTGGTTACCAGAATCTTCAGGGAAGGGCACGCTTCCAGAGTTTCAGCCACTACCGTCGCAGCGGCGAGCACCTGTTCGAAATTATCCAGCACCAGCAGAAATGCCCCTGCGTTGCGAAGCTGCTCACCGATAAGTTGAGGGACGGTGCGGTTGCCGACTTTGGGGATTTCGAGCGCGTTCGCAAGAGCGGTTGCCACCAGGTCGGGGTGCGTGACCGGCGCCAAATTGACGAATTGGACGCCCGCCGGGAAATGTTGCGCAATCGCCGCAGCTATCGCAATCGCCAGCCGCGTTTTTCCGGCTCCGCCCGGACCGGTGAGGGTCAACAGACGAACGTCAGGCCGGAGCAACAGTCCTGCGGCTTCCACTTCTTGTTGTTCGCGTCCGATCAGCGAAGTGCGCGGGGCCGGCAGGTTGAGGTGCTTCCTGGGTGTCTTCGGGGAAGAGAGCTCACGGCTGATCGACTGCTCGTAAGGATCACTTACGGGAGGAAGTTCTGGCGTTTTGACGGTGTGCTGGGTAACTTCAGCGGCGAAAAGATAGCCACGGCGAGGCACGGTCTTCAGCACTTGCTGGTCGCGGTCACCCAGGGCGCGCCGCAGCTCCAACGCGCATTGCACCAGTGAATCGTCGGTGACGAAGGAGTCCGGCCACACCGCTTGCATCAACTCCTGCTTGGCGATCAAACGGCCGGGATGTTCCACCAGATATTTAAGGGCCTCATATACTTTGGGGCGAAGCTTGATCTCCTGTTCCCCCTTGAAAACACAGCCCTTGACGAGGTCCAGGGTGAACTCGCCGAATCGATAACCTTGAGAATTGGTCTCCAAATGTAATCCCGTTCCCGCAGGCGAAGGCAGCGCGCGTGTCTAATTTTGGCTTTTCTTTGGCGTTGTTTCGTTACTTCGCGTCAGCTGCCTGTTATTTTGCCCTTGCCAGCGAGGTTCGGCGCTTCGTTGGCGGTACCTTTGAGCGACCTAGTTGAAACGCGATATTACGGCGGATTCTAACAAAATGCGATAGCCGAAGGAACGGCCAGAAGTGAATGCGTGAAGGGGCGGGCAGCGAAATAGAAATAAAGGAGAAAATAAAAATGGGCACCGCACAAGCAACTGCTCTGGACATGAACAAACTGAACGCGTTCGTCGGACAATTCGTGACCGATCTCGGCGCGACTGTTCACGCCGGCATGGTGGTCATTGGAGAAAAATTGGGCCTGTACAAGGCGCTGGAGGGCGAGACCTTGAGCGCCGCCGAACTTGCCGCCAAGACCAAGACGGACGAGCGCTATTTGCGCGAATGGCTGGCATCCCAGGCGGCGGGCGGATATATCACTTTCGATCAGAAGACCAACAAGTTCAGTCTGAGCATGGAACAGGCTTTCACGCTGGCGAACGAAGATAGCCCAGCATATCTGCCCGGCGCGTTTGAGCTGGCATTGGGTTCACTGGCCGCGGTGCCGCGGATCACCGAAGCATTCCGCACTGGCGCGGGAATGGGATGGCATGAACACGTCGACGGCGTCTTTCATGGTTGCGAAAAGTTCTTCCGGCCGGGTTATGCCGCGAACCTCGTAAGCTCATGGATTCCTTCGTTGCAGGGTGTGAAAGCGAAACTCGAGGCGGGAGCCCGGGTGGCCGATGTCGGCTGCGGTAAAGGCGCCTCCACGTTGCTGATGGCGAAAGCGTTTCCCAATTCCCGATTTTTCGGGTTCGACTACCATGACAAATCGATCGAAGCGGCTCGCGAGGCAGCCAATCGGGATGGCGTCGCGGACCGCGTCACGTTTGAGGTGATAAAAGCCAAAGAGTTTCCGGGGAAAGACTACGACCTGGTGACGGTATTCGATTGCTTGCACGATATGGGTGATCCCATCGGGGCTTCGGCGCACGTGCGGCAGTCATTGGCCAAGGATGGCACCTGGATGATCGTTGAGCCGTTTGCGAACGACCAGTTGAAGGACAACCTGAATCCTGTGGGACGCGTTTATTATTCGTTTTCAACCTTGCTGTGTACGCCTTGCTCGCGCTCGCAGGAAGTCGGGTTGTGTTTGGGAGCGCAGGCCGGGGAAGCGCGAATCCGCAATGTTGTGACCGCCGCGGGATTCAATCGTTTTCGGCGCGCCACGGAAACGCCCTTCAACATCGTTTACGAAGCTCGCCCGTGATGTTGGCGGCGACGACGCCGGCGGATAAACAGTTTCCTTAACTCGGACAAGTGTTTTGACGGAGAATGACGGCATTACCGGGCCCAACAGAGAGGTATCGATCGAAGTAGCATGCTCGAAAGCCGCGTGCTCGAAGACTTGGAGGTCAAGATGAAAAGCCAAATGGAAAAAGAGTCGGAATACACTACTTCTAAAAGCAAGGCGAGCTCCAATGGCGGATCGCCTGAGGCGAAAAATAATGATGCGTCTAAACCGCGGCCGGTGGAATTGGTGCTGAACGAAGAGATGCTCGCGCGTTTCGCTTCGCGTGCCGCTGCCTACGACCGGGAAAACCGCTTCTTCCAGGAAGACTTCGACGAACTCAAGGCTGCGGGGTATTTGCTGTTGCCTCTGCCGCGAGAATTCGGCGGCGCGGGTTTGACGCTTGCGGAAATGTGCCGCGAGCAGCGCCGGCTGGCGTATCACGCCCCGGCCACTGCGCTTGCCGTGAACATGCATCTTTACTGGATTGGCGTTGCGGCGGATCTTTGGCGCCGGGGCGATGCTTCGCTGGAGTGGATTCTGCGCGAGGCAGCCGCCGGTGAAATCTTTGCCGCTGGCCACGCGGAAAGTGGCAACGATGTGCCGGTACTGCTCTCGACGGCGAAAGCGGAACGCGTCGAGGGAGGTTACAGGTTCACGGGAACGAAACATTTTGGCAGTCTGACGCCGGTGTGGACACGGTTTGGCACGCATGGGATGGACACCAGCGATCCTGCACAGCCCAAAATCGTTCACGGCTTCATCACGCGCGATTCCGCGGGCTACAAAATCAAGGAAACCTGGGATGTATTGGGAATGCGCGCGACGCGCAGTGACGACACTGTGCTCGACAATGTTTTTGTTCCCGATCACTATATCGCTCGCGTGGTACCTGCCGGCGCGGCGGGAATCGATCCTTTTGTACTGTCGATCTTTGCCTGGGCGTTGACTGGCTTTGGAAATGTTTACTACGGACTGGCCAGACGCGCGCTGGACCAGACCATTCGCGCAGTGAAGAGCAAGGGTTCGCTGGCGCTCACTCGCTCGATGGCTTATCACCCGGAGATACAGCACGCCATCGCCGATATGGTTATCGAGCTTGAATCCATCGGGCCGCACCTGGAGAAGATTGCCGAGGACTGGTCGAATGGCGTGGATCACGGCGCGCAATGGCCGTCAAAAATATTTGCTGCCAAATACCGCGCCGTCGAAGGCTCCTGGCGCGTTGTGGATCTCGGGCTGGATGTGAGCGGCGGGCAGGGAATCTTTCGCTCGGCGGGATATGAGCGACTGGTGCGAGACGCGCGTCTTGGACGAATCCACCCGGCCAATTCGTTTCTTACGCATGAAGTGGTGGCGAAAACCGCGCTGGAGATCAGCTTGGACGAATCGCCCCGGTGGGGTTAGCTAATTATTTTTGAGCGATAGCCCTCAGGCCGGTTGCGGGTACGGCTCCGGCAGGCACGGCGAATCGGGATGGGTGGACATGGTCTTGTCCGCGGCATAGCAGATTTTTTCCATGTTGCAGTCGATGCAGCGCGGCTTGCGCGCCACGCACACGCGGCGCCCGTGCCAGATCAATTGATGTGAGAAGGCGATCCATTTCCTATCCGGTAGCACTTTCATCAGGTCCTGCTCGATTTTCTTGGGGTCGGTTTGCCGCGATAAATCCAGGCGCCGCGACAATCTCATCACGTGGGTGTCGACCACAACGCCTTTAGCAATCCCGTAAGCGGTGCCAAGCACCACATTTGCCGTTTTGCGCGCCACTCCGGGGAGCGTCAGGATCTCTTCCATAGTGCGTGGCACCTGACCGCCAAATTGTTCCACGACGGCTTTGCTGGCGCCCATTACTGACTTCGTTTTATTCCTGAAAAACCCCGTCGGTCGAATTTCCTGCTCCAGTTCTCTGGGTATGGCGTAAGCGAAAGTTTCCGGCGTGGGATATTTCTTGTACAGGGTTTCGGTCACCTGATTTACGCGTACATCGGTACACTGCGCGGAAAGAATCGTGGAGATCAGCAGCTCAAACGGGGTCTTGTGCTTCAGTTCGCACGTAGCGTTGGGATAGGCTTCGTCCAGGCCGGCGAGGATGGCCGCTACTCTGCGCGGATCGGTTCCCAGCACGCATTCTTTCTTGCCCATCTTGCGGGTTTTCAGCGGTGAAGGCCCGCTCTTTGGCGAGCGTGCAGGTTTTTTCTTTTGCGGCGTCTTTTTCTTTTGTGGCTTGCGAGTTGCCATGGCGCGCCAGAATAACACACGGCGGAAATCTGTTCTTGAGTTAGAAAGTATCCAGCAGAGCAAGCACGCGGCGAAACGCTTTACCGCGATGGCTGTGTTGATTTTTTTCCGCCGCTGAAAGTTCCGCGAATGTTTTACCCAACCCTGGCAAATAAAACACCGGGTCGTAACCGAAGCCGCCACAACCGCGCGGCGCTTCCAGAATGACTCCATCCACGCGATTGCTGACGATGGCGACGGGCAGCCCTTTTCTGATCACCGCAATGACGCAACAAAAATGTGCGGCACGCTCGGTTTCCGGCTTGCCGCGCAGCTCCGCAAGCAGCTTGGCGATGCGTTCCGCGCTGGTCGCGTGAGGCCCGGCATAGCGCGCC
>JBBRZT010000068.1:0-14393 GCA_038236395.1 Candidatus Acidiferrales bacterium
GCAGCGCGCAGCGAAGGGACACGATCCGAAAATTCTGAACCTGGCCGCGGAGAGTCAGCAACTTTCGGAGGACTTGTCGACGGAGATTCGCACGCTTTCCTACCTGCTGCATCCGCCGCTGCTGGACGAAGTGGGGCTGTCGTCGGCGATTCGCTGGTACGTGGATGGATTTTCGCAGCGGAGCAAGATCAAAGTGGACGTGGAGATATCCGCGGAGTTCGAGAGACTGCCGCGAGAGCTGGAGCTGGTGATATTTCGGGTGGTGCAGGAAAGCTTGACGAATATTCACCGGCATTCGGGCAGTGCCACAGCCAAGATTTGTCTAAGTCAAACTCAGAGTGCCGTTATGTTTGAGATCCGCGACCAGGGCAAGGGAATTTCGGCGGAAAGACAACAGGAGATGAGGGCGGCGAAGGCGGGCGTGGGTGTGCGGGGCATGGAAGAACGCGTGCGGCAATTCAATGGCACGCTTGAAATTGTGTCGGATCAAAGCGGAACGAAAGTGATGGGCATGTTGCCAGTTAAATTGATGCCTGCAGAATAAAAACCGCATCCTTCGCGACATGCTCTGCGATGCTGCGAAGGATGCGGCAGACCTAACGGGATTTTTGTTATTTTACGGGAATGCTGTCGAACTTCCCGGAAGCTTCCTCATAAAAGAGCGCGCCTTCGGTTTTGTCGCCGCCACTCTGGTGCTTGTGGCCGCCGGGAACGCGGAGATAATCGCCCGGCCGGACGCGCTTTTCGCCGGCTTCATCCTTGTAGACGTAAGCGCCCTTGATGCCGACGATCCAAACATCGGCGGTGTGGGTGTGCATGCCGGCGTCGAAACCCGGCGCGAATTTAGTGAAGGTGGCGTGCGGTCCTTTGTCGGGGTCGCCCCGGAGGACGGCCATGGAGACGCCGGGAGAGTTCGTAGAGTCTACGAACTTGGCTTGATCCGGGGTTGAGTACACTGCCTTCTTAGCTACGGCAGATTTTTTGGGGGCCTGCGCAATACCCAACGAAGCAGCGACCAACACCGCTGCCGCTGCTGCCGTTGCGATTGATGACTTCTTCATATTTCCCTCCGTGAATTTATCCGACTGGGTTTTTGGGCCTGAGGCCTGGGCGGGATCGTTATACACCAAGGTCGATGTGTAGTGAGAACAATGTCGCAGCAGGTTCTGGGCGAGGTGGCCTGCTTCGCTGAACCAGGATGGAAATCTTGAGGCGTTCGCATTAGGATTGGGCGCTGCCGAGCCATGGCCCATAAAAGAAAAATCATCGTTAACATCGCTACGAGCGCCGACGGCTTTATTGCGAGGGTCGACGGTACGTTCGACTGGCTGGACCGGCCGAGTCCGAAAGACAACTACGGGATGGACGCGTTCTATAAAACGATCGATACGATCCTGTGGGGCAGGAAGACTTGTGATGTGGCACTGGAGTTTCAGAAAAAAGGCGTGAGTGAGACGGCCTTCGATACAAAAGTTAAGAACTACGTGTTCACGCGCAGCCTGCCGCAATCACCGGCGCCTGCGGGCGTGGAGTTTGTGAATGAACCGATCAAGGCGTTTGCGACTCGACTGCGGAAGAAAAAGGGGAAAGACATCTGGATCATGGGCGGCGCGGGCATCATTGGCTCGTTTCTCGACGCGGGAGAGATCGACGAGTTTTTGATCAGCGTGATCCCCACGTTTATTGGAGAAGGCATTCCATTGATCGCGGGTGGGCGGCGCACGGTGCCGCTAAAACTAATTGCCTGTAAGAAGTTCGCAGACGGCGTCGTGAAGATGCACTATGCCGTCATTAAGTAGTTTTCGAGCGCATCCAAACCCTCGATAACTCCAGTCCGTAACTGCCAATCCTAAAATTCGTGAGTGTTCAAAACTTTTTCGGCGAAGTCTTTTGCGCCGGGCTTGCCTGCGAGGACCATATCGGCCCATTCGACGCCGCCTTGCGAGAAGCGGATGGCTTCGCTGGTGAGCGATTCGGGGCCGCCGGAATCATTGTTGCCGAAGTAGATGCGGTCCATGGGATGCGCGGCGGCGAGGCGGTTTTTGGTGAACTGGCCGGGAACGGCCATGAACATGGGGTGGCCGCGGCGGTAGATGCGGACTTCGACGGGATCAACGTTGAATTCGGGAAGCAATTTCTGGAAGTCGGCAAGGACGTGGGCGGCGAGTGATTTGCAGCTGTCTTCTTCGAGCAGGGTGGAGCGCTGGTTTTCGCGCAGCGGGGTGTAGAAGGTGAGGATGTTGTGTTTCTGGTGGTAGCCAGCGCTGTTGCGAATGGTCCAGTCGGCGACGATGAAATCGGTGAAGGAATTTCCCGGGCACCAAGTGTCGTACCCGCGATTGTAGACCGGTTTATCAAAGATCGCGTTGACGACGGGATAGGGTGCGTAGCGGGTGCGGCGCATGGCAGTTTTCTGGTCATAGAGGATGCCCATGACGAGACGAGAGGTGATGTATTTCGCGGTGCACATGATGACAGCCTTGGCGGAGACGGTGGTTAATTCTCCCGCGTGGAAATAGGTGACGCGGACGCTGTCGTCGCCGGGGACGACAGCGACGACCGTAGCTTCGCCGAGCATGCGGTCTTTGTATTTCGGTTGCAAAACCTCAACGAGCTTGTGAGTGATGCAGCCGAGGCCGCCGGGAAGAATGACGCGCTTGCTGTCTTCGCCGGTGACCATGCCTTGCAGCGAGGCGAGCGCGACGAGGGCGCTGGTGTCTTCGGTGGTGGCGCCCCAATTGGAGGGGCCGTAACCGTCCCACCATTGCTGGACTTCCGGGGCGTAGCCGCCGGTGAAGTCGGTTAGCGGCTGGGCGTCCAGTTCCACCGCCCGTTTGACTAGATCGATTTTCATCATTTCATCGCGAAATTTCTTGAAGCTGGCGCGGACTTCCTTGGAATAGGGCAATTGGTCGAGTCCGGCGTTCCAGGTGTCGGCGACGAAAGTTTTGTTGACGATGGTGGCGTCGGGATTGTTGACGGGAAGCAGCTTCATGCCCAGCTCGGAGGCGAGCTGATCGCCATGATCGCCTTTGAAGGCGAAGGCCGAGCCGGTAGCGAAAGCTGCGCCGTCGTATTCCTCCTGATAAGCGTTGCCGCCGAAGTGATTTTCTTTTTCGAGCAGCAGCCAGTCCTTGCCTTTGCCGCCGAGGAAATATGCGGCGGAAAGTCCCGCGACGCCGCCGCCGACGATAACGACGTCGGCTTTTTTGGTGGCGTCGGGGCGCGCGAATTGATGGCCGTCGCGGACCTGGTGGCAGACTTCGAAGTGCTCGCCTTCGACGAGGGGAGTGGCCGAGGATTTTTCGTCAGGGACGGCGAGGAGGCTGGAGTCGATGGGGCAGCCGGCGGCGACAGATCCGACGACTACGTACTTGATGAAGTTGCGGCGTGAATGAGACATAGAGGCTCCTCGATTCAGAATGTTTTGCGCTGCGCGCGAGAGCGCAGGTGAAACCAGACGACGATCAGAATTACGGAAACGGCAAAAATCAAAGTGGAGATGGCGTTGATTTCGGGGGTGATGCCGCGGCGGAGGCGGCCCCAGATTTCGAGCGGCAAAGTATTGTCGCGGCCGATGAGGAAAAAGGTGACGGCGATTTCGTCCATGGAGAGAGTGAAGATGAGCAGGCCCGCGGCGATGAGCGAGAGTTTGAGGTTGGGTAGAGTGACGCGCCAGAACGTCTGCAGCGGGGTGGCGCCGAGATCGAGAGAGGCTTCTTCCTGGGCGCGATCCATTTTCTGGAGACCGGCGAAAAGTTCGGTGGTGGCGACGGAGATAAGCGCGGTGCCGTGGCCGAGGAATACGGTGAGCAGGCTGAGGTGCGCGCCTGCATAGACGGCGAACATTAACAAGGAGAGGCCGGTGATGATACCGGGAAGAATGAGCGGGAGTAGAACGAGACGGCGGAAGAGCGATTTGCCGGGGAAGCTGGCGCGGTCGAGCGCGAGGGCGGCGAGCAGGCCGAGGGTGAGCGCGAGCGCGACGCTGCAGGCGGCGACGATGAGGCTGTTGAGCACGGAGGTCCAGATGGCGGCGTCGGCAAAAAGCTGGCGGTACCAATTGAGAGTGAGATGGCGCGGGGGGAAGCCGCCGACGCCGTCGCGATTGAAGGAATAAATGATGAGCACGACGATGGGCAGATAGATGAAGGCGAAGACGAGTGTGGAATACGCGGCGAGGAACGGGGCGCGGCGCGTTGTGGCGGCTGCGCTCATCGGAAGGACCAGCGCTTTTCGAGGCGTTCGGTGAGGAATAAAAGCGAAACGGTGATGAGCAGGATGCAGACGGAAATGGCTGCGCCCAGCGGCCAGTCATAGGCGGCGCCGAAAAGGCTTTGTACGATGTTGGCGATCATGGTGCCGGACGCGCCGCCGACGAGGAGGGACGCGAGAAAATCGCCGAGGGAGAGAACGAAGGCGAAGGTGGCCCCAGCGAGGAGGCCGGGGAGCGAGAGCGGAAGGATGACGCGAAGAAAGGTTTTCAGCGGGCCTGCGCCGAGGTCCTGTGAGGCTTCGACGAGCGGGCGAGGGATGTGTTCGAGCGCGGCGTAGATGGGGAGAAAAACGAACGGCGTATAGATGTGAGTGAGCATGAGGATGACCGCGAAGGGGCTGTAGAGCAGGAAGCCGACCGGGGCGGTGGTGAGATGCAGATATTGCAGGAAACCGTTGAGGACGCCGTCGCTGCCGAGAATTGTTTTCCAGGCGTAGCCGCGAACGAGATAGCTGACCCACAGCGGAACGATCACGAGTTGATAGAGGATTTCCTTGCGCGCGCCGGCATGGAAAGAAAGATAGTAGGCCAGCGGATAGCCGAGCAGCAGGGAGCAGAGGGTGACGGAGGCGGCGATGCGCATGCTGCGGAGCAGAACTTCGGAGTAAACGGGATTGGTAATGAGGGTGCGGTAGTTGTGGAGGGTCCACTGATGGACGATGAAGCCGTCGCGCACGAGCCAGAAACTGTGAGCGAGCATGAGCGCGTAGGGGAGGAGAAGGAAAAGGCCGACCCACAGCAGCGGCGGTAAGGAGACGATCGATTTGTAGGCGCGCGAATACATTTTTTCAGGTCTGGCTTGAACGTGATGCTCTCATTCCGTGCCTTTCATTCCGCAACTCGTACCGCGTCATTCGCGAAAAAGCTAAAGTCCTGAGTGCCGGTTAGCGGGCCTCGCGCGGGAATTTTCACGCGCAGGAGCTGACCGTCGCCGCAGTCCACTTCCAGGAGTTCGCTGGAGCCGCCGTAGAGTTGTTGTTTGATGGCGGCGGAGAAGCGGACTTCTGTTGGCGAAAGTATTTCGGCGTCTGCCAGTTGGATGGCTTCTGGACGCAAAGAGAAGAGCGCCTCGCCGGCGGGCCCGGGACCGGCGATCCAGAGCAATGGACCGCACTTGGCCATGCCTTCCTGGACATTGGCGCGCAGCAAGTTAGTTTGCCCGATGAATTGAGCGGTGTAGGCGGTGGCGGGGCGGGAATAAATTTCGCGCGGTGAAGCGATTTGTTCGAGCGCGCCGTTACGGAGGAGCGCGATGCGATCTGAGAGGGCCATGGCTTCTTCCTGATCGTGAGTGACGAAGAGAAAAGTGATGCCTACTTCGCGTTGCAGGGATTTCAGCTCGCTTTGCATTTGTTTGCGCAGATTGGCATCGAGCGCGGAGAGCGGCTCGTCGAGGAGTAGAAGCAGCGGGCGATTGACCAGCGCGCGGGCCAGAGCGACGCGTTGCTGCTGGCCGCCGCTGAGAGTGGCAGGGCGAGCGGCGGCGAAAGTGCCCATCTTGACCATTCGAAGAGCGTCGAGCACGCGAGTGTCGATTTCGGCGGCAGGAGCATTGGTGACGCGCAGGCCGTAGGCGACGTTGTCGCGCACGTTCAGGTGCGGGAAGAGCGCGTATTGCTGGAAGACGGTGTTCACGCGGCGTTTGTAGGGAGGGAGAGTATCGAGGCGCTCGCCGTTCATCCAGATTTCGCCGGAGGTGGGCTGCTCGAATCCGGCGATCAAGCGCAGCATGGTGGTTTTGCCGGAGCCGCTCTCGCCGAGAAGAGTGATGAATTCGCCGGCGGCGATGTCGAGCGAGATGGCTTTTAAGACTTCAAGTGCGCCGAAGCGTTTGGCTATCGAACGAACTTGCAGCAAGGGCGCGGCCGCGCGAGAGTTTTCCGACGGCGGCGGCATTGTAACGGCTGCGGTCACTGCGCGGCTTTCACCTCGTTCCAGATTTCGTTGTACTTGGGGCGGCGGGGGACGTCCTGCCAGAAATAAATGCGCTGCATGTAGGCGTCGGGGGCGTCGAGGTGGAGAATTTTCGTTTCGTCTGAAGTCATGAACTGGCCTGCGGCGGGATTGGCGGGAGTGTAGTGGGTGACGTCGCTGACTTTTTTCTGGGTCTGGGCTTCGACCATGTAAGCGAGGAAAGCCTGGGCGAGTTCCTTGTTGGAGCTGGCGGCGGTGATCATGAGGTGATCGATCCATCCGGTGGTGTTTTCGCGCGGGATAGTTTCGCCGATAGGGGAATGCAGTTTGCGCAGATCGTTGGTCATCAGCGGCCAGCCCATGGCGGCGACGATTTCGTGATTCTGGAAAAGATTGGTGAGCTCGCCGCCGGTGGCCCACATTTTTCTAATGTTGGGTTTCAGCTCGAGGAGTTTTTTCTTTACCGCTTCGAGTTGCGCGTCGGAGAGATTGTAGAGTTGGCTGGGGTCGGGCTTGTCGTAGCCGAGGACTTGCGCGGCCATGTAGATGGTGGAGAGCTCGTCCCACACGGAAATTTTCTGGTGGAATTTGGGATCCCAGAGAACGGACCAGGAGTCGGGCGGCTGGGCGAAGGCGGTGGTGTCGTAGAGGAGCGGGTTCGGTCCCCAGACGAAGGGCACGCCGTAGACCTGATTGTTGAGCTTGACGATATTCGAATCGCGAAGTTTGGCGGAAAGCTGGCCGTAGGAGGGAATTTTGGAGAGGTCGAGGGGCGCGGCGAGTCCGGCGCGGACGATGGAGGCGGCGACGTCGCTGGAGGGAGAGATGACGTCGTAGTTGGAAGCGCTGCCGCCGCGGAGCTTGGCGACGAGTTCGTCGCTGGTGCCCATGTAGGAGGCGATGACTTTGCAGTGATGGCTTTCTTCGAAGGCGGCGATGAAACTCGGATCGGCGTAGCCTTCCCAGACGAGGAGGGTGAGCGTCGGCTGCTTGGGTTTGCAGGCGGCGCATAGGAAGGTGAGCGCCAGTAAGACGAAAGGCGCGCAGCGCGCGGCGATGTGGATGCGAGATTTTCGATAGCCCATGATTTTTTCGGCGTTATTTGGCATCGGATTGGTAGACCACCTGGCCGCCCACGATGGTGGTGCGGACTTTGGTTTCTGAAATCTTGTGCGGATCGATTTCGAAAACATTTTGGGAAACGATGATGAGATCGGCGAGCTTGCCTTTTTCGAGCGTGCCTTCGGTTTTTTCGCGGCGGCCTGCGAAGGCGGCGCCTAGCGTGTAGCCTTCGATGGCTCGCGCGACGGTAAGGCGCTGGTCGGGGTCAAACCCGGCGGCGGGTGCTCCTTCGCGGGTCTGGCGAGTGACGGCAGTTTGCAGGCCGTACCAGGGATTGAGAGTGACTACCGGCCAGTCACTGCCGAAAGCGTAGCGGCCGCCTGCGTCGGCGATACTTTTCCAGACCCATGCGCGGGTCGCGCGCTCCGCGCCGATGTTTGGCGCCCAGACACTTAAAGTATCGACGTCGGGATACGAGTGCAGCGGCTGCATGCTGGCGATGACGCCGAGTTTGCCGAAGCGGGGGATGTCGGCGGGGTTGATGGTTTCAATGTGCTCGATGCGCGGGCGGCGATCGGTGGTGTGATTCACTTCTTCGGCGTGCTGGTAGCCGTTGAGCGCGGTGCGCACGCCCAAATCTCCGATGGCGTGAGTGAAAAGTTGGAGGCCGCGTTTGTCGAGATTTGCGACGGCGAAATTGTATTTGGCGGGATCCCAGAAAAGTTTGCCTTTGAGGGAGGGATCGTCGCTGTAAGGCTCGAGCATGGCGGCGGTGTGCGATTCGATGACGCCGTCGACCATGAATTTTACGGCGTTGGCGTCGATCCAGGCGTCGTGATATTTCGCGCGCCCGTTCTCAATGGCTTCGATATCTTGCGGGCGCATTTCTGGCGGGTCCATGAAATAGGCGATGTAGAAGCGCAGAGTCAAGTCGCCGTGGCGGCGCAATTCGTCGTAGAGCTCGAGTTCGGGAAAATCGCCGCCGGCGCTGTGGACGCGGGTCAAACCGTTCTGATTCGCCCACTTGATGCCATCGCGAAGAGCAGAAAGCTTTTCAGCGCGCGTGGATTCGGGGACAAACTTGCCGACGAGGCCGTGGGCGGCTTCTTTGAGGGTGCCGGTAGGTTCGTGAGTGACGGGATCGCGCACGACGACTCCATTTGGCGGATCGGGAGTGTCGCGGGTGACGCCGGCGATGGAGAGGGCTTTGGAGTTGGCCCAGTAGGTGTGGCCGTCGTAGCCTTCGAGGAAAACCGGGCGGTCGGGGAAAAGTTCATCGAGATATTTTTTGTTGGGGAGCGTTTCGGCGCCGAACATGGCGTAGTCCCAGCCGCGGCCGAGGAGCCAATCTGTGCCGGGATGTTTGGCGGCGTAATCACGCAGGCGTTGCTGAATGTCCGGGACGTCTTTGGCGCCTTCGAGATTTACGCGGCCGAGGCTGATGGAGCCGTCGATAAAGTGGATGTGGCAATCCACGAAGCCGGGCAAAACAAGCTGGCCTGCGGCGTCGATGACTTTGGTGCCGGGGTGGCGAAATTTTTCAATGGCAGTGTCATCGCCGACGGCGACGATTTTGTCGGCGCGGATCGCGAGGGCTTGGGCCCAGGGTTGCTTGGAGTCGAGAGTGTAGATGCGGCCGTGGAGGACGATGGTGTCGGCGCCGCTTTTCGTTTCTTTTTTGGGATTTTGAGCATGAAGAGACGCGGATGCGCAGAAGAAAAGGGACAGAAGGAAAACTCCGACGGTTATTTTGATTCGGCTCTTTATACTGCCCGGTACATTTATCACCAGTGGTTTTCTCCTGAAATTAAAATGTTGGCGGCGTATTGACCCACAGCAACCACGTTTCGCTACGGCCGGGATTTTTCCAGCGATGCGGCGTGGAGCTTTCGAAATAAAGACTGTCGCCGGGTTTCAGGCGGTAGTGCTCGCCGTTGTGCAGCCAGATTTCGAATTGGCCGCGAAGGACGTGGAGAAATTCTTCGCCTTCGTGAGCGTAGGATTCGCCGCTGCCGCCGCCGGGGCGCACGCGGAAAAGATGCGGCTCCATGGCGGTGTGGCCCCAGGCGAGCAGTTCCATGCGCACGCCGGGAGTGGTTTCGAGAATTTTGCGCTGCGCGGGGCGCACTAGGCGGGGGTTTTCTTCCGCGGCTTCGAAGAGCGAAAGAATATTGGTGCGGTAGAAGCGCGCGATGCGGCGCAGCGTGGCGATGGAAGAGCGCATCTGGCCGCGCTCGAGAGCGCTGAGGAATCCGACGGAAACGCCGGTGGCGCGCGCGACCTGCGCGAGCGAAAGGTTGCGGCGAGTACGCAGGCGGCGGAAGCGCTGGCCGGGCACGCGGGCGGAATCGGGGGACGCAGATACGACGAGACCCTGGCGCTTGAGAACATGCACGATGGCGGCGGGATTCAGTCCGCGCGCGCGGCGCAAAAAAATCGCACGGCGCAGCAGGCGCACGTCGGATTCGCTGTATTCGCGATAACGGTTCTGGGTGCGGCGGGGAGCGACCAGGCCGAGGGCTTCCCAGGCGCGTAAAGCGGAAGAAGAAATACCTACACGACGAGCGACCTCGCTGATACGCAGGGGACGACCCAGCGCGCGTTTTGGCGATTTGCCGGATGAATTATTTCTACTTGACACCGGTGCCGACCTTCTCTAAGTTTGCAGGATTATAGTAAGGTTTCAGAAGCGCAGCAACCTCGAACACGAAGCAATCGAAAAGAAATTTCGCGACAAGCGAAAACAGGGGTGAGGCGATGATGTCCCAGCGTTCCTATTTGGCGATGCGTTTATTTTCGCGTTTGGGAGGACTTTCCATCCTGCTGATTGCGGCAGGCCTGGCGTCTTTTGCGAATGCGCAGAGCACCGGCGGACGAATCCGCGGAACGGTGACGGACACAAGCGGCGCAGCCATCACGGGTGCGACGGTGACGTTGCTGAATGAAGCGAACGGGGCGCAGCGCGATGCGCAGAGCGGCGGGAACGGAGAATACGGATTTCTGGAAGTTCCGGTGGGAGCGTACACGATGCAGGCGCAACAGGCGGGCTTCAAGAAATATGTGAACAAAGGCGTGACGCTGGAACTCAACGCCATCCTTTCGGTGGACATTGTTCTGCAAGTGGGAGGAGCGACGGAGACGGTGGAAGTCTCCGGAACGCCGCCGCTGGTGGACACCACGTCAACGCAGCTGGGGGCAGTTGTCGGGGAGAGAGCGGTCAGCGAGTTGCCGCTGGCGCAGCGGGACACGTATCAATTGCTACAGTTGCAGCCAGGTGTGCAATCACAACTTGGTGTGGACAACTTGTACGGCAGCGACCGCGCCGGGGTGGTGAGCGTGAACGGCGGCAGAGGCCGCGACAACAATTTTACAGTGAATGGCGGAGATGGAAACGACCAGTTCGCGAACTTGCCGGCGATCCAGCCGTCGCCGGACAGTATCGCGGAATTTCGCGTGTTGACGAACACCTTTGACGCCGAGTACGGACGCAATTCTGGCGCGGTGATAAACGTGGTGACCAAGTCCGGGACCAACGCGATTCACGGCAACTTATACGAATTTTTCCGCAACAAGAATCTGAACGCCAAAGGATTTTTCGATTTCGAAAAACTGGATTACCTGCAAAACCAGTTTGGCGCGACCCTGGGCGGACCGATCAGGAAGGACAAGACATTTTTCTTTGTGACCTATGAAGGCGACCGCATACGCAAAGGGACATCTTCGGACACGGTAACGGTGCCCACTGCGGATGAGCGGCTGGGAAATTTTGGCGCCACACCGTTTGAAGGCGGTGTGACCACCGATTTCTTCGCCCAGACATTAAATAGCCGGTGCGGCTTGGCCATTCCCTTGCCTTCGACCCAGCCAGACGGAATGGTGCCGTATTCGGAGATTTTTCCCGACAGTGTGATTCCCACGGAGTGCATGGATCAGACGGCGCTGGACCTGTTAAACCGCTACGTGCCGCAGGCCAACCGCGCGGACGGCACGTTTCAAGCAGGACCGTTAGGGCATGAAAGAAGCAACCAATTCACCGCGAAGATAGACCACGAATTGTCGAAGAACCAGCACCTTACCGGCTACTACTACTTCGACCAGCATTACCTGGCCAAACCTTTTGCGCGATTCCAGGCGGGAGGGGCGACGATACCGGGCTTTGGCGATCTGACCGACGAGCGCACGCAACAACTAAACATCGGTCATACCTGGACAATTGGCTCCACTTCCGTAAATGAGGCGCGCTTTACTTTTTTCCGGGAAGGACAGGGAACGTTCTTGCATCCGCAGCACACCGCCCTGGTCCAAGATTCTTGCGCCACAGTTCCAGCCGCAGAGTGTTTTACCGATCCGACTGATCCCAATCTAGGAATTCACCCGAATCTTGGCGCAAGCCGCGAGGGCGTTCCGTACATCAATATTTCCGGTGGATTTTCAATTGGGAACAACTTCGAAGGCGAGCTGCCGCAAAAAGGCAACACGTATCAGATCTCGGACAGTTTTGCCAAAGTGATCGGAAATCACAGTTTGAAATTTGGCGGCGACTTCCGTTCGCAGCAGTTTGATCAGCGATTGTATTTCAATATCAATGGCTCCTACTACCTCTACGGAGGCGGGCCGAACGACACGGCCTCAGACAACCTTTTCGCCGACTATCTCCTAGGCTTGAATGATAATTACATTCAGGGATCCGCGCAGGATGAACTGATTCGTTCCAAGTCCTTCTATCTTTTTGCTCAGGACAGCTGGAAGTTGAAGCCCAATTTGACCTTGAACTACGGACTCCGCTGGGAGTTGAATACGCCGCTGGCGGACATTGGAAAGAAGGTCCAAACCTATCGCCCGGGACAAAACACCACTATCTACCCTTGCGCGATTGGACCAGACGATCCGCTGTTTGCCACGTTCGGAAGCGACTGCGACGCGGCCGGTGTGACTCCCACGGGACTTGTGGTAGCCGGCGATCGGGGCGTTCCCACAGGACTGACGTCCACATACTATAAATCGTTTGCACCGCGCATAGGCTTGGCCTGGAGCCCAAGCGCAAGTGAGGGAATCCTGGGACGGCTATTCGGAGGGCCGGGGAAGACAAGCATCCGGGCGGGATTCGGCATTTTCTACAACCCAATTGAACAGTTGGTGATGGAACAGTTTAGTGCCGAGCCGCCATTCGGCGGCAGCTCCAGTATTTACGACACGATGTTCAATCTGCCGTTCCAGTATCAAGACGGATCGACAGCACCGAATCCTTTTAACGGAATTTTGACTCCGCCGCGGGGCCAGCCCGTTGACTGGGCGAACTTCCGGCCAATTCTTCTCTACGGACAAGCCGCTCCGCACATACGTTCGCAATATGCGGAGCAGTACAATCTTACAATCCAGCGCGAGTTGGCGAAGGATCTAATGTTGCAGATTGCGTACGTGGGCCGTGAGGGACACAGACTTTTGGCCACCCAGGAAATTAACCCTGGCAATCCGCAAACCTGCCTTGATCTCAACTCCATTCTTGACGTCGGAACTTGTGGGCAGTACGGCGCCGACAGTTCCTATTTTATTGACCCCGGAACGGTCCTGGCCACTGATCTGCATCTGCCGTACGGCCCAACAAAGGTGCTTCCTGCAGGAACGACGGTTGGACTAGATGGCATCACGCTCGTCGGTCTTCGGCCGTTTTCCTCTCCAAACTGCGACCCGACAACCGGAGCGGGCTGCCCGGCGGACGGCCTGCCCGTTTTCTCCAGTATCTTCCAGCAAGGAACGATTTCGAGCTCCGCATACCACGCGTTGCAGGTGAGCCTGGAAAAGCGGTTCAGCCACGGATTGCAGTTCACCGCGGCTTACACGTACGGCAAATCGCTCGACTATGCTTCGACATTCGAAAGCCTGGTCAATCCATTCAATCCGCGGATTGGACGCGCGCCATCCCTCTTCGATGCCCGCCACCGGTTCGTTTTCAGCTATTACTGGGACCTTCCGGTTCCGAAATACGAGGGTTTTGCCGGAAAGGTGCTGAACGGCTGGTCTGTTTCTGGGACAACGAGCGCCCAAACCGGCTTCCCCATCCGGATCACGGACCAAGACGATAACGAACTCTATTCCAGCTTCGATTTCGAAACTTCGGGTCAGCCAAATCTGATTGCGCCGTTCAAGAAGTTGAATCCGCGCAACGACATGAACCTAGGTTTCGATCCAGGCGCATTCAGCACCGGGTGTATTGATCCGGCGGATCCGAATAACCTCGTTGACAATCCCCTTTGCTCGAATGAGCCGGGCGGCGTTGTCCTCGGCACTATCGGCAACGCGCCGCGCACGATTTGCTGCGGCCCAGGCGTCTTCCAGACCGATATCGGAATATTCAAGAATACCAATGTCGGCGAGCGCTACCGGGTGCAATTCCGGGCTGAACTATTCAACGTTTTCAACTACGCGCAATTTTACCAGCCCGACGGGAACGTCACCGATGGTTCGGACTTTGGACGTGTGAAGCGTGCCCGCGATCCACGCCTGGTGCAGTTTGCACTGAAGTTCTACTTCTAGAGCGAGCGTGCAGAGATAATAGGGCAGGTGAGCGCGGCTCTTTTGGGCCGCGCTCCTCACGTCTGAAGGAAGATTTTTTACACTGACTACAGGGAAGAGACCTGTTGGCGGATGAATATGCCGCCAGGCACGGAGAACGTATGTCGGGACAAATGCACGAAGGGTTGCAGAAGGAAATTGCGACGTATGAGAAGCGCACGCCGAAGTCGGCGGAGGCGCACAAGCGGGCGCTGCAGCGGATTCCGCTGGGAGTGGCCAGCAATTACCGGGCGTACGATCCGTATCCGTTGTTTGTGCGTGAGGGCAAGGGCAGCAGGTTGTGGGATCTCGACGGAAATGAATATGTCGATCACAATTTGTGCTTTGGTGCGTTGATGGCCGGGCATTGCCATCCGGCGGTGGTGAAAGCGATCGAGACAGCGCTGCACATAGGGACGACGTTTGGAATGCCGCACGATATGGAGTGGGAGCTGGCGGAAGAAATTTGCAAGCGGTATCCGGTGGAGATGGTGCGCTTCGGCTCGAGCGGCACGGAAGTGACCATGCACGCTTGCCGCATGGCGCGCGCGGCGACCAGGCGGGACAAGATTTTGAAGTTTGAAGGCGC
>JBBRZT010000069.1:0-14125 GCA_038236395.1 Candidatus Acidiferrales bacterium
CATAGCCTTCGGAAAACCCTCGGGATTGTGCATCAGATCCAGAAAAAAGCCCCGCATATCGATTGGCGCGCCGGCAAATTGGCGAAACGCGGAAGGAAGCGGAGGGCCGCCGGGGCTACCTGCTTCCGGGATGCGTTCGGGGAGATGAAAGGCGTACATGCTGCCGCCGGCGAGCGGTTCGTGCGGATACTGCAACAGCCAGGCGCAGTTGTGACCGTCCAGGATCATGTTGGCGGATAGAACGGCCCATTTTCCGTTGTCCGCCGCAGCAGGCTGCTGGCAATTCCATACTTCTGCCTGGGGAACGGTGACGGTCGGATCGGTGAAACCATACTCGTCGAGATTAATTTTCTGAATGCCGTGCCGCTCGGCAAAACGCCTCGCTTCGGGGAGCGATTGATTCCAGTCGATATTGGAATCGTTCACCAGTTCGTAGGCGGGATGGCCGAAGCTGAGAGCGTTGACGTAGGGAAAATAGTAAGGATAAATGCGCACGGCGGTGAAGAGGCAGGCTAGAACAAGTATGACGACCGTGATTGCCGCGATTCGCGCGGAAGTGAGGTTGAAAGAATGAAGGCGTTCAATCTGGCGCGGAAGGGGAGCCAACAAGAGAATCAGCAGGACTATCGGAATGCAGAAATGGCGGATGCTGATGTCCAGACGGCTGAGCAGGCAAAATCCTGTGAAGACGATCAGGGAGACCCAGAGGACGCGCCGGTGAATCGCGAGGTTATTCGGAATCATTTGCGCATCTGGATGCTCGCGGCGTGTTTTCTTTAGCGCCAGCCTCAGCGCGGCCGCCAGCGCTAACAGTGCGAGGAATGCCGGATGAGATTTCAGCAGGAACACGACCGGAAAGTAGAACCACACTCCGTGAGGGTAAGAGTGGCCCAAAATAAATGTTGGCCTGCTTCCGGTGATGAGGACGAGCAACATGCCGCGCAGATACAACCAGGCCGGCATGAGAAGCCGGCGAAAAGGCTCGGTGGCGGCGCCGTGGCCGAGGCGGTTCAGCGCGTCGGTGGACTGATGGATGGAAAAGATAAAATAGAAAAGATAGACGACAAGAGCGGCGCCGAGAATGCCTTTAAGAGTGGCGCGCCAGCGAGCCCTGCGCCAGATACGCGCTTCGGGTTTGGTGGCCGGCTGAGGCGGGACAGCGCGCCAGCGGGTGCTGAGCGCAAAAGCGATAAATGCAAAAAATAAAATGCTGGCGGTAAACTTGGAAAGCAGTGCGCCTGCGAGGCACAGAGAAAACAGCATGATGTTTTTTCGGGTGGGGTTTTCCCAGACCTCGGCGAAGTTCCACAAGGTCAGGACCGAAAACAGCGTGATCGGCAAGTCGGTGATGACCAGCGGGCCAAAAGCGATAAACGTAGATGTACTAACGAAGACGCTCAGGCAAAGCAGGCCGGCCCAGTTGCCTCCGAGGCGGCGCGCGTACGCGAAGACCACCCAGCCGAGAAAGAGCGTCAGAAGCAGCATGGGTGCGCGGGCCCACGGAAGAATCAATGCGGGATCGTTCCACTTGGTCAGGAGCCATTGACCGAAAATCCATTGGCCGACGTAGGCGGGGAAAAAGCTTTCGCTGAAGGTCCAGGAAATGTGGGAATAGTCGGCGCGCGCTCCGCGCAAAACCAGCGGCAAAGCTGCGAGTATTTTGGGGAGCGGGGGATGTTCCTCATTGAATCGCAAATCGAGCTTCTGAAGATAACTGACGCCGGCGCCGATGTGCGCGACTTCGTCGATAGTGACGGACTCGCGCAATGCCGCGCCGCCGGCCAGCACGGCCATCAGCGCCAATAGCAGCATAGCGGCGATTGAAAATAGCGAGTCGCGTGTGTTCTTCATCGAGTGATGGCCTTGGGGCGTCGAACAGTAGGAATGCGCTAAATCTTAATGTATAAGACCGAGATAAGAAACGATCAAGAGTTTGGCTGCGTGGTTGGTCGAAGCGGCTTTACAGTGTGGCGCGCGCATCGTAATCTGAATGGCACCATGTGGAATATCAGCGACAAGTTTTCGCCTAAGGCGATTGAGAGTTTAGCGGCGCTGGGATTTGCGGTGGGCAGCACGCGCGGGGTGGTGCGTGTGGAGAAATACGGTGCTGGCGCGGAATTTCGGCAGGGCACGGACGGCCAGTACCAGTTTACGATCTTGCCCACCATCATGCTGAACGGTCAATTCACGCGGTTGTGGGACGCCGGATACCAGAAATTTTTGCTGACCGATGAAGGGCTGAAATTTCCGGCGCTGGCGACGCACCTGGAAGGCTTGCGCAAATTCAACGAAGAGCTGCGGACGGCGCTGGGAGTACCTACGTTCTATAATGAGGCGATCGGGTCGGTGAGCCAGGTGAGCGTATACGATCGGGTCAAAGGGCGCGTGGGCGATGTGCCGGATGAAACTGTCGGCGCGCACACGCCGGACGGCGGGCATTAAACAGACTGCTTCTGTTTTACTCCTCACAAAAATTTGTTCTGACACTCAGTCATCGTTCCTGTCAATTCACGCATCACAATCGCTGACGGGTAAGCTAGGCGTCGCGTTGCTTAGGTAACAGGCATAATAGCTGGCAGAGGATTGACTCTATGGGCCGCGTGATTGCGCTGATGGACGACATTTTTTTTCAGATGAAAGTGGCGGAGACCGCCAAGCATTTGGGCCTGGAATTCAAAGTGGCGACCAACGTGGACGCGTTGATGAGCTTGCTGGAGCCGGCCCCACAATTGGTAATCGTGGATCTGAATGCGCGGAGCCATCCGGTGGAGGCGATTGCCAAAGTCCGGGCAGCGTCGAAAGATGTTCGCGTGGTGGCGTTTCTTTCGCACGTGCAGCGAGAGCTGGCGGAGCAGGCGCGCGCGGCGGGATGCGAGGAAGTGATGCCGCGGTCGAGCTTTACTCAAAACCTGGCAGAAATTTTGAGCCCGACGAAGGCCTGAGTGAATTCTGTGCTTATGTTTGTGACGCCGCGCTGTTGCCAACGGCTTGCCATGGTTGTTGCCTGCTGCGTTGGACTGATGATGTTCGCGGGTGTCGCTCGCGGGCAGGAATCCAGTTCACGGTCGGACGCGCCTGCCGGTAATCCCACTTTGCCGAGCGCGCCTGCCGCTAAAATTCCTGGCGTAGCGGCGGCGCCGATTGCCGAGGGCGGCCCGGTCGCGGCGCTTCGCGATGTATTGCTGGCCGCGTGCTCGCAGGATGGAAACGGTTTTGCGCGGTTTCTGACGGAGCGGAGCAAGGAATCTTTCAAGCGGCTGACTCCCGCGGCGCGCGTGGCGTTGATGAAACGATTCGTGCTGCTGAACGTTCCGGGAAAAGCGAGCGCTACCGCGAATCCCGCGGGCCGGCCGTTGGTGCGCTGTGAAACGCCGGACGTGACCACGGAAATGGCTATCGGCGGCGCGGACGTTCGAGAAAACGTGGCGTTTCTGCCGATGGAATTGCGCGACGCAGCCGATTCGACGGGCGTTAGCGTGCACCAGATCAATATGGGGCTGGTGCGCGAAGGCGGCCAGTGGCGATTGCTTTCGATTGGATTGCTGCTGCTGGATCTGCCTGCTCTGGAAGTGGAATGGGATGCCGCGGAATCGGACGCGAACGAGAGCACGGCGCTGGAGAATCTGAAAAAACTTTCGGACGCCGTGGAAGCGTATCGGCGGACGTATTCGAGCTTGCCGGAGTCGCTTGCTGTGCTGGGTCCACCGGCGGAGGGTGCGCCAACACATGAAGCGGCCGGGCTCGTGGATAGGGAACTTGCCGCCGGCGCAAAAGACGGTTATGTGTTTCGGATCGTGATCGCAGGCGCGAGCGCGCTGGGCGCTCCGGCAAAATACGAACTGGCCGCCACGCCGTCGGACTACGGGCGCACCGGCATGCGGTCATTTTTTCGTGATGCCGACGGCGGGTGGCACGCCGCGGATCGTCGCGGAGCCGTCGGCGCAACCTCGGATCCCAAGATCAACTAGCGACCGGGGGGATTTGCATCCGCGCCCCCAAAAGTTTTCGTAGACTCTGCCCTTCGTTGACCAGCAGTTTTCTACGTGATACCGTCCCGGCAATATCTCCGGGCCATATTCAATTTCCATCGAAGAAAATTCAGGAGGAACCAATGAAGCGAGTGCTGCAGGTAATTTTGTTGTTGGTCACCGTCAATGCGATTCCGGCGATGGCGCAGAATCCGAACTACGATCCAGGCCCAGTGTGGCGAATCACGGATTTCCACATCAAGCCGGGAATGGGCGATGCGTTCTGGAAGGATTTTCGCGAGCACATCAAGCCGGTGCTGGACGAAGAAAAGAAGATGGGGCTGATTTCCGACTACAAGCTTTTCGTCAATCCCACGCAAAACAAAACTGATGACTGGGATGTGGCCATTGGAGTTTTGTTTCCGAACTGGGCGGCGATCGACCAGATCGAAGCCAAGGCTGCGACGGTGGTGGTGAAGCATTATGGGTCGCGGGAATCCGCGTTTGAGATGGCTCGCAAGAGGAGTGAAATTCGCGACGTGGTGTCGAGCCACCTGGTGCGGGAGGTAACACCGAAATAAGCGGTTCCCCAATTCAGTCTTGAACAGGATCGTTGAACGGCGATGGGCGGGAGCTGATCCTGCCCGTCGGCGTTTTTTGTCCTCATGAAGCGCCCGCTCGCTCCGTGTGGAGCAAATTCCATCGTCATCCCTAAGAAAACCTCAGAAAATGCTTGACACTTTTTTCGGTAAGCTGTAACTTACCGTAAGTGAATAATTACATACAAGAAGGGCTGGCGGCGCTGGGCGATCCCACGCGGCTGGCGATTTTCGAGCTGCTGGCGCGGGGCCCGCAGGCCGTGCACCAGCTGGCGGCGGGGTTGCCGGTGTCGCGGCCGGCGGTTTCGCAACATTTGAAAGTGCTGAAGGTTGCGCGGCTGGTGCGCGACCGGCGCGATGGCACGCGGCGAATGTATGAACTGGACCCGGCGGGCATTGCGCTGCTGCGGGACCACTTCGCGCAGCTGTGGGACGTGGCACTGGCAGCTTTCAAGAGATCCGCAGAAGAAGAATACAAAAGGGAGAAACAGCATGAAGCCCGAAACCGCAGCAACGGCCAGCGTAAGAAGGACCATCCGGGTAAACGTACCCATTGAGAAAGCGTTCGAAGTGTTTACCAAGAAAATGGGGACGTGGTGGCCGGCCACCCATCACATCGCAGCGAAACCGTTTAAAGAAATTGTGATCGAGCCGCGGACGGGCGGACGGTGGTTTGAGCGCGACGCGGATGGCGCGGAGTGCGATTGGGGTCGAGTGCTGGCGTGGGAGGCTCCCAAGCGGCTGGTGGTTTCGTGGCAATTGCAGCCGGACTGGAAGTTCAGCGCGGACATGGCGCGGGCGAGCGAAGTGGCGCTGGAATTTTTCGCGGAAGGGCGGGAGACGACGCGGGTGGAGCTCGAGCACCGGCACATCGAACGGCACGGCGAAGGTTGGGAGAAATTGCGCGCGGGAGTGGATGCGGCTGGGGGTTGGACGGCGATTATGGAGTTGTATCGGGAGGTGGCGAAGTAACAGCACGCGGATGAGAGAAAGCATGCTTCGTTCGTTACTAAAGTCCCCACCGCCGCGGCGGGTAGGCACGCGACGACGGCGTGTGGGGCACCCAGAACCGGATTGTCGCCGAGATTTATGTCTGGATGATTGGCGGCGATGTTGGCGCGAGTGTGGGACGATTGCGGCGTACCTTGCGCCAGATTTTTCGAACGAGCCACAGTACGGGCAGAATCAAAATTAGCCAGGGGATGATGGCAACGACCGTGGTGATTACCGCGGCGGTGCTGTCCGCCAAGACTTGGCCGGACTGGCGGAAGGCCGTGGCGATCTGGGTCCAGGCCGAAGGTGTCCCGGCGCTTCTTGGCGTGCGGAAGGAAAAGTCGACCAGGGTTTTTTCTGTCTCATTGGCTAAAACTTTTCTTTGGGCTGTATCGCTATCTAGTTGCGATTGAGTTTCCATGAGCTGCTGTTGGATTTCGACGAGGTCCGCTACGGTTGCGGACGGTTTGGCCAGCATGCTGCGCAAATTGTCGCGGAAGGTGGTTAAATTTTTGATTTTGGCGTCGGAGTCGACTACCGCGGTGGTTTTGTCTTCACGCCCGGTGGTGTGTTGGGCGATTTTGCCCAGCTTTTCGGCTTGAGCGAAGAGTTTGCCGGCATCCTGGGGCGCGATTCGCAGCGAGACGCTTCCGGAGGGGGTGGAGTCTTCCGCCCGGGTGGTCAGGCTGGAGGAGACCACCTCGCATTGAATGGTGGCGCAGAAGGCCAGCAGCGATTGCACAGATTTTTCCAGCTGCGCCTCTAGCGCGATTATTTCGAATTTGTGGGTTTCGGCGATGTATCGCTGAGGTGACGCGGCAAGCGCCACACGCTCCAAACTTACCAGCCCCGATGCGCGCGGCATGCTGGTGAGGCCCATTCCTACCTTGGAGTCCCACTCGGCCCGATCAACGGGCACCGCGGAGTTATGAGCAAGTCTTCCACAGCCCATCGCGCTGAGAATGCAGCCCGCCAGGATCAAATTAAGATGTTTGCAATGCATAACTTCTCTCCGATTCGCTCCGGCGGCACTATGAATGAATGCCAGAAGTTCTTGCTTTCCTCTCTTTGAACGATTGAGCGGAATTTTCTTGCAAGCGGCTAGTTGCCGGCACGAAACGAGAGGAGCCGCACACTCCGGTAAGCTCAGGCGATGTTGTGTTTTGCACGGCTTTCGCCTTCAATTCGCCTTGCGTGGGCGGCAGGCGGCGATTAACCTTGAGCGCAAGCTGAAAAGGCGCAAAACCGTGCCTTAAGGAGCAGCGATGGCGTCGTCAGTGTGGAAAGGCTATTTGTCGTTTGGGCTCCTTTCGATTCCTATTCGTTTGTTCACCGCGGCTCGCGGCGACCGCATCGGGCTGAACCAACTGCACGAAGTCTGTCACTCGCGCATCAAGATGCCGCTCTTCTGCCCCACCTGCGACCGCAAAGTGGAACGCTCTGAAATCGTCAAGGGCTACGAATACGAGAAGGATCAGTACGTGCTATTCAGCGACGAAGACCTGGACAAGATTGAGCCGGAGTCCGCGCGTGCGATGGAGATTCTGGAATTCGTGAAGGTGGATGAAATCGATCCGCTGTATTACGACGCTTCGTACTATCTGACGCCGGAAGAAGAAGGCAAGAAAGCGTACTCGCTGCTGCTAAAGGCGATGGAAGATTCCGGCTACGCGGCGATCGCCAAGGTGACGATGCACCAGCGCGAGCACATCGTGGTGATTCGCGCGCGCGCCGAGGGCATGACGCTGCACACCATGTTTTACCAGAGCGAAATACGCGAAGTGGCGGAGTTCAGCCACCAGGATAAAGTGGAGCCCAAGGAACAGGAAAAGAAGCTGGCGGTGCAACTGATCGACAGCCTGGCGGCGACATTCGAACCGGCGAAATATCGCGATGAGTATCAGGAGAGCATGCGGGCGATGATCTCCGCGAAACAAAAGGGCCAGGAAGTGAAGGCCACGGTGCACCCGCAGCGCGCCCCGGTGATCGATTTGATGGATGCACTGAGAAAAAGCATCAATGCCAAGCCGGCGGCCAGCGGCAAGAAGCCTCCGGTGCGGGCGATCAACTCGGCGCCAGCGGCGAAAAAGTCGAGCAAGAAGGCCACAGGCTAGCTCCTGATGGTAAGGACGGACCGATTCTCGCGTCTTGAATTCCAACGTATTCTGGATGTGACCGAGAAGCAGTTAAGCTACTGGGAGAAATTGCGACTGGTAGCTCCCCGAAAGAAAGGCGCGAAAAAGACTTACGATTTTCGCGACCTGATTACCCTCCGCACCGCCAAGCAACTTATCGAAAAGGGAGTTTCCGCGCAGCGGTTGCAACGCTCGATTGTGGCGCTGCAAAAGCAGCTGGCGGGAGTGAAGTCGCCGCTGACGGAGCTGCGCATCCGTTCGAACGGGCGGGACGTGATCGTGGAGCGCTCGGGGATGCACCTGGAGCCGATCTCCGGACAGATCCTGCTGAATTTCGAGACCCGCGAGCTGAACGAAAAAGTTCACGTGATGCCGCAGCGCAATGCGGATGATTGGGTGACCCTTGGGGTAGAGCGCGAACAGATGAGCGAGACCGGCGCGGGGCTAAGAGGCGCAGCGGAAGCATACCAGAGCGCGCTGAACATCGATCCGGGCCACGTGGATGCGCTGAACAATCTGGGAATGCTTTCGTACGAGCAAGGCGTTCTTTCAGACGCATTGGTGCTTTTCCAGCGCGCCGCGGAACTCCATCCGCAGCACATGCTTTCTCATTTCAACCTGGGAAGCGTGCTGGAGGAATCCGGCGACCTGGAAAAGGCGCGCAAACATTTGCGGCTGGCGGTGCGGTTGGATGACGAGCACGAGGATGCACACTACAACCTGGCGTTTGTATGCGACAAGCTGGGCGCGTTTGTGGAAGCGCGCCGGCACTGGCGCAGGTATGTGGAACTGGATCCCAACAGTTCGTGGGCGAATTACGCGCGGCGGCGGCTTACTCCTCAAAAGAAGAACTGAAGCGGCGGGATCGCGGGCTTAAAGTTCTGGATCGTTTTCAAAATCGTCGATTGCGGGGGGCGGGGCGTTCTGTTTGGCCAAGGCCTGTCGCAGCCATTTTTGCAGGACGGCTAGAAAAACGGGCTTCACGTCGCGGAAAGCCAATCCCATCCCCAAGGTAGGCTGCGAGTAAACCACAGAGGCGGGGGCTTCAAAAAATTGGCCACCGGAATGGATTTTGATATTTACCTTTGATCCGCGGGGCAGGGGAGCCTTGGTGTCCAGATAGCAGCCGTAAAGACTGAGTTCGTTCACCTGTGTGGATTCGGTTGCACCGGTATCCAGCCGCGTGACTTCAGCGGCGGCGGAGAATGGAAACCGGGGTGTGCGGCGTTGTGGCTGATGTTCCATGTGTGAAATTGCGCCCATTTGGATTGGCACTCCCTTCGAACTCGGCGACCAAACGACGCTGAGTTATCGTAGCGATGTCGGAGACATTTAACGTGACAGGTTCACTGTAGGACGCGTGGGAGATTGGTTTAGTGCGTGCGTTTTCTTTCTTGTAGATGATGGCAGCGAGACTATTTTGGGAATAAATTACCAGGCACAAGGTATATTTGCCGCGGTGTATGGCGTTTGATAGAGTTCAACGAAGCCAAAAATTAGTTTCGTTTGCGGAGGCCGGGATTGAAAATTCAACAGTGGGTGTTGGACATGCTGGTATGCCCGGTGTGCAAAACGGCGCTGACGACGCTGCCGGACGAGTCCGGGCTGAAATGCCAAACGTGCCGGCGAGTTTATCCGATTCGCGACGATATCCCGGTGATGCTGCCGGAAGACGCGAAAATAGAAAACGATTAGCGGCGCAGATTTTTCAGCAGCGTTCTTCCTAAATGCCTAAACCTCCCACAAACTCCGTTGAGCGATGGACTCGACTGGTTCCGCGCATGCGCGGAAAGCGCATCGGCGTGCTCGGCGATTTGATGTTGGACCGTTATTTGTGGGGGAACGCGTCGCGACTGTCGCCGGAGGCGGCGGTGCCGGTGGTGGATTTTGTGGAGCAGAGTGAAACTTTGGGAGGCGCCGGTAACGTCGCGGCAAATATCGCGGCATTGGGTGCGCGCGTTGAAGTGTTCGGCGCAGTCGGTAACGACGAGGTTGGGCGCGCCATTCGCAATTGCCTGCGAGCGGCGAGTATCGCCGACAATGGAGTGATTGCCGACGCGCGGCGCGTTAGCACGGTAAAGACGCGCATCATCGCGCGGCACCAGCAGGTGGTACGCGTGGATCACGAGCGGCGCGAAGCGTTGCGCGCGGAATCGAGTGAGAAGGTGCTGCGCTCGCTGTTTTCGGCGCTCAAACATCTGGATGCGCTGGTTTTGTCGGACTACGACAAAGGGATGATTTCTGATGATTTTGCGGAGCGTGCGCTGAGCGCGTGTCACCAATTGCGTGTGCCGGTGTTTGTGAAGCCGAAGACGTCGCGACTGTACGCGTATCGCGGCGCGCGGGCCATTGTATGTAATGCGAAGGAGGCCAGCTTTTTTGTAACGCGGCCGCTGGGCGACGAAAAATCGCTGGTGGAAGCGGGGCGTGCGTTGCTCGCGCATTTCGGGTGCAGCGCGGTGGTGATCACCCAGGGCGAAAAAGGAATGAGCATTTTTGAAGAGGGAACCCCGAAGCATCTGCAAATTCCGGCGACAAGCTCCGAGGTGACCTACGCGCGGGTGGGGCAGACAGGAATTTCGCGCGAAGCCGGAGGGCGGCAGGTGTTTGACGTGACGGGAGCGGGAGACACGGTTTTGAGCGTGCTTTCGCTAGCGGTGGCGGCCGGCGCTTCGATTGCGGATGGAGCGGCGCTTGCGAATGTCGCGGCGGGCGTGGTGGTGGGGAAATTGGGCACGGCACACGTCACTCCGAAGGAGCTGACGGCGGCGCTGGAGGAAATGCGCGCTTAGGCTATACTGATTTCTACCGCTCGCAGGGCGGGAGAAGACATGTCCTTACTAGACCCACCAGTAGACAAACCTCAAAAATCTAGAGCAATGGGTTTTACGATCGTGGCGTTAGCGGTAGCCCTGGTTGTAATTTTTTATTTCGCGTTTCGCTACTACCCGGAGAAGCGCGCAGTGGAACATTTTTTTGACGCGCTGTTGGCGGGCAATACGGACACGGCTTATCAAATCTGGAAACCGGGCGCGAGTTATGAGATGAAGGATTTTATGGCGGACTGGGGGCCGAACGGATATTACGGCCCGGTGAAAAGCTACAAGATTTTGAAGGCCAGCGCGCCCTTGAAGGCTAATGCCGTGGCGGTGCGAGTGGCGTTCAGTCCGTTTGCGTCGATGCCCGATGCATCGGATGCGGAAAAAAGCCGCAAGACGCGGGTGTTGAGCATTTGGGTGCTGACGAAAGACAAGTCTTTCAGTTTCCCTCCATAAAAGTGCAATCCTAAAAGCATGGTGATTTCCCGTGAGCGCTGAGCAACGGAAGCTGCGCGTTGGTGTGTTGTTTGGCGGGCGCTCCGGCGAACATGAAGTGTCGCTGGCGTCGGCGGCGTCGGTCATTCGCGGGCTGGACCCTCAGAAATACGAAGCAGTGCCTATCGGAATCACCAAGGAAGGCCACTGGCTGATTGGCGCGGGCGCGCAAAAAATGCTGCCGGAAGTCTTGAAGACCGGGCAACGGGTGGTGATGAGCGCGGACCCGACGGAAACGGCGTTGATCGCGCTGGACGGCGGCGTCGGCGCGGGCGGGCCAAAGCTGGATGTGGTGTTTCCCGTGATTCATGGGACGTTTGGCGAAGACGGCACGATGCAGGGATTGTTGGAGCTGGCGGGGTTGCCGTTTGTTGGCGCGGGCGTGCTGGGCTCGGCCATCGGGATGGACAAGGATGTGGCGAAGAAATTGATGCAGGTGGCGGGGATTCCGGTGGTGCCGTGGATTGCGGTGCAGCGGGCGGACTGGGAGAGAAACCCCAAAGAGATTCGGCGCGCGGTGGAGAAAAAATTTAAGTACCCCGTGTTTGTGAAGCCGGCGACGCTGGGATCTTCGGTGGGGATGACCAAGGTGCATTCACGCGCGGAATTTGGGCCGGCGTTGAATCTGGCGGCGGAATTTGCGATGAAGATTCTGGTGGAACGCGCGGTGAGCGCGCGGGAGATTGAAGTGTCGGTGTTGGGCAATCATGATCCAAAGGCGTCGATTCCCGGAGAAATCGTGCCGCACCGGGAGTTTTACGACTACGCGGCGAAATATCTGGAAGAGGGGACACAGTTGTTGATTCCAGCGAAATTGAAGAAGTCGGAAATTGCGAAAGTGCGGGCCATGGCGGTGACTGCTTTTAAGGCGCTGGAGTTGAGCGGGATGGCGCGGGTGGATTTTTTTATCGAGAAGCGCGGGGGGAAGATTTTTCTGAATGAAGTGAATACGATTCCGGGATTCACTTCGATCAGCATGTATCCGAAATTGTGGGAAGCGGATGGGATTCCGTTTCAGGCCTTAATTACTAAGTTGATTGAGCTAGCTTTGGAGCAACACCGGGAAAAGGTAAGGACGAAGTATCAGATTGAATTGCCTGAGGGCGCGGGCGGGGCGCTGGCGTAGAAGTTTTTTCCTTTACGAAAGAAATCAAACAATCAAATCGAGTTTTGCGGAAGCCCGAGGAAACTGTGCTCCTCGTTGTGCAAAATCCCCACACGCAGATTCGGCGTGTGGGACATCTGGTTGCGCCGATACTTCGGTTAGAGAATTTTTTGGCCTAGGCCGGAGAGGATCAACTCTACGCCCAGGAGGGCGGTGCGGTTGTGTTCGTCGATGACTGGATTGATTTCGACGACTTCCATGGAGACCATGGCGTCGCTGTCGGCGATCATCTCCATCGCCAAGTGAGCTTCGCGATAGGTGGCGCCGCCACGGACGGGGGTGCCGACTCCCGGGGCGTCTGAGGGATCGACGAAATCCATATCCAGGCTGACGCAGATGCCGTGGGTATCGTCGGTGGCGTATTTCAAGGCGTCGGACATGACTTCGCGCATGCCGCGCTCGTCGATGTCGCGCATGGTGAAGACGCGCACGCCGGATTTTTTGATCAGGCGGCGCTCCTGCGTGTCCAAATCGCGCACCCCGACGAGGACGACGTTTTGCGGTTCGACTTTGGGTTTGAAGCCAAGAAGGTCAACCAATTCCGGGGAGCCGTAACCCATAACTGCAGCGAGCGGCATGCCGTGCACGTTACCGGATGGCGATGATTCCGGAGTGTTCATGTCACTGTGAGCATCGAGCCAGATATAGCCGATTTGTTTTTTTTCCTTGCGGAAATGCGCGGCTACGCCGGTGACGGCGCCTGCAGCGATGGAATGGTCGCCACCGAGGACCAGCGGCACAAAATCGTCCTCTAAACATTTCTGCACGATTTCGGCAAGGTCTTTGCAGGTTTCCGCAATCTCAGCCATGTACTTGGCGCGTTTTTCGCCAAAGGACATTTCTTCCGCCTGCTTGACGGGAATATTGCCAACGTCTTCGACCTGGTGGCCCAGCTGCTTGAGGCGCGCCTGCAACCCGGCGACGCGCAAGGCCGACGGGCCCATGTCGACGCCGCGGCGGCTCTGGCCCAGGTCCATGGGCACACCGATAATTCGTACTTTTTGAGGCATATTTTGATCTTTCTGCCGCTGGATACTCCGGGTATTAAGGGTATACCCGATAAATCATGCGCGGAAAGGGTATCACTTCCCGGATGTGCTCGGTGCCGCAAATCCAGGCGACGGTGCGTTCGAGGCCCAGGCCAAAGCCGGCGTGGGGGACGCTGCCGTAGCGGCGCAAGTCGAGATACCACTGGAAAGGCTCCTCGGGCAGCTTGTATTCGTGGAGGCGCTTGAGCAGCAAATCGTAATCGTGAATGCGCTGGCTGCCGCCGATGATTTCGCCGTAACCTTCGGGGGCGAGCATGTCGAAGGCGAGCGCGAGATCGGGGCGCTCGGCGTCGGGCTGCATGTAGAAAGCTTTGATGGCCGCGGGATAGCGATGAACCATGACGGGGCGATCGAATTCGTTGGAGACGATGGTTTCTTCGTCGCCTCCTATGTCGTCGCCAAATTTGGTGGGGTTGCTGTGCTTGTTGAGGATGGCGATGGCTTCTTCGTACGTGATGCGCGGGAACGGGGCTTTGACGTTTTCGAGTTTTTTGGTGTCGCGCTTGAGGGTTTCGAGCTCGATCGATTTATTGGCGAGCACGGATTGTACGACGGCGCTGACCAGGCCTTCGGCGAGAGTCATCATATCGGCGAGGTCGGCATAGGCGGCTTCGGGTTCGAGCATCCAGAATTCGGTGAGGTGCCGCCGGGTTTTCGACTTTTCGGCGCGAAAGGTGGGACCGAAGGTGTAGACCTTGCCGAGAGCCATGGCGGTAGCTTCGATGTAGAGCTGGCCGCTTTGCGTGAGATAGGCTTTCTGATCGTCGATGTAGTTCACTTCAAAAAGCGTGGAAGTGCCTTCGCAGGCGGCGGGAGTAAACATGGGCGCGTCGGTGAGGATGTAGCCTTGGCTGTCCATATAATTGCGCGCGGCGCGGACGGCTTCGGCGCGGATGCGCAGG
>JBBRZT010000070.1:0-14092 GCA_038236395.1 Candidatus Acidiferrales bacterium
AGCTGGGCGCCCGACGGCCGCCACATCGTCTTCGAATCCACTCGCGGCGGATCCCGCCAGATCTGGTCCATGCTCGCCGACGGCACTCAACCCCATCAGCTAACCAACACCGGCCACAACGAATCCCCCAACTGGTCGCCCAAATAAAATGCCCTCCAATTGGCAAAAAGCAATCAAACACGGAGGGTGCCCCACCCTGAGGTTTTTGCAGGGTGGGTCTTTTGACGTGGAGCGCCCAAAAATAATCCGCCGAGCGTATTCTTGAATTAGAATTTGGAAGTATGAATTCTTGTCGGAAATCTGTTCAACTGTTGCAGTGCTGGAACATCGGGTATAACTCTTACGAGTTGTCTCTTTTTCTTTACGGGCAAGTGGTACGATTCTTGCTACGCCCGGGTCATTTCATGTCGAGGAGGAAATACGAATGCTAGGTGTTTCACGAAACCTTTATAGAACCTGCCTGATCGCCGCACTCTCGACCGCCGCCGTTTTCAATTTTGGCTGCAACAAGAAACCGATTTCTGCTCCAGCCCCAACCACGCGCACGGAAGCTCCCACGCCGCGTCCCACCATCACTTTTGCAGCTGATCCCACCAGCGTGAACAAAGGCGAATCTTCGACTCTCAGTTGGTCCACCACCAACGCCACTTCGGTCGCCATCGCGCCTGAAGTCGGTCCCGTCGCCGCCGAAGGTTCCACCAAGGTCGCGCCCCCTGATTCCGCCACCTACACTCTTACCGCTACCGGACCAGGCGGCACTGCCGACGCCAGCGTGCGCATCACTATCGCCGCGCCCACGGTCGAGCCCACCGACGCCAACGCCGATCGCAACATGGACAAACTTTTCGCCACCAACGTCCAGGACGCCTACTTTGATTTGGACAAAGCTGACATTCGCCCCGACGCCCGCGCTGCCCTGGCCAAAACTGCCGAATTCTTCCGCAACTATCCGCAGCTTAAGGCCACCATCGAAGGCCACTGCGACGAGCGCGGTTCCACAGAATACAACCTCGGTCTCGGTGACCGTCGCGCCACCGCCGTGAAACAGTATCTCGTCTCACTCGGTATCGCCGCCGATCGCCTCAGCACCGTGAGCTACGGCAAAGAAAAGCCGTTCTGCATGGAAGCCACCGAAGCCTGCTACCAGCAAAACCGCCGCGGCCATTTCGTCCGCGCCAACTAGCGCCTCGCCGGACGGCAAAGCGATTCCGGCAAAGTTATAGAGATACGGAGGGTGCCCTACCCTCGGCCGTTTGAGGGTGGGAGTTTTTACGCGGGACATAGCAACGTTTACTGACGCACATTTTGTTTCCCAGGCGCTCGACCGAACAATCAAGCTATTGCTCGCGCGCGGCTCTACTATTAAAGTGAAGTTGTACTGAACTCTTCGCCCCCAGCCGGGTTCATACGTATTGCGTCGATTTTGTGAATGTCCTTAGGAGGTTTCACCATGCAACTCCGCAACATCGCCATTTTCAGCGCCGCCGCTCTCGCCGGCCTCATCGCCGGTAGCGCCATCGGTCCTCGCCCAGCCGAAGCCGTGGCCCGCGAGCTTATCGAGCTGCAGCGCGACGTCTCCACCCTCCTCCAGGGACAAAAAGATATGCAGTCGCAAATGACTCAGGACCACACCGTCATGAAGACTCTCGTCGAGCAATCCGGCGACAATGTCGGAAAGCTCAACGCCACCATGAGCTCGCTCCAGAAATCCGTCCAGGACGTGCAGGCCAATTCCGGCGCGCGCCTCGACACTATGTCCACCCAGGTCCAGGGCCTCTCCGACAATCTCGAGGAAATTAAGTCCCGCCTCGGCAAGCTCAATCAGCAGCTCGTTGACGTGCAGAGCAGCGTGCAGAGCGTCGACGCCAAAATTTCCGGCGGCGGCACCGCGGCTCCTGCCACCAGCGCCGCGCCCAACCCCGGCAGCGCCTCTAACTACAACGGCGGCAATTCCAGCAATGGCTTCCCCACCACTCCGTCCTACAGCAGCAGCGGTTCCGTCAGCCCCGGCGCGGTGAATCCCAATAATGCTCTGCCGCCGCCCAGCTCCGCGCCTTCCGCCAACACTCTCTATTCCAACGGCCTCCGCGATATCACCAGCGGCAAATACGATCTCGCCCGCTCCGAATTTCAAGACTATCTCCGCTTCTACGGCACCACCGACCTAGCCAGCAACGCCCAGTTTTATCTCGGCGAAATCGCCTACTCCCAGAAAAATTACGACCTCGCCGTCTCCGAATACGACAAAGTCCTCACCGGCTATCCGCGCAGCTTCAAGACCGCTCCCGCACGCCTCAAAAAAGCCCTCGCCAATATCGAACTCGGCCAGAAAGCCACCGGCGTCCGCGAACTCCGCGAAATCGTCAAAAAATATCCCGGCTCCGAAGAAGACCGCCGCGCCCGCGCCAAGCTAAAAGAAATGGGCGCCTCCCTCTCCGCCTCCCAATAACCCGCCCTATATTTCCTGGCAGTCGCCTATGCGTTTTCGACGTGGAAACAAGATCACCGCGTTGTCGTGGATAATTATTGCGCTGCTGATTTTGGCTATCTTTACACGCTTGCTTATCAGACTGCTTGGGCTCGACGTACATTTACATTTGCATAGGTAGAGCTCAGCACTCAACCTGGCCACCTGATCTTGGCAAGTCCCCCGCCGACTCACCAAGACCGTCATCCCTCAACCCGCGCCTTTCGCGGGGTGAGGGACCTGCTGTTTCGGCCCACTCAGCGAACCGACACGTCCACTAACTCATCGTCCCCGCTCCCGCCCTACTCTCTTTGAACCGCCCGCTCCGTGTTCTAAAATAAAACCACCATGAACATCGCCGACTTCCGCCGCATCGCTCTCTCCCTAGAAGGCGCCGAAGAATCTCGCACATGGGCAATCCCGACTTCCGCGTAGGCAACCGCATCTTCGCCACCCTGGCCGCCGCCAAGCAAGGGTACGGCAACCTCATGCTCGCGCCCGAACAACAAGCCGCCTTCGTCGAAGAACTCCCCCAAGTTTCATCCCGGTAAAAGGCGGCTGGGGCCTCGGCGGCGCCACTCACGTCGTCCTCGCCCTCGCCAACGAAGACCTCCTCCGCGGCGCTCTGCAAGCCGCCTGGAAACTCCGCCTCGAAAAAAACTCCAAAGTAGACAAGAAAAAAAGCTCCCCGCGCCCAAAACGACCAGGCACGAAGAGCTCTCCACCCAAAAAACGCTAGCCCTCTAAACTATTCCGTCCTGCCCTTGCAACCCGGATGCCCGCACTTGCAGTCAATATCCGGAGTCTTTTCCATCGCCTCACACTGCGTACTGCAATACTTCCCCGTCGTCACCGTGCAAGAACAAACTGGATGCGCACATTTCTTCCCGTCAGCCATGATCATCCCTCCTCGATTAACTCATTCCATCCGTCTCCACTACACCGCACGCCCGCCACCAACGCCATACCGTAAAAAGCGTATATAAGCGCTTGTTCTGCTTAATCAAAGCAGGCCGCATTAGAGTGGAACAGCCTCAGGCGCTAGCAGAATTCACCGCGCATAACCCCACAAAATAGAAAACGGCGGAATCACTCGGATCTCGCCGCCCCTAAATATGACCAGTGGCCTAGAAGTTAAACTTCGCCTGGAACTCAATCACCCGCCCGGCTAACGCACCTGGCGCGCGTCCGAATAGATTGCTCTCTACTCTCGTGTTATCCGTCCCAAACGAAAATGGCTGCAGGTTCAGTCTGTTGAACACATTGAAAAAGTTCCCGCGCAGCTCAATATTCGCGCCCTCGCCCAGAAATCGCATGGTTGGCAGGCCGAACTTCTTCGCCACGCTCATATCCACGTCAAAATAACCCGGTCCTCGCCGAGAATTTCGCCCCACTCCCGGAGGCCCCGTGGTGCAGATGTCGAAGTACGGATAACCGGGATGCGTTGTCGGGTCGGCATTGTTGCAATTTGCCGAGATTGTCATGGTTGGGTCTGCCGGATCGGGAAAAGTGTCGCCGTTGTGTACTATTCCCGGAAAGTTTGCGTCCGGCGTAATAAATGAATTGTTGGAAGTGTTATCCACGGCCGCATTAAACACCCCCGATGGCCGCGTCGGATTAATAGTCCCGGCATTGGTGATCGGCACCGAACTGATCGTCCCCGTCACAGGCGTCCACGGAAATCCCGTATGCCAGCTCATCAGCCCGTTGACCTCCCATCCCCCCAGCACCTTACCCGTGAATCGAGATTGGTCCCTGAAAAATGGCAAGTCCCACAACGCAAAGAAGCTCACGTTGTGTTTCACATCAAAATCCGACGGTCCATGCTCCGTCTGCGGATGCGCCGGATCAGTTTGATTCGTCTGTGCTCCCGGACCCTCGTTCGAAAGCTGGTCGATGCTCTTCGCGTACCGATACTGCGCATCAAACAGCAATCCATGGCTGAATTGCCGCCGCAGCCGCAGGTTCAACGCATTGTAATTCGCATTGATGTCGCTCGTCGGTATGTACACCGCGAAAAACGACGGGTTGGGAGCTTGCAGAAAGTTTTGATTCACCAGCCGAGTGAGCTTGTGCGAAACACTTCCCTGATACCCCGCTGTTGCAATCAGGCCCCACGGCAAGCGGTGCTCAATCTCCCCCGAGTAAAGATACACATACGCATCTCTGTAGCTCGGAGATCCACCGTAGATTTCCACTGAAGTGTCGCTGCTGCACGCAGTATCCGCGCAGACCCCGCCTGTCACCGGATCGATCCCGAATGCTAAAGCCGGATTTGCAGGATAGCTGTTGAACGCATTGCTGGTGCCCAGTTCGTATAGGATTTTACCGCCGGCAAAAGGATCGCCGATCGTCCCGCAGCATAGACCAGTCCGCGCATAATTCGGCGGATTGAACGCCGCGTTCCCGAACAGCACGTCGTCAGGGCGGTTATAAGCGATTCCCCCGCCCCCGCGAATCACCGTATTTCCGTGGAAGCGGCTCGGGCTCCACGCAAACCCCAGGCGCGGCCCAAAGTCTCGCATGGTCCGGCCGATAAGCCTCGATACGTGATTCAAGGTCGTATCTGCCAGCACCCCGCTCGTTGGAAATTGGATATTCGACAGATTATTTTTGGCATCGCTGAACGGACTGAAGTATTCATACCGCAGTCCCAGGTTCACCGTGAAATTCGGTTTGACCTTCCAATCATCCTGGATGAAAAATGCGTAGTCTCTGGATCGCAGGTAGCGCTGCGCATCTGCCGGCCCTCCGGTTTGCGGATTGAAATCGATAGCCTCGAAAACGGGCGTATCGTTCGCGAAGTTCCAAAGTAAGACGTTCGAATATAACGGCCTCGCTTGCCCGCTCAGGTTATTGTTGTTTTGTTCTGAGATGATGTCGAAGCCCAAACGCAACGAATGGTTTTGAATGTTCTTGGTCACCGTATCGCGCACGTCGAAGCTGTTTTCCACGAAAGCTGCCGGGGTAGTGGCTCCCTGCGGCGGCCCAAATCGTATGCGATCAAAGCTATAACCCTCGATCTCAATCCTCGGTATTCCAAAGTCAACGTTCCGACTGGTGGCGATCTGGTTGAAATTAAAGCGCGTGAAGTTCACGCGGAATTCGTTGATCAAAGTCGGTGAAAACGTCCGTATAAACGAGACGGCCTGCACTTGGTTGAACGGCTCGAGGCGCAGATCGCCCTGTGGTCGGCTGCGGCCCGCTGAATCGGCGGTCAGATTGTTCACCGCCGTAAAATAGCCGCTGTACGAAAACTGATTTCTACCCCGGATATAATCGAATCTTCCGTTGTATTGGTCGCCCCGGCTCGTACCCGGCAGAGCCAGCGACACGAATTGGATGTCCGGGATGCCATCAAATCCGCCGCCCAGCCGATTTCCTCCATCTACGTATTGCCCCTGCGCCCCAGTTGGCGAACCCAAATCCAGCCCCCCGGCGACTGCCATGCAGTCGGTACCCTCTGTTAGGCCGGCGTCCATACACGTGGCCGGCAAAACACTCGCGATTCGCGGCTCAATCCCCGCAGAGTTCAGAATCGTTGCCGCAATACTCCCCGGTCGGTCCGCCGTAACCAACTGCCGAAACTGCGGCGTTTCCACGAAGGTCCCGGCACTTACATCATTTTCATTGCTACGCAGGCCTTCGTAGGAAAAGAAAAAGAAAAGCTTATCCTTGAAAATCGGCCCGCCGATGCTCCCGCCAAACTGCCGGAAATTATTGTTTACCCGTGTCGGGTTCGCGTTCGGACCGCCATATTTATTGAACGCGTTCCAGTTCGGATCTTGGTATTTGAAAAATCCCCCTCCGTGCGGCTGGTTCGAGCCGCTCTTGCTTACCACCTTCACTTGCGCGCCCGAGGTCCGCCCGTCTTCCGCCGAATAAGAGTTCGACAGCACCGTGATTTCCTGCACCGATTGCTGGTTTGGGGTGATCACCGCCGACCCGCCGTACTGCAAGCTGTTTACGCTGACTCCGTCGATCGTGAAGTTATTCGTATCCTGCCGCTGCCCGTTCGCCACCACCTGCACCGAGTTCTCAACCTGGAAAATCGACGCGTTCGAACCTCCCGGCCCTGTCGAGTTCGGCAGGTTATTCGCCCCCCCGTTTCCTCCGCGAGAGCCGTCGCCAAACACTCCCGGCGTGAATCTCAGTAATTCGTAAGGATCTCGACCCACTTGCGGCAGCCGGTCAATCGCTTCCGTCGAGATCGTCGTCCCCGTGTTGGCGTTTTCCGTGTGCAGAGATTCTGCCGACGCCGACACGGTAACCTGCTCGCTGACCGCGCCCACTTGCAGCATCACGTCGAACCCACGCGGCTCTTCCGCCTTCACTTCCACGTCACTCGAAATCGAATTTTTGAATCCCGTCGCCGTCACCGTCACGGTGTAGCGTCCAGGCGGCAGTTCAGCGATGCGATAAAACCCTTGATCACTCGTAATCGTTTCCCGCGTCGCTCCAGTAGCCTGATTCGCTATGCTTATTTGTGCTCCTGAAATCGCCGCTTGCCCGGCATCCATCACCGTACCTTGCAGGCTCGCTTTGAATTGCGCAAAACTCGCCGTTGAACACACCAGTGAACACACCAGCAGAAAACTCAGAACTTTGAATTTGCGTAACATTCGTTGGACTCCCCCTGTTTCCGAACAACCCATCGACGGGTAAATCATCACGTCGATTCCCCTCCGATGAGACTCACCACCCCATACTTTGACGGAGGACGCTACCTTCGAGGTTACATCTTCTAACATGCCTCTGCTCAACACTCGATAATGGGTTTCCATTAGGCCCATCGGGAAATCCCTGTAGCCCAATCTCGAGCGTTTCCCACGTTTCTGGGGTTAATCTTTGTAGGGATCAAATTCGTGCGCCCCAGCCATCGCGACTCCAACTGGTGTGAGCGTGTGAAGAATTCTGATACTGTCACCATGTTCGGCTAAGACTTCAGGAAGGCGTTTATAGCAGTCAGGTGATTCGTCCAAGCCTGCCCCGCGTAGTTCCACATTCGCCCGCGTCAACCATCCGTTCATCATTTCCTGGGTCACTTTGCCGGCCCGCTTCACTTCCCCGGTTTTGCGGTCAACTTTGCCTTTCGCTTCCATGCGGCCCATGACACGGCCAGCCCCGTGAACAGTGCTATAGAGGGAATATTTTGCAGATTTGCTCTCGATACCTTCGAGGATGACCGAGATTTCTCCCATCGTGCCGCCGACAAATCCTTTTTGTCCGGGGAAAGCTGGTGTCGCGCCCTTGCGCACCACCCAGAAATCCTCACCCTCATGCGTTTCCCTCCAGGCAAAGTTGTGATGGTTGTGAACTTCCTCAAGAATTCCCGCGCCCAGTATTGCAGCGACCCGCTTACAAACCCAGTTCCGACCCGCGTACGCGTATTCGCCTGCGAGTGCCATGCACTCTAGGTATTGAGTGCCGAGATCGGACTGTGCGGGGATAACGCACGGCTCAACATCCATCCCGTCCTTGGCTCCGGCCCGTTCCAAAAACCACGTTGCTGTCTTGTGGCCTAATCCGCGAGAACCAAAATGCACTCCGATCCACACGCGGTCGAGTTCATCCGTGAATAAGTCAACGTAGTGATTCCCGCTTCCAACCGTGCCAAGTTGCTGGCGAGCCATCTCTTTTAACGGTGCGACCGCCTGACAGCGCCACGCCGCAGCGTCGAAAAGCGAATGATCAACCTTCTCATCATCGTTCTTGCGGCCGATACCAAAAGCGATAATCTCCCACACCTTATCCATAAGGGCTTTGATGTTCTCGCGCAGCTCAGATCCAGGCATGTCCGTAAGAACGGCCTTGTTGCCACAAGCAATGTCGTAACCCACGCCACTTGGGCTGATCGAATCGCGATAGGCGACTACGCCGCCGATTGGAACTGCGTAGCCTTTGTGGTGGTCGGCCATCAGCGCGACCTTGTCAGCTGTTTTGGCGCATGACTTAATCTGCGACACCGCACCTTCGTCCGGCGTGCCCCAAATTGGAATCCCGTCGATTATCTTCATTCTTGCACTCCGAATCACCAAGGCATGATGCTACATCTACTTCCGCGGTCAGAACGGACCGAATCTGTGGCAAAATTTGCCGACTGATGTCTGCCAACGTAAGCGCCCCTTCAACCGTCACCCTCATCGCCGGCGGAGGCCCCGCAGGCATGGTCCTCGGCTTCCTTCTCGCCCGCGCCGGCATCGAAGTCCTCGTCCTCGAAAAACACGCCGACTTCTTTCGCGACTTCCGCGGCGACACCATCCACCCCTCCACCTTCCAACTCATCTACGAACTCGGCCTCCTCGACGATTTCCTCCGCGTCCCTCACCAGGAACTCCGCGAAATCGGCGCGGTCATCGACGATTTCACCGTCACCGTTGCCAACTTCTCTCACCTGCCCGTCCACTGCAAATTCGTCGGCCTAATGCCTCAATGGGACTTCCTCAATTTCATCCGCGACAAAGCTCGCGCCTATCCGCAATTCCACCTGCTCATGGAAACCGAAGTCATCGACCTCATCATCGAAAATAATCGCGTCGCAGGAGTGCGCGCGAAAACCAAAAATGGCGAGCAAGAATTCCGCGCCGCTCTCACCATCGGCGCCGACGGCCGCCATTCCATCGTCCGAGAAAAAGCCGGCTTCGAAGTCATCGATCTCGGCGCGCCCATCGACGTCCTCTGGATGCGAGTCTCTCGTCAACCGGGCGATCCCACACAAACGCTAGGCCGTTTCCGCGCCGGCAAAATCCTCGTCACGCTGGACCGCGAAGACTACTGGCAATGCGCCTACGTCATCCCCAAAGGAGAATTCCCCGCCATCCAGCAAAAAGGCCTGCCCGCCTTTCGTCACGACCTCGAATCCGTCGCTCCCTTCCTCCAGGGCCGCACGCTCGAACTAAAAGACTGGTCCGGCATCAAGCTCCTCTCCGTCGCCGTCGATCGCCTCCGCAACTGGTCCCGCCCCGGCCTCCTCTGCATCGGCGATTCCGCCCATGCGATGTCCCCCATCGGAGGAGTCGGTATCAATCTCGCCATCCAGGACGCCGTCGCCGCTGCCAACGCCCTGGCCCAGCCGCTGTCGCAGCAATTATCCCCTTCGGCGCTCGACGCCCATCTCCACAGAGTCCAAATCGCCGCACATTCCCCACCCGCATGACACTTCCCCATCCTCCGCCGCATTCCCGCCCGCATCGTCGGCCTGGGCTTCCGCCCCGAACACGTCCACACCCCCGCATCCCGCGGCATACAGCCACGCAGCTAACATTTAGAAATTTGCGCTAGGACTTTACGGACTTCTGGCACCAGCTGGCGATCGACAGCAGGAAAAACAACGCGGCGCCATGAAAAAAACTTACGTAGGAAATGCTGTTGCCGCTGGCAGAGCCCAGATGCGGCGGATTAATATTAAACGCCACGCAAATTCGAAAAATCACCGCCAGCGCCAGGCAGATCACTCCCAGCCAATAGCCCAAAACGGATAGTTGTTTTTCCATTGCTTCCGCCCCTCCACACTGCCGGATTTGGCCCGCACGCGCGTGTAACCTACTCCCGCAAACGCGGGAGAGTCAAGCACCGATCCGTTGCACTTCTGGGGCAGCTTCTGGGTGCCCCACTCGCCGAATTTGCGGGTGGGGATGTTGGTAATGTACGCGCACCCATCCCTTGCCCCACTCCGCCCTTTCGCATAGCATTAAACTCTGCGTTAACACGGATCACTTAGCCTTCGGCAATTCGGAGTCACGCATCATGGCGGAAAAATCAAAAACAACGCTCGCCCCATCCGAATCCTCGGCCACTCCGCGCCATCCATCTGCCAAAGAAAAATCCTGGCAAGAAAACACTCTAAAGCCCACGCTAGAAAAATCTCCGGAACGCAGAACCGAATTCACCACCATCTCCGGCCACCCCATCCGCCGCCTCTACACCGAAGCCGACTTACCTAATTGGAACCCAGAAAAAGATTTAGGCGAACCCGGCGAGCCGCCCTACACCCGCGGCATTCACTCAACCATGCATCGCGGCCGCCTCTGGACCATGCGCCAGTTCGCCGGCTTCGGCGCCGCCGAAGACACCAACGCGCGCTTCCGCTATCTTCTCGCGCAAGGCCAGACCGGCCTCTCCACCGCCTTCGATCTCCCCACCCTCATGGGTTACGACTCCGACCACCCTCTCTCCGAAGGCGAAGTCGGCAAATGCGGCGTAGCCATCAGTTCCCTCGCCGACATGGAAGTTCTCTTCGACAAAATTCCCCTCGCCAACGTCACCACTTCCATGACCATCAATTCCCCCGCCGCCATCATCTGGGCCATGTACCTCGCGGTAGCCGAGCAGCAGGGCGCCGACTGGAAAAAACTCTCCGGCACTCTGCAGAACGACATCCTCAAGGAATACATCGCGCAAAAGGAATACATCTATCCGCCCGAACCGTCCATGCGCCTGGTCATCGACACTTTCGAGTTCGGCGTAAAAAACACTCCCAAATTTAATCCCATCTCCATAAGCGGCTATCACATTCGGGAAGCAGGCTCCACCGCCATTCAGGAACTCGCGTTCACACTGCGCGACGGCCTCGAGTACGTCGAGTGGGGCATGCGCCGCGGCATGGACATCGACGCCTTCGTCCCTCAACTTTCCTTCTTCTTCAACGCCCACAACGATTTCTTCGAGGAAATCGCCAAGTACCGCGCCGCTCGCCGCATCTGGCACAAAGCCATGGTCGAGCGCTACAAATCCAAAAATCCGCGCTCCTGGGCTCTGCGCTTCCACACTCAGACTGCCGGCTGCTCACTCACCGCCCAGCAGCCCTACAACAATGTCGTGCGCACCGCCATCCAGGCACTCGCCGCCGTCCTCGGCGGCACCCAATCCCTGCACACCAATTCCCTCGATGAAGCCTGGGCTCTGCCCACCGAATTTGCCGCCACTCTCGCGCTGCGCACCCAGCAGATCATCGCCCACGAAACCGGTGTAGCGAATACTGTCGACGCCCTCGGCGGCTCCTACTTCGTCGAAACCCTCACCAATGAAGTTGAACGCGGCGCGTGGGACTACATCAATAAGATCGACGCCATGGGCGGCATGGTCCCCGCCATCGAACAAAGCTACCCGCAGCGCGAAATCGCCGAAGCCTCCTACCGTTACCAAATGGAAGTGGACCGCAAGGAAAAAATCGTGGTCGGCGTCAACGATTACGTCACCAAAGAAAATCAACTCGAGATTCTGCAGATTGACGAAACCGTAGCCCACCGCCAGGCAGCGCGCCTCAAAAAACTCCGCGCCGATCGCTCCCAGGCTGAAGTCGACCGCCGCCTCAACGCTCTGCGCACCGCCGCCCGCGGCAAAGAAAATCTGATGCCCTTTATCTACGACACCGTCAAAGCCTACGCCACACTCGGTGAAATCTGCGAAGCCATGCGCGACGTCTTCGGCACCTACGAAGAAGTCGCCATCACCTAACCGAAACCCCAACCATGCCCACCAAAAAAATTCGCGTCCTGATCGCCAAGCCCGGCCTCGACGGCCACGACCGCGGCGCAAAAATTATCGCCCGCGCCCTCCGCGACGCCGGAATGGAAGTCATCTACACCGGCCTCCGCCAGACCCCAGAAATGATCGCCAGCGCTGCCATCCAGGAAGACGTCGACGTCATCGGCCTCTCCATCCTCTCCGGCGCGCACAACACCATCTGTCCGCAATTAATGGCCCTCCTCAAAGCCAAGGGCATGGACGACGTCACGGTCCTCGTCGGCGGCATCATCCCCGAAGCCGACATCCCCGCCATGAAAAAGTCCGGCATCGCCGAAATCTTCCTCCCCGGCACCTCCACCCAGGACATAATCGACTTCATCAACAAACGCCTCGCCGTCTCCCCCTGATTTTGCCCGCCTGATACCGACACCACACCACTCTCCCGCCGGCCATACTCCCCAAAAACCCGTATACTATCCAATCAAACGAGGCCTGCGTGTCCGCTTCCACCCTGAAAAGCGCTGTCGACCTGAAATCCCCTGCCGCGCAAAAGAATCACCGTCACATCGTCGACCTCCTCACCCAGCTCAAAAATCAGGAAGAAGAAATCTGCGTCGGCGGCGGCACCAAAGCCGTCGACTCCCAGCACAAAAAAGGCCGCCTCACCGGCCGCGAGCGCATCAAAAAACTCGTCGACCCCGGCTCTCGCTTTTTCGAGCTCGGCATCTACGCCGCCTGGGAAATGTACGAAGAATGGGGCGGCGCTCCCAGCGCAGGCGTCATCACCGGCCTCGCCAAAGTCGCCGGGCGCACTTTCATGCTCATCGTCAACGACGCCACCGTGAAAGCCGGCGCGTTCTTCCCCATGACCGCGAAAAAAGTAATTCGCGCCCAGAATATCGCCATCGAAAATCGCATCCCCACAATTTATCTCGTCGACTCCTCCGGCATCTTCCTGCCCCTCCAGGAAGACGTCTTCCCCGACACCGACGATTTCGGCCGCGTCTTCCGCAATAACGCGGTCATGAGCGCCATGGGTATCCCGCAAATCGCCGCCATCATGGGCATGTGCGTAGCCGGCGGCGCCTATCTCCCGGTCATGTGCGACCACATCCTCATGACCGAAGGTTCCGGCCTTTTCCTCGCCGGCCCCGCCCTGGTCCAAGCCGCCATCGGTCAGAAAACTTCCGCCGAAGAGCTCGGCGGCGCAAAAATGCACTCTCAGATTAGCGGCACCGTCGATTTCCGCGAGCCCGACGATGAATCCTGCCTCCAGCGCATCCGCTCGCTCGCCGAAAAAATGGGTGCTCCCAATCCGTCACCCTTCAGCCACATCAAATCGCGCGATCCTCTCTATCCCGGCGACGAAATCTACAGCATCTTCTCCAGCGATCCCGGCAAGCAATACGACATGCGCGACATCATCGCCCGCATGGTCGACGCCGGCGAGTTCGACGAATACCGCGCCGAGTACGGCGAAACTCTACTCTGCGGCTACGCTCGCATCGGCGGATGGGCCGTCGGCATCGTCGCCAACCAGAAAAAACATATTCACACTCTCGCCCGCGGCTCCGATCAGAAGCGTCTCGAATTCGGCGGCGTCATCTACACCGAGTCCGCCGAAAAAGCCGCCCGTTTCATCCTCGACTGCAACCAGAATCGCATCCCGCTGATTTTTCTCCACGACGTGAACGGCTTCATGGTCGGCAAAGACGCCGAGTGGAGCGGCATCATCCGCGCAGGCGCGAAAATGGTCAACGCCGTCGCCAACAGCGTCGTCCCCAAAATCACCGTTATCTGTGGCGGCAGCTTTGGTGCCGGAAATTACGCCATGTGCGGCAAAGCCTACGACCCGCGCTTCGTTTTCGCCTGGCCCACCGCGCGCTACGCGGTGATGAGCGGCGACGCGGCCGCCACCACTCTCGCCGAAATCAAGCTCAAGCAACTCGAGCGCGAAGGCAAGAAAGTCGACGAAAAACAAAAGAAAGAAGTCTACGAGTCCATCCGCTCCACTTACGAAAATCAGACCGACCCGCGCTACGCCGCCGCCCGCCTGTGGGTCGACGCCATCATCGATCCCGCCCACACCCGCGACGCGCTCATCTCCGCGCTCGAAGCCGCCGCCCTCAATCCCGACATTCGCGAATTCAAAACCGG
>JBBRZT010000071.1:0-13969 GCA_038236395.1 Candidatus Acidiferrales bacterium
AAAAAATCCGCCCACTGCTACTTCCACGCCGGAAACACGCCGCTGTAACTGAAATACCTTGATCTCGTCCGAAAGCGCCTTCTTGTACGCTTCCAGCATGCGAATCACGTCCTGCCCGTCATCTTCCTCGCCGACAAACAGTCGCCGCTTCACGTTCTGCGCTTCCCCGCTGGGTTTGATCACGTAGCGTCCAGGATTCTGCGTGACGTGGTCAACGGCGTCGTCAAACGAGACGAATTCGCCGTAGGGAATAATATTTACGCCCGCTTTTTTCAGTTCTTCCTGCCCGAATGAGCGGTCATCCTCCAGTCGGTCGGAGTACGCGCTTCCACCGATCACTTTCTTCCCTGCTTTGCGGAGCGTCTGCGCCTTTTCGCCTTGGCCGAGCGTGTCGTCGAAAATCAAAATATCCGCCCAGTCGACGTCCTTCTCCCAATCCTTGGACTTGGCCACAAAGCCGTCGGCAATGTCGCGCTCTTTTTTATCGCCGATAAAGTAGCGGACTTCGTGCCCTTCTTTGGACACTTGCCAGGCAATGTCACTGATCAGTCCGCTGAGAGATACAAACAGAAAGTTCTTCTTTTCCATCGCCGCCCCGTCGAAATTCTAGAGAAACAACGTTCGCAAAATTGTACCTGATCGGCAGGCTTTCAGATGTAAATGACCTGTTACTGCTGCGCAGGCCTGTTCTAAATCACCCTTCGCCCGTAGTTCGCGAAGAATAGTCAAATTAGCGGCATGCGTGGGACTACCCGCTTGACACCGCACTGTGGCGGGCATATGGTTTTGCGCGAAGACAACACCAGCCACAGACTTCAGTGGCAGCCATGCAGTTGGGGTGCGGCTTCACGCGTTTTGCCGCTTCAAGCAACTCTTACCGTCGATCCGCTAGGGGTAGTGGACTAACGGCATTCGAGACTCGGGGGGATCCATGTACCGCAGAATAATTATGCGAACGTGCTTCGCGCTGTGCGCGTTGATACTTTTTTCCGCACTGTCAGTAGTGGCGCAGGTCAACACCGCCACCCTCTCCGGAACAGTCATGGATCCGCAGGGGCTGGGTGTAAAGGGCGCCACCATTACGCTGGAAAACTCCGCCACCGGCGCGCAACGAACCGCCGAAGCCGACGAATCCGGCCGCTATAACATCGTGGGTCTGCCGCCCGGAAATTACAAAGTCACCGTCGATGGCGGCGCAGGCTTTGGCAAATATGAAAACACTGGAATCGTGTTGACAGTCGGTGAGAACGCCACGCTCGATCCCCGATTGGCGCTGGGCGGCGTGGCTCAGTCCGTTACGGTTTCCTCCGACACGGCGCTCATCGAAACTACCAAGACCGAAGTCTCCCAGACCGTCGAACAGCGCCGCATCAACAATTTGCCGATCAACGGCCGCAACTACATCAACTTCACCCTCACCAATTCGCAGACTACCCGCGATGTTTCCCCCACCATCGGTCCCGCCCCCAACAGCGGGTTGAACGTAAATGGCGCGCGCGCACGTTCCAACATGGTCAGCGTCGACGGTGCCGATGCCGTCGATAACTCCGTGAACGGTATCCGCGCTACGGTTTCCCAGGAAGCGGTGCAGGAATTTCAGCTCATTTTGAGCAACTACAACGCCGAGTATGGCCGGGCCACCGGCGGCGTCATCAACATTGTCACCAAGAGCGGTGGCAACGAGCTTCACGGCGACGCGTTCGGATTTTTCCGCAACAAGTCCTTCCAGGCGCGCAACGCATTTTCCGGCCAGGTCGATCCCACCACCGGCGAACTCACCCCCGTAAAGCAGGCCTACACGCGCGTACAAGCTGGACTGACGCTCGGCGGCGCGCTTAAGAAAGACAAAACCTTCTACTTTTTCTCCTACGAAGATACCCTGCGCGAAGAAACCGGATTTTCCAGCATTGGCATCGACAATTTTGGCTTGCAACCGTTCACACTTCCCACCCCTGGCGGTCCGCTGCCTGTGCAGCTGACCGCGCCACAAATCACGGCGGTAAGTTCCTTGCTGTCCACGGGCAACCCCGCGTTGCAAAATCTGGCGGTACAGTACGGCGTGCTGTACGGTTCGGCCTCCAGCGTAGCGCTCAACCGACTGGATTACGGCGCGGTTTCCGCGGGAGCCACCATGGGCTTTCTCAATCCCGGACCCGGTCCGCAATTTCCCATCCCCGTCTCTTGTCCCGCCCTTCAGACGGTCAACGCGGTAAATTGTTCGGCCATCGGTGAAGGCATCGCTCCCCTGCCCGCGTCTTTCGTCGGGCTCAATTCCATCCGCGGCAATTTCCCGGTTACTGAAAAAACCAGCCTTTGGTCTGCGCGTCTCGACCAGCGCTGGAGTAATCGCAACACATCCTTTCTGCGGGTCGGTGTCTCTCCCTCTCTCGTGACCGGCATTCAGTCCACTTCTCAGAATCAGGTCTTCGGCCAGAATGCTGGCACCCGTGCAGGCGTAAATCAGTCTCGCGATTTCTCCGTGGTCGCGCAACACGACACCATCGTCAGCGACACCGCGTTTAACGAATTCCGTTTCCAGTATGCGAGGCGTGGCCTGCATTTCGGTTTTTCGAATCTGCCCGGCGGCTCGGATATCGGCGTCAATATTCCCGGCTTCGCATATTTCGGCCGCGAACCGTACTCCACCGTCGATCGCATCGAGCGCCGCACCGAGTTTACCGACCACGTCACCTTGCTGCATGGCAGTCACACTTTCAAGATGGGTGGCGATGTTAACGTCGTGCAATTGCGTTCCGGAAAGGCTCAGATTTTCCAGTTGGATTTTGGCGGCGACGTGAACTTTGGCGGCCTGGATGCTTCCACTTTCGGATTCCCTGATGCTGTGCCTGTTGGCGGCGGCCAATTTATCGCGCTTCCGGCCACCACCGGATTGCAATCCTACGGCTTGGGCATTCCCACCACCTACATCCAGGGCATTGGCGATTCCAATCGCCCCTTTGACAATTTGCCCTTTGCCTTTTTCTTCCAGGACAGCTGGCGGGTAAACAGAAAATTTACGATCAATTACGGTGTACGCTACGACGTCGAAATTACTCCGCTTTCGCCCGCGGCCACCGCCATCAACCAGGCCGCTGAGAACGCCTTGGGCGTCGTCGAAGGCATCCCGCGAGACAACAATAACTGGGCGCCCCGCCTGGGCATCGCCTGGGATCCCCGCGGCAATGGCAAAATGGTGGTCCGCGCCGGTTATGGAATTTTCTACGACCACCCGCTGCTCGCTGTGGCATTCAACTCTTTCACCGCGGAAGGCGGCCGCTCCGTGCAGTTGCTCTCAGCCGGTGGCACCCCTTCGGCGTGCGGACTCATTACTCCGGAGTGCGCCAACGGCCTCGACAGCACCAGCAATTTGAATGGCTCTTCGATCTTTCAAGGTGTTCTGAACACCGCGGGCCTGCCCAACTTGGGTTATCTGCCCAATGAACAGCGCTTCAATGCCCTGCTCCCCGATTCCCTGTTTGCCAATCAGAATTATCTGGCCGCCGGCTTTCCGCTGCCCATCCTGCCATTCACTTTGCCGGTAGCGAAAAACTTCCGCTACGGCTACGCGCAGCAAGGAAACCTCACCATAGAAAAGGAAATCGCCGGCTCGTGGAAAATCAGCGTCGGATACCAGTACACCCGCGGACTAAAACTGAATCGCCCAGTGGACATCAACTCCACCGATCCAGTCTTGCTCACCACCAATCTGCAAAACGCCCTCGCCGCCGGTTTGCCATTTACGAATCCCGTCACCGTGGTCGCTCCTGAATCAATAGTCTTTCCTGGGCAAAATGGTCCGAATACCTGCGGGGTTCAGCCGCTCGCCCCGCAAGCGTTGGGCGTTTTGTTTGGCTGTCCCGACTCCTCTTTTGACGGAAGATTCGTCGGCACGCCGGCGTTTTTTAATTTTTTCCGTCCGTCGGGTCCGAATCCATCCTTTGCAACCGCGGTTGGCGGAGGCGACCCGATACTGGGCTATGCCACGCAGGTCGCTTTAGCGCAGGCCGCTCATTACCCCACAGGATTTGGCGTTCCGGTACCCTTTAACAGCGTCGACGCCCAGCAATCCAGCGGCAGTTCCAACTACCACGCATTGACGATTAACCTCACCAAGCGTTTCTCGCATGGTCTGGAATTGCTCTCCAGCTACACCTGGTCGCATTCCATCGACGACTCCACCGACTTGCAGTCCACTCTCGAGCCCCAGGACAGCCGCTTCCCCTTCCTCGAGCGCGGCAATTCCGATAACGACCAGCGCCATCGCTGGGTCACCAGCGCGGTTTTTCAATCTGGCACGGCCCTCAGTGGCGAAAATTTGTGGCGGCATTTCCTGGCGGACTTCACCCTCGCGCCGATCATCGAACTTTCTTCCGGCCGACCCTTCAACATCATCACCGGCACGGATACGCGTCTCGATTTAGGCGCTTCCCAGGCGCGGCCTTCGGTCGGGGCGGGCACCACCTCGCCGTTTATTCCCGGCGCGACTTTTTCTCCCGCCGATCAATGCCTCACCAATGATTTCACCACCTTCGAAGTTGCCGGCATCACTCCGCCAGCAGGTTGCAATGGCATCCTGGGCCGCAACCGCTACACCACCCCGGGATTCTTCCAGTGGGATATGCGCGTCTCCAAGCGCGTGCCCCTCGGCGAGCGCGTTCGCCTGGAGCTCATCGCCGACGCCTTCAACCTCTTCAATCGCACCAACGTCGCCGCTGTGAATCAGCTGTGCGACCCCACCGCCGGCTCCACGTGCTCGGCGGGACAACCAACTTCCGCCTACGACGCGCGCCAGTTCCAGTTTGCGCTTAAGTTGTATTGGTAGGTTTCGCGCCACAGAGGCAAAAAAATCAGAGCCCTGAAACGCCGAATGCCGGAAACACGCATCTTCGCGTGCTCCCGGCAACGGATCCTGCTTTTCTCTTACGGTACGATTGCCGTTACTTCGCTGGAGTAGCCGCTCTCCTGGTTCGACGAATTCATCGCCGTTACCACGTAGTAGTAAGTGCGCCCAGTCTGCACGCTGTTATCCGTGTAGGACGTAACGCTCGCCGGAGTTGAAGTCATCTTGACGTAAGGTCCACCCGAAACCGTGCTCGAGTAGGTGTTGAATCCGGTGACTCCGGAAACCGCGCCCGACCATGACAGTTGTACGGAGTGCGTGACTGCCGTGACGCCCGTACCCGACAGAGAGATGTTCGACGGGGAGTTCGTCGCGTTGCTGCTCACGGTGATGCTGCCGCTGGCCGATCCGCTCGCTGACGGCGCGAACGTGGAAGTCAACGTAGTGGTCTGGCCTGGTGTAAGGATGATCCCGCTGGCGTTGCTGGAGTTGAAGCCGGCGCCCGCAACCAGTACTTGCGAAATTGTCACGTCGGAATTGCCCGCGTTCGTCAGCGTTACGTTCTGCGTCCCGGTGCTGGACACGTTCACGTTGCCGAAGTTCAAAGCGCTGGAGCTGGAGTTGAGCAACAGCGTCGCGGCGGCGGTAACCGTCAGCGAAGCTGCGCTGCTGGTCACGGTGCCAGCCGTGTTGCTTACGGTCACGGAGAATTGTGAGCCGCTATCGGTACTCGTTGTTGCTGGAGTGACGTAGGAAGCTGCGTTCGCGCCGCTGATCGCCGCTCCATTCTTCATCCACTGGTAGGTCAATGTCGCCGTTCCCGCTGCGGTCACCGAGAAGCTGGAAGTCTGCCCGACGGTTACCGTGCGGCTAACCGGCTGCGCGGAAATCGACGGAGCCACAGCCGCTGCGGTTACTGTCAGTGTCGCCGTGCTGCTGGTGACGCTGCCCGAACCGTTGGTAACAGTCACTGCAAATTGTGAGGCGTTGTCGGTGGTCGTCGTTGCCGGGGTGACGTAGGTTGCCGCGTTCGCGCCGCTGACCCCTGCCCCATTCTTCGTCCACTGGTAGGTCAATGTTGCTGTTCCCGCGGCGGTCACTGAGAAGCTCGACGTCTGCCCAACGGTTACCGTGCGGCTGACTGGCTGCGAGGAGATCGACGGAGCCACAGCCGCTGCGGTTACTGTCAATGTCGCTGAGCTGCTGGTGACGCTTCCTGCGCCGTTGGCGACGATCACGGCAAATTGTGATCCGTTGTCGGTAGTCGCCGTTGCCGGAGTGATGTAGGTTGCCGCGTTCGCGCCGCTGATCGCCGCTCCATTCTTCATCCACTGGTACGTCAACGTTGCTGTTCCCGCTGCGGTCACGGAGAAGCTGGAAGCCTGCCCAGCCACTACCGTGCGGCCAACTGGCTGCGCGGAGATCGACAGAGCCACAACCGGTGCCGTAACCGTAAGAGTCGCGGTATTGCTGGTGACCGTTCCAGCGCTGTTGGAAACCCTGGCGGTAAATCCTGCGCCGTTGTCCGTAAGCGTAGTTACCGGTGTCGAGTAGTTCGAAGAGTTCGCGCCGCTGATCGCTGCGCCGTTCTTCATCCATTGGTAGGTTATCGGCGCGGTTCCCGTGGTGGCGATCGAAAAGCTGGCGGTCTGCCCGGCGGTAACCGAGCGGTTGGTCGGCTGCGTGGTGATGGCCAGCGGAGTCGCAACGGCAGTCACAGCGATGTTGCACACGCTGGTCGTCCCCGGCGCCGTCATCGTCGCCACATTATTCAGCACCACCACGCCGCTCTGCGCGGTGCGGAATGCCAGGTTGATCCCAATGGTTTTTTGCACCGTGCCGACCATCACGTAGGCGTTGTAGGTATGCGAAGAGAAATGCACGTCCATGATGAACTGGTAGGAGACGTGGCTGGAGTACGGAATCGTCGACGCCGCGGTGTAGGTGCTGCCGTTCATCGCGTCGATGGCTCTGCTGGAGTTAAAGCGGATCACTGCGGCGAGATTGCTGAAATCGTTGGCCGGGCCGAAAGACAACCCGGTGACGCCATCCACGTTCGTCGCCGAAGCGCTGGCAGTGTAGGTGACGCGAAAGCTGCCCGTCTGTTGCTCTACCGGAACGTTCATCCAGCTTCCGGCAGACAGTACACAGGTATTGATCTGGTGCCGGTTGCGCGCAGGCGAGACTGCGGCGAGCAAGAACATGGTCAAGAGTGAAGCGGTTAAAGTCTTTTTTGTGATTTGCACTGTAAAGTCCCCATCCCGTGCTTCGAACCGGTCTTCCTTTGGAAGCCGGCCTTTCTACTGAGCTCGGAAAGATACGGAAGGGGGGTATCCGATGCAGGCCAAGAATGGGGGTCGGGCTGGTTCGCAACTACTGGTCGCAGGAACGGAATGAGGGCAGTGGAATTTTGCGCGGAAAAATATGAATCAGTTGCCCACAGGGGCAGTCCAGGTCAACAGGGCAGGTTTAAGCTGAAGGCTGGCGTTTAAACGGTAAGGACGATTCAATGCAAACGGCCGCCAAACACGCGGGTATTGAACGAACTGCCGACCGGTGAAGGCCGGCTGCCGGTTGCGTGCTTCGGGCCCGGCGCTTAGCCGCCGTCGCCCGTGCTGCCAAACGCACCAGGCCGCTTGATCGAATCCGTCGCGGCGGTGCCGGTGATCAATCGCGCGCCACGGCTGAAGGTCAGATATTCAAAGCCCCACTGGATAAAAACCATCACGCGGTTCTGAAACTCCACGATGTATATGAGATGAACAAACAGCCACGTCAGCCAGGCGAACAGTCCGGAGAGGTGAAATCCAAAAATGTTGGCGACCGCCGAAGCCCGGCCAATGACCGCCATATCGCCCTTGTTGAAGTAGTGGAATACCGCCTGATCGTTCTTTCCGGCGATCCGCGCGCGAATCGTTTTCGCCGCAAACGCTCCACCCTGGATGGCCACTTGCGCCACCCCCGGCATCGGCTTGCCATTCTTGTCCGTGGCGTTGGCCAGATCGCCGACGATAAAAATGTCCGGATAACCCGGAACGGTCAGGTCGCCATTCACATGAATACGCCCGCTCTTGTCCGTCTCCGCCTTGGTACGCTCCGCAAGTTTTTTTCCGAACGGCGTGGTCATCACTCCGCCGGCCCACAGCACGGTGTGCGCAGACAGTCTCTCCGTAATTTCTCCGCGCCGAAAACTCACGCCCTGGCCGTCGATGTTGGTCACCATCACGCCCTTCATCACTTCGACGCCCAGTTTCGACACCGCCTTTTCGGCCTTGGCGGAAAGGTCCTCCGGAAACGAGCCCAGCACGCGCGGCCCGCCCTCCATAAGAAGGATGCGAGCTTCCTGCGGATTAATATGTCGGAAATCGTGTTTCAGCGTTTCGTTGGCGATTTCTGCGAGCGCCCCGGCCAGTTCCAGTCCAGTAGCGCCGGCGCCCACGATGACAAACGTCAGCCACGCGCGCACTTCCTCGCGGCTGGCCGCCCGCTCGGCCCGTTCAAACGCATAGAGAATCTTGTGCCGAATGGCAGTAGCTTCCTCAACAGTCTTCAGGCTTGGCGCCCACTCGCGCCAACCGTCATTGCCGTAGTAAGAAGTTTGCGACCCAGTAGCCACGATCAGCGAGTCGTACTCGTACGAAGCCCCGTCCAGAAGAATCACTTTTTTCGCCACCGGATCTATGTCGGTGACCTCTCCCAGCAAGACCTGCGTATTTTTCTGCCCGCTCAAGACGCCCCGCAACGGCGCGGCAATTTCTCCCGGCGAAAGAGACCCGGTCGCCACCTGGTACATCAACGGCTGAAACAAATGAAAATTACGCCGGTCAAAAAGAATCACCTCTACAGGCGCGCGCTTCAGCTTCTGTACCGCGCTCAATCCGCCAAACCCGCCCCCAAGAATAATTACCCTGTGGCTCCCGTGGCCTTGTGGCATGGGTCAAGCCTTCCTTCGCTGCGCCCGACGTTCAGCAGCGTAAGATTATTTTCTCACCTTTTGAGTTGTGCTGCTTTGCGGGGTGGACTCTTCTTTTGCTCGTGGGTGCCCCACCCTCGGATTTTTGAGGGTGGGTCTTTCTTCTGACTTTATTGGTCGGCCGCCGTCAACTATTCCGTGCGCAACGCACGCATCGGGTCAATGGTGGCAGCCCGCCAGGCGGGCACCAGACAAGCAGCCAAAGCGACGAGCGCAAGAACAAGCACCGAAGCGATCAGCGTGAGCGGATCACGCGAATTGCCTCCCGACCACGCCGACAACACTCGATTCAACGCCACGCTGAGCGTAACGCCGATAGCCACTCCAATCGCCAGCGTGATTCCCGTCGACGCCAGCACCAAACGGACGATACTCGTCCGCGGCGCGCCCAACGCCATGCGAATCCCCACTTCCTGAGTCCGCTGAGAAACCGCAAATGAAACCACGCTGTATAAACCAGTCGCCGCCAGCGCCAACGCGAAAACTGCAAAAAGCGAAAACAGCGTCGCGATAAAGCGATCCTCTCCCCAACCCTGAGTGTCCAGCCACCACAACAACGTATGATTTTCTCCCGCCACGAGTTCGGGATTCAGCTGCCGCAATCGTTCCTTGATGGACCGCAAGAGCACGTCAGGATTCGGCGTGGTTTTCACCAGCAGCGACTCATCGCTGGCCATCACAAAGCTGTGCGGAAGAAAAACGGCCGGCTTGATGGGGCGGTTCAGCCCATCGTTTCGAGCGTCGGCCACCACTCCAATGATTTGAAACCAATCTTCAGGCGCGGCAGCGATCAGCAGAGACGGCCGATCGATTTTTAGCATCGGGCTGCGTATACCCTGCCCGATGGGATCGCGGTCAGGCAGGTATTGCTTCACGAAAGATTGATTCACCACCGCCAGGTGCGCGGCTCGCATCGTTTCGCTGTCATCGAAGAATTGCCCCGCAAGCAATGGAATGTGCAGTGTTGAAATTTCATGAGAGCTCACCGCGCAAAGCATCGCCTGCGCATCAGTCAGCAAAGGCTTGCTCTGCACCTCCACTTTTCCGCTAAAGCCGCCAAACCCAGGAAACCAGGTGGTCGAGATGCTGGCGTCATCCACGCCAGGAACCTCGGCAATGGCCTTGCGCACCGCTTCCTGTGCATTCAGCCGCCCCTCCCACGTGGGATTGGCGCCCTTCGGGAAACCCACATTCAGTGACAGCACGCGATTGGGATCGAATCCCAGAGGAGTGTGCAGGCGCGCGGAAAACGCTTTCAGCGCCGCCCCAGCCGAGGCGATAAGGAGCAATGTTAGTGCCACCTGCCCAGCGATCAGAAACCGGTGTGTCCTCCGGCTGCTGGCGCTCCCAGTGTGCTTCGTGCTGGTGGCCTGGATCAGACGGCTCACCTCTGGCTTGGACAGTTGCCACGCCGGTGACAGCCCGAAAAGTATGCCGGTAAGCAGCGCTATCGCGGCGCTGAACGCCAGCACCATGCCGTTCACATGAATGGCCGCTTCGTGAGGGAAAGAAAAAATGGGCAGCGCGGCGACAATCCAGCCGACGCCTTTATAGGCTGCGACTACGCCAAGCGCCGCCCCCGTCGCGGAGAGCACCACCGACTCCGTGAGCAGCTGCCGAATGAGCCGGTTGCGTCCCGCGCCGACCGCCACGCGAACGGAAAACTCATGCTGCCGGGCGGTCCCGCGCGCCAGCAACAAAATAGAAACATTCGCGCAGCCAATAATCAGCAACGTGAGCACGCCGCCAAACAGCAACACCAGCGTCCCGGCGAATTTCCCCAGCACTTCCTCATTCAGCGTCACGATGGTCGCTCGCCGGTCCTGCGGATAAGTCTTATCGTTCTTCGCGAATTGATCCGCAATAACCTGAAACTCGCCCTGCGCAGCTGGAAATTTCACCCCAGGCTTCAGCTTTACAAACGCCATCCAATAATCATGGGGATCGGCGGTGGGCGTTGCCGGCAAATATACGTCGGAGTCTCCCCAAGTGAATCGCGGCGGCACAACGCCGATCACGGTGTAGATCTTGTGATCCAGCTCAATGCTTTTTCCCACCACATCCCGATGCCCGCCATATTGCTTTTGCCAAAACAGGTAGCTGATTACCGCCACAGCAGCAGCGTTGCCATTCGGCGCGTCCGCAGTCGAAAACTCCCGCCCCAGCAGCGGAGGCACTCCCATGTATTCGAACAGATTGGCTGAATACAAGCCCACATTGACCGACACGAGGATCTGGTCCCCTGTCAGGTTCTGCTGCCCACCCTGCTGCAAAAACACATCGTCCACCGACGAAGCCTGCCGAATCTGCTGGTATCCGCTGCCGCTGGTAAACAAGAGCGGCCCACGCCCGGATTTATCCCGCAATTCCACATGCACCATCCGGTCCGCATCCCAATAAGGGTAAGGATCGAGCAGCACTCCATACACCACGCTAAAAATCGCAGTGGTAGCCCCAATCCCCAAAGCAAGCGAGAGCACCGCCGTAAGCACAAACCCCGGCGCCCGCCGAAATTGACGAAACGCATAGCGCAAATCCTGGACAACATCCCACATAGCCGGCCCCCAGACGTTGATGCCCCGTTAGACGCACCTCAGTAGCCGCGGATAGCCGGTTGCCCCACGCACCGCAGTTGCCCATGGGGTTTTCGAAGTTGCGTTTTACGAGGTGGCGGCTAGCCCGCCGGGCGGGTGAGGAATCTGTGTTCAATTCGTCCGATGTTTTCCGCCGTGCGTGGAGGGTTGGCTTGATATTAAATGCTGGGCGTCCACCAAGAGATGAAGACTCCTTTGAAATGGGCATCTATCGATGTACTGCCTCATTAAGGATGCAAAGTTGGTATGTTTCCATCGCGGCGGTGATATAACGGAATGGATCGGAATCGATGATTGCCGCCTGAAGAGAACCCCGTTGAGAAAGAGAGATCATGCCAGTCCGCTTCACCATCCCTAAGCCGAAAAAAGAGTGGAAGGCTGTCGTCCCGGAAAAAGAAGCCGAGAAGTATTTGCAAGCAGGGTTTTCACTAGCGCCCAAGAAAAAGTATGGGAAGTCCGTTTTAACCAAAACGAAACAATCGTGGGAGTTTCTGGAGGAAGAGCTCCTGCTGTTCATTGAACATGGTTTGAAACTCGAAGGCGTCGACGGAGGTCCAGCCTGCAGGGTTGCCGGGAATCAAGTGGACGTGATGGGAGGCTTGATTGGCACCTTCCTAATATTTGAATGCAAAAGCAAAAAGGAATTGGGAAATCGCTCTCTACGTAAGGCTTTGCGGGAACTGTGGGTGAAAAAAAGGGGTATATCACTGGCAATTAGGAAGAGATACGGATCCAAATATCAACGCACACGATTCGTGGTGGTCTTGCGCGGAATAACCCCGAATGAAAGTGATTTGAAATTCGCACACAGCAAGGGAATTTACGTTTGGGCTGCATCCTATTTCGAATCACTCAGAGCCTTGTATCTGATGATCGGAGAAAGAGTTCGCTATTATATTCTAAGAGAGCTGGGCGGAGCAGTTCCCAGAATCCCCGGAGGCACAGGAGCTTATTTTGGTTTCCCAGCCATGGCTACCGATACTGGGCGGGAAGCTTCTTATGCATTCTTCGCTCCAGCGAAAATACTGCTTGATTTGGCATACGTACTGAGAGTGGAAAGCGGACAAAAGAAAGCATATCAACGATTTCTCGACAAGGGACGACTTACATCGATAGCGAGATTTCTAGAGGATGGTAATTCATTCAAAAACAGTATCCTGATTGGTTTAGACAAACGTTCACGGTTTGTCCGTAAGCGACCGCAGTGGGCCAATGTTGCGCCTTTTAAGCCGCACATCGGGGTGTTGCGCATTCCCAGAACCTTTGCGAGTGCGTGGGTCATTGATGGCCAACATCGTCTCTATGGCTACGCGAGAGCGGATCGTTCATTACTTGGAGAACTGCTTCCAGTAATTGCAATCAAGGCCAAGAGCAAAGCTGAAGAGGCCAAGACGTTCATCGAAATCAACCGCAATCAAAAACCTGTTAACGTCAATCTGATCTGGGCTTTATTAGGCACGCTGCAGCCTCGCTCACCTGAAGGGATTATTTCAACGGTGGTAAAAACGCTAGCTTCAAAGCCAACCTCAATTTTTTCGAACCAAATATTTGTGCCCGGAGAAAGTAAGCATCCGCGTAAACATTACCAAGTTTTTCACGCGAATTTCTGTCAGACCATTAGCGACCAGTTCGTCCGAGGCACAAGGCAAGGATACGAATTGCTTCCCGATGAGGAGATCAGTTCGGATTCAAAAAGATCTAAGGTCATAACTAAGACAGCTAAGACGTTGAATATGTATTTTTCTGCAATTTGCAAATACGCAAATCAGGAAGGTTTGAACGAATGCACAGATGGTTTTTTCCTTACGAATAATGGCGTAAACGTAATGTGCCGAGTACTCGTTCAGATTCTAAGGCAAGTTGGTGGAAAGCTTAACCGAACCGAACTGCGTCAGGTGTTTTGGAAATCCTTGCTACCTTATTTGCGACATAAAGTTCTCCAGATCCGTTCAATACGGAGCGGCACCAGCAGCGAAGGCTCTCGAGACCAAGAGGCCGGTCGATTCATCGAAGTGATCGCAAAGGACGTGGAAGGGTTTGCTAAAGATTATTTGAAGAACCGACGTGGAAAGCTAGAAAGCGAAGAACCTTACAAATTGCTCAAGTTATTAGAGGCGAGATTGCGGGAGTTAATTTCTCAGCAATTGGCTGCGATAACGCCAACCTGGTGGAAACAACGAGTACCCGAGGGTGTTCGTGTAAACGCTGAACAACGAAAGGAGAAGAGGGACAGGTTGTGGCCATGGCTAGTTGACCAAGTTTCCCTAGTTTACTATATAGATTTTGCTGACTATTCTGCAATAGTTGGGAGACAGGACAACTGGAAGGAAGTCTTTCAGAAGGTCTTCCGTGACCGGGAATCGGTGCTAGTGAAACTAAAGGAGTTGGAACAGATACGAAATGATATAGCACACACTCGAGATCTAGCAGCTTGTTGAAAAATACCGATCCGCTGCAACTTTAATTTAAGGAAACTCGTCTGAGGGAAGGAAGGCCAAGGAGACGAGTGCATGCGCGGCGACGATAACCAGCAAGAAGGAATATTCAGCTACATTGCTCCGG
>JBBRZT010000072.1:0-13840 GCA_038236395.1 Candidatus Acidiferrales bacterium
AGACCACTGACACCAGCGCTGGCTTGACTGCGGGATTGAACCCCGGCGAGGTGGTAGTCATCGACGGGCAAGACAAGTTGCAGGACGGCAGCAAGGTCACTCCCAACAGCGGAGACAACAAGGCGCGCGGCGCCGCCGCAGGCAATGCAGTTGATAACGGCAACACTCCCTCTTCGTCCGCTCAGCAGCAAGGCACGCCGGCAAAGGGCGCCTCAAAAGGAAAGTCGCGATGAATCTTTCGCGGCCGTTTATTTTACGGCCGGTGGCCACCACGCTCCTCATGGTCGCCATTCTGCTGGTGGGCTTCGTCGCCTATCGCCAACTTCCGGTCTCCGCTCTTCCGCAGGTCGATTACCCGACCATCCAGGTGCAGACGTTTTATCCCGGCGCCAGTCCCGATGTGATGGCCTCGTCGGTCACCGCTCCATTGGAGCGCCAGTTCGGCGAAATACCCGGCCTCAACCAGATGACCTCCACGAGCTCTTTCGGTAGCTCGATCATCACATTGCAATTCGGACTGGACTTGAACATCGACATCGCCGAGCAGGAAGTGCAAGCCTCCATCAACGGTGCATCAAACCTGCTGCCACAGAGCCTGCCGAATCCACCGATTTACAGCAAGATCAATCCTGCTGACGCGCCAATCCTTACGCTCGCGTTGACGTCCGATTCGTTGCCGCTCTCTAAAGTCGAAGACCTCACCGACACCACGCTGGCGCAAAAAATTTCTCAGCTTACCGGAGTTGGGCTGGTCAGCATCAGCGGCGGACAGCGTCCCGCGGTCCGCGTGCAAGCCAACCCCACCGCACTCGCGTCTTACGGCCTCAGCCTGGAAGATTTGCGCACCGCACTGAGCCAGGCCAACGTCGACCAGGCCAAAGGCACCTTCGACGGCACGCACCAGGCCTATACCATCGGCGCGAATGACCAGCTGGTTTCCAGTGATAGCTATCGCCCAATCATCATCGCTTACCGCAACGGTGCGGCCGTTCGCCTCACGGATGTCGCGTCGGTCATCGACGGCGCGGAAAACGTCCGCCAGGCCGCGTGGGCCAACAAAACTCCTGCGGTCATCCTCAACATCCAACGCCAGCCCGGCGCGAACATCATCGCCGTGGTGGACCGCATCAAAAAACTTTTGCCGCAATTGCAGTCCTCTCTGCCGGCGGCCATCAAGGTCAACATCCTCACCGATCGCACCACCACCATTCGCGCTTCGGTCGCCGATGTGCAATTCGAACTGATGTTGACGATCGGCCTGGTTGTCATGGTCATTTTCGTTTTTCTGCGCAGTGTGCGCGCCACCATCATTCCCAGCTTCGCGGTGCCGCTCTCCATCGTCGGAACTTTCGGCGTGATGTACCTCCTAGGCTACAGCCTGAATAACCTTTCGCTCATGGCTTTAACCATCAGCACCGGCTTCGTGGTTGATGACGCCATCGTGATGATCGAAAACATCAGCCGCTATATCGAAGAAGGCGAATCACCGCTACAAGCCGCGCTGAAAGGCGCGGAGCAAATCGGCTTCACCATTTTGTCCCTCACGGTTTCTCTGATCGCCGTGTTGATCCCGCTGCTCTTTATGGGCGACATTGTGGGCCGCCTCTTCCGCGAATTTGCCATCACCCTGGCAGTCACCATTCTGGTGTCTGCGTTCGTCTCGCTGACGTTGACGCCCATGATGTGCGCCAAACTATTGCGCCACCGCCCAAGGGAAGAGGAGGGCTGGTTCTACCGCAAATCGGAAGACGCCTTCAACGCCGTCATCGCAGCGTACGGCCGCACGCTGAGAGTCGTGCTGCAATATCGCAAAATTACTTTGCTGGTCACCATCGGCACCCTGGTCGCCACCATCCTGCTGTACATCTATATTCCCAAGGGCTTTTTCCCGGTGCAGGATACCGGCGTCATCCTGGGAGTTTCCGAGGGCCCGCAGGACGTTTCCTTCCCCGCGATGGCGCGCCGCCAGCAGGCGCTCGCCGACGTGATTCTGCGCGATCCCGCCGTCGAGAGTTTGTCTTCCTTCATAGGCATCGACGGCACCAACACCACGCTCAACAGCGGACGCATTCAGATCAATCTGAAGCCGCTGGCGCAACGCGAAATGAGCGCCAGCGACGTCATCCGCCGCCTGCAACCCGCGCTCGCGAAGGTCGACGGCATTTCGCTCTTCATGCAGCCGGTGCAGGACCTGACCGTGGAAGACCGCGTCAGCCGCACGCAATTTCAATACAGCCTGGAAGATGTGGACGCCAAGGAGCTGGCTTATTGGACGCCGCGCTTCATCGAAAAATTACAATCCATCCCGGAAATTCGCGACGTAGCCAGCGATCAGCAGAATCAAGGCCTGCTCGCCACTCTGACCATCGATCGCGACACCGCTTCGCGCCTCGGCGTTCTTCCCGCCGACATCGATAACACCCTTTACGACGCTTTCGGCCAGCGCCAGGTCTCCACCATTTTCACCCAGCTGAATCAATACCACGTGGTCATGGAAGTCGATCCTCAATTTCAGCAGAATCCCGATTCGCTAAAAGATATTTACGTGCACTCGTCTTCCGGCCAGCAGGTTCCTCTCAGCGCCTTCACCCGCATGGAGCCGGGCAGCACCCCGCTCACCACCAATCACCAGGGACAATTTCCGGTGGTCACGCTCTCATTTAATCTTGCGCCCAAGGCCGCTCTCGGCGACGCCGTCAATGCGATCAACAAGGTCAAGCAGGACCTGAACATGCCCGCCAGCATCCAGGGTTTGTTCCAGGGCACCGCTGCGGCGTTTCAAAATTCGCTTTCCAACGAGCCTATTTTGATTCTTGCCGCGCTGGTCACCGTGTATATCGTCCTCGGGGTCTTGTACGAAAGCTACATTCATCCCATCACCATTTTGTCCACGCTGCCGTCCGCGGGCGTCGGCGCCATCCTCGCGCTGCTGTTGTGCCGCACGGAGTTCAGCGTCATCGCGCTCATCGGCATCATCCTGCTAATCGGCATCGTCAAGAAAAACGCCATCATGATGATTGACTTCGCGCTGGACGCCGAACGCAGGGAAGGGAAGCCGCCGCTGGAAGCCATTTATGAAGCGTGTCTGCTGCGCTTCCGCCCCATCATGATGACCACCATGGCCGCACTCCTCGCGGGCTTGCCACTGGCACTCGGCACGGGAGTCGGCGCTGAGCTTCGGCGTCCTTTGGGGATCACCATCGTGGGCGGCTTGATCCTCAGTCAGTTGCTCACGCTGTACACCACCCCGGTGGTCTACTTGGCCTTTGACTGGCTGGCGCATCGCTTCGAATTTCACATCGGCAATCCCACTGAAGAAGCTCCCAGCCCGGTGCCCGGAGACTAGCGGATGAACTTCTCTTCCAATTTCTCCGCTCCATTCATCCGCCGTCCGGTGGCCACCTCGCTGATCACCTTCGCGATTTTTCTTTCAGGCGTGGTGGCCTTCAAATTTTTGCCGGTAGCGCCACTCCCGCAAGTTGATTTCCCGACCATTTCCGTGGGAGCCGGCTTGCCCGGCGCCAGTCCCGAAACCATGGCCTCTGCTGTGGCCACTCCTCTGGAGCGCCAGTTCGGCCGCATCGCCGGCGTCACCCAGATGACTTCTTCCAGCGGCCTGGGCAGCACCGGCATCACTCTGCAATTCGATCTGAGCCGCGACATCAACGCCGCCGCGCGCGACGTGCAGGCCGCTATCAACGCCGCGCGCAGCCAGTTGCCCGCCGATCTGCCAGGCCAGCCCACCTATCGCAAAGTAAATCCCGCCGACGCGCCGATTCTTCTTCTCGCGCTAACTTCCGACAACGTTTCGCCCGCGCAGATTTACGATGCCGCCGATTCCATCCTGGCCCAGAAACTCGCGCAAATAGAAGGCGTCGGCCAGGTTTTCGCCTGGGGCAGCTCGCGCCCGGCCGTCCGCGTGGAAGTAAATCCGACGCAACTGAACAGCTATGGCGTGAGCCTCGAAACGGTGCGCAAGGCTTTGCAGTCGGCCAACTCCAACCTCGCCAAAGGTTCGGTCGCCGACAATGCAAAAAACTGGACCATCGCCGACACCGATCAGATTTTCAAAGCCTACGAATACCAGCCGCTGGTCATCGCCGGGCATTCCGGCGCCGTCCTGCGTTTACAGGACGTTGCGCAGGTACTCGATTCCGTCGAGGACACCCGCAACCTGGGACTTTCCGGCGGCAAGCCCTCGGTCATTCTCGCCATTTTCCGCCAGTCCGGCGCCAACATGATCGACACCGTCGATCGCATCACCGCGGTTCTGCCGCTGCTCCGCGCCTCCATCAATCCGTCGATGCATTTGAACGTCATCATCGACCGCACCATCACCATTCGTTCCTCGGTGCACGACGTGGAGATCGCCCTGGTCATCTCCATCATCCTGGTGATTTTTGTAGTCTTCGCGTTCTTGCGCAACGGCTGGGCCACCTTGATTCCCAGCGTGGCCGTGCCCCTTTCGCTGATTGGCACCTTCGGCGTGATGTATCTCTGCCATTACAGCCTCGACAATTTGTCGTTAATGGCCCTCACCATCTGCACCGGCTTCGTCGTCGACGACGCCATCGTGGTGATCGAAAACATCGCCCGCCACATCGAGGCGGGCATGAAGCCCTACGAAGCCGCCATGCAAGGCGCGAGCGAAATCGGCTTCACCGTAATTTCCATGAGCACCTCGCTCGTAGCTGTTTTCATTCCGATTTTGTTGATGACCGGAATCGTCGGTCGCCTTTTCCGCGAATTTGCAGTGGTGTTGAGCGTAGCCATCGCCGTTTCTCTCTTCATTTCGCTCACCACCACGCCGATGATGTGCGCGCGTTTTCTGAAACCCGACACCGGCCGCCACAACCGCCTGTACCGTTTTTCCGAAAACGCTTTCAACCGTCTTCTGAGGACCTACGACGTTTCCTTGCAGTGGGTGCTGCGCCACCAGTTCCTCATCCTGCTGTTGACCATCGGCACCGTGTGCCTCAACGTGTATCTCTTCGCGATCACTCCCAAAGGATTTTTCCCGCAACAGGACACCGGCCGCGTCAGCGGCCTCATCCAGGGCGATCAGGACCTTTCCTTCGCGGCCATGTCGCAAAAAATGCGCGAATTCACCGATATCGTTTTGCAGGATCCGGCCATCGACACGGTCACCTCCTTCACCGGAGGCGGCAGCGGCGGCAGCACCGCGCGCATGTTCGCGCAATTGAAGCCGCTTGGCGAACGGAAATTGAGCGCCGATCAGGTCATCGGGCGCATCCGCAGAAAAACCGCCAAGATCCCGGGCGCGGCGCTGTACCTGCAATCCGTGCAGGACCTCAGCATCGGCGGCCGTTTTGGCGGAGCGCAATATCAATACACTTTGCAGGCCGACAACTTAAATGACCTTAACCACTGGGCCCCCATCCTCATGGATCGCATGGCCAAGATTCCCGAGTTGCGCGATATCAATACCGACCAGCACATGCGCGGGCTGGAAGCCTCGCTGGTCATCGACCGCGACACCGCTTCGCGCATGGGCGTAAATGTTCTGGATATCGACAACACTCTGGGCGACGCCTTCGGCCAACGCCAGGTCTCCAATATTTATGAAGGATTGAATCAATACCACGTGGTCATGGAAGTGGCGCCGGAATTGCAGAAGGGGCCGGAAGCGCTTTCCCTGATTTATGTGCCGTCCAAGACCGGAAAATTAATCCCGCTCAGCGCCTTTGCGCACTACGAGCCGTCCAACACCGCGCTGTCCGTCAATCACCAGGGCGTGTTTCCCGCCATCACTTTGTCGTTCAATCTCGCGCCCGGCGCGTCCCTCGGTCCCGCGGTCGAGCACATCCAGGCCGCGCAACGCCAGTTGGGCATTCCCTCCACCGTACACACCACCTTTCAAGGCACCGCGCAGGCTTTCCAGGATTCACTGTCCAGCGAGCCGATTCTAATTCTCACCGCGCTCGCCGCCGTGTACATCGTGCTCGGCATACTTTATGAGAGCTACATTCATCCCATTACTATTCTTTCCACCATTCCCTCCGCGGGCATCGGCGCGCTGCTGGCCATTCGCTTCATCAAGTCGGACCTGAACATCATCGCGCTCATAGGAATTATTCTGCTGATCGGCATCGTCAAGAAAAATGCCATTTTGATGATCGATTTCGCCGTGCAGGTCGAAAGAGAAGGCCACAAGTCCCCAGTGGAAGCGATCTACGAAGCCTGTCTGCTGCGCTTCCGTCCCATTTTGATGACCACCATGGCCGCCCTCCTCGGCGCGCTCCCGCTCGCGCTCGGGAAAGGAGTCGGCTCGGAGCTGCGCCAGCCACTCGGCATCACCATCGTAGGCGGACTGATCCTCAGCCAACTGCTCACGCTCTTCACCACTCCAGTGGTTTACATCTACATGGACCGCCTGCAAACCTGGATCCACGACCTGCGCCACGGCGCACGCGTGCCAACTCCCGCGCCCGCCCAAAGCGATTAGCAGCGTGCGCAAGCGATCGTGTTTTTCAGTTGGGGCGCGAAGTGTGAACGGGCAACGGGTGCCCCTGGGGTGCCGGTTTTGTACCTGGGTTTCTTGACTTGATCGGGTCCGTCAGCCTACAAATCACCGACCTCGAGCGTCACATCCGCGTTCTTCCACGCGCTCTCAAATTCCCGTCGAACCCATTCCTCATCCGCCGTCTTCTTTTGAATCTCTAAACTTTTCCAAAGCCCAAACAGCGACCGAGGATTTCGCGGGTATTGTTCCAGGTCGGCGCGAAAAACCGCCTCGGCCTGATCCGCTTGGCCATTCGCCAGCAGTGCGCCGCCGAGCGATTCCCGCACCGGATAAAACCATTCCGGCGGCTCGCCATAATAGAGCCGGTCCTGGATCTCCACCGCATTTTTCCAACATTCGATGGCGCGTTTGCGGTCGCCGCGCGCCGTCGCAATTCGCGCGTCGAGCAAGTTTGCCGTCAGATCCAGAAAGGCCCGAGCCTTGTTGAAATAAAAACCGTATTCCGTGTCGGCGGGCATTGCTTTCCGCGCTGCTTCCAGGTTTCTCCGCTGCGCTTCCGCCATGGCGACCTGTCCGGTTGCCGCGGCGGCCGATCCGCGCGCGAATTGCCAGAACGCGGTAGTCATGGCCAGACTTGGGTCCGGCGGCGGTAGCTTCAGCACCTCGTCCCAGCGCTGAAATCGCACCAACACAAAAGTTGATGTCGACAGATACCCTTCAGCCGCAGGCATGTCGCGCAGCATCGGAGTGACGTGCGCAACCAACTCATCGGCAGCCTGCTTCGCGTCCGCAAAGCGTCCCTCCATGCTATGCGCAGCGGAAAGGAATTGCAGGTTGTGGGCGAAGTACATCATGTCGTACATGCCGCCCGTCGTGCCGCTGTCTCTCAGATAGACGCGGTCAACTTCGGCCGCAATCGCATTGCTGCGCGCCGCCGCCGTGTACTCGCCGTCGCGCATGTAAATATGCGCGGGCATATGAACCAGGTGCCCCGCCGCGGGCGCCAGCGTTTCTAAACGCTTGGCGCTAGGGAGGGCTCGCTCGGGGTGTGGCGAAGCCTCCAATGTATGGATGTAATAGTGATTCGCCCCGATATGATTCGCATCGCGCCGCAGCACCGATTCCAGCACCGCAACGATCTCCTCGGTGTCCGGAGCGGGATGCCCGTCGAGACTCCAAAGTTTCCAGGGCCGCAGATCCATCAGGCTCTCCGCATAGAGCGTGGCGGCGTCAAGATCCTCCGGGTAGCGATTGGACAACTCGCGCATCGCGTGAGCGTAACTCGCGTCGAGCTTTCTCAAATCGGCGTCGGGTTCCATCGAGTAACGTTTGCTTAACGCTTCAATGTAAGCGCGCTCGCTTTCCGTCGCGCCCTGCGAAAGCGACATCGCCTTGCGGACGGCTTCATAAGCCGCCTTCTCGTGCGCAGGATCCACATCCAGGTTTATGCATGGGCCCAACGCCAGCGCGATGCCCCAATAGGACATGGCCGATTGCGGATCCAGCTCCGCCGCTCGCTGGAACGCTCGCACGGCTTCTTCGTGATTGAAGCCAAAAAACAGCGTGAGTCCCCGATCGAAGAAACGCTGCGCCTCAGCATTCTTTGTCGAGATGATGTGGTGATGCCCGCCTATGTCGGATGTTTGGACTGTTGATTTTGACTGGGGAGCCGAGAAACACGGCCCTGCAAGCAGGAAAAGCAGTGACGCCACAAGCCTCATGCAGCCGCGCAAAGCGTCACCTCATCACAAAACATTTCGACAGTTTTCGTCGTCTCTACGCTAGTAAACGCTGTTATCTAAGGGAACGTCGTCCCGCCTGCTTACCTAAACGGTTTCTTATGCGCCCGCGCCTATTCGCTGGTCTTTCACGAAGGCCAGCAGGTCGGCGTTGATCTGATCCGCTTTGGTCGTGGGCATTCCGTGTGGGAAGCCGGGATAAAATTTCGTTGTGGCATTCTTAAGCAGCTTGGCGGAAAGCGGGCCGGCATCCGCGAAAGGCACGATCTGGTCGTCCTCTCCATGCATCACCAGCGTGGGCGCGTCGATCATCTTCAGATCTTCGGTAAAGTCGGTTTCCGAGAATGCCTTGACGCAGTCGTACTGGGCCTTGACTCCGCCCATCATAGCCTGCCGCCACCAGTTGTCACGGACACCCTGAGAAATCACCGCACCCGGCCGGTTGTAGCCATAAAACGGAAGCGTCAGGTCCTGGTAAAATTGCGCGCGATTGTAGCCGGTGCCCTGGCGAATCTGGTCGAAAACCTCGATCGGCGTTCCTCCGGGATTCTTCTCCGACTTCACCATGATTGGCGGAACAGCGCTGATCAACACTACTTTCGAGACCTTTCCTTTGCCGTACCGGGCCACATACCGCGTAACTTCTCCGCCACCGGTTGAATGCCCGATGTGAATGGCATCGCGCAGGTTCAGCTTTTCCACCAACTCTTTTACGTCCGCGGCGTAGGTGTCCATCTCGTTGCCGGTAATCGTGTGCGTGGAGCGTCCATGTCCGCGGCGATCATGAGCGATCACCCGGAATCCCCGCTCGAGAAAAAACATCATCTGCCCGTCCCAGTCGTCCGCCGAAAGCGGCCAGCCGTGATGAAAGAAAAGCGCTGGGCCGCTGCCCCAATCCTTGTAATAAATCTCCGTACCGTCTTTGGTGGTAATCGTCGCCATGGAATGACCTCCGATGATGTGTGGGAACTCGCGAGCCCACATTATGCAAAATCGAACGTAATCTGCCAAGACGACATAGTCGGAACTTTGTGTCGCTCCGCCGCGTATCTCCCTGTGTCCGAAGCCACTCGAAAAGGGAGCCGCATGACGAAGCTTTTCACTTCTGCAAGAATGCTCTTCGTGCTCGCGATATTTGTTTTGTGCGGCGTCCAGGTCTGCGCCCAGACGGTGCCCGCCTTGGAAAACATTAAATCGCAGACCGAACTTGAAACGACAGTCACCACGCTCGATGCCGCCCTGTTCGCCGCCTACAACCAGTGCGATCTGGAAAAGTTCGCGTCATTCATCGCCGAAGACGTGGAGTTTTATCATGACAAGGGCGGTGTGACGCTCGGCAGGGAAGCCTTAACTGACGCGATCAAGAAAAATATCTGCGGCAAAGTGACGCGCGCGCTCGTTCCCGGCACGTTGCAGGTCTACCCCATGAAGGGCTACGGCGCCCTCGAGATCGGCGTCCATCGTTTTCACCACCCGGGCCAGGAAGCTACAGAAACCGTCGGCGAAGCCCAGTTCATCCACCTGTGGCAATACAAAAACGGCGCCTGGAAAATTACGAGGGTTATCAGCTACGACCACCACGACTCCGCCAAGTGAGGGTGCCTGGGACACCCTGCTCGACGTCCTAGGAACTACCAATCAGATAGCCGGTCAGAAAAACCAGCACGCCACCCACAATCACCTGAAACGCCGCCTGCAAAAACGGCGTATCCATATACCGGTGGCGGATGTATGCGATGGCCGCCAACTCAATGGCCACCACGACCACCGCGATGGTCATGGCGATGTGGAAGTTGTTGATCAAAAAGGGAAGTGTGTGGCCGATGCCGCCGGCAGTGGTCATCAAGCCGATGGTCACGCCGCGAATCCACGGCGAGCCGCGCCCGGTCAGCGATCCATCATCGGAAAGCGATTCCGCAAAGCCCATGGAGATGCCCGCGCCGATGGACGCCGCCAGCCCCACCAGAAACGCGTCCCAGCTTTTGTGCGTCGCAAACGCCGCCGCGAACAGCGGCGCCAGCGTGGAGACCGAGCCGTCCATCAATCCCGCCAAGCCCGGCTGCACCACCTGCAGCAAAAACAGTTTGCGGTGCGATTCGTCTTCCTGCGCGCGCGCGTCCTGCGTCAGATGCTTTTCTTCCAGGTCGCCGGCGGTAGCGGAATGTTTTCTCTCTTCGTCGGCCAGCTTATTCAGCAACTCGCGCGTGGAAACATCGGTGATGCGGCTTACCGCCTTGCCATAAAATCGCGCCGCTTCCATTTCCATCACGCGCGCCTGCCGCCGCGCCACGTTCACGCCCAGGGGACGAGTCAGCCAGGTCGGCTTGCGCTGCAAAAATCCCCTTACGTTTTCGCGGCGAATAAGCGGAATGTGATCGCCAAATCGCTCCCGAAACATGGCCGTCAGCCGGTCGCGGTGGACCACCTCTTCCTCGCGCATCTCCTCAAACATTTGCGCCGTGGCCGGGTAAGACTCGCGCAACCCGTCGGCAAATTCGGCATAAATCCGCCCGTCTTCTTCTTCCGAAGAAATCGCCAGCGCCAGAATCTCTTTCTCGGTCAAATCGCGAAACTTTTTGAGCATGCAACCTCGTCCTTGCCATTCCTATGACCGAGAAGAATCGCACAACCGCGAAGCTAAGTCATCTGCCGCAGGCCAAGGGTAGTGGGTCAGTTTCCAATTCCCCGACTTACCAGGAGTTGTGTCGTAGATACCTGTTTTCTCACCGCTGACGGTTCTCCGCATCGCCTTTATAGATTTCTTGAACTTGGTACAGAACATATTCGCGATATAGCTGGCTTCGGAGCAAAAGCACATCGCCGACATTGGCCTTTAGGAGTGTGGGAAGATGTGCCGAATCGAAATAGCCTAGTCTCGAAAGCCGTCGCGGTGGTGGTGGACCCTGCCATTGAACAACTTCAACCTTCGAATTGCGCGGCGTGATGTTGGCCATATATCCCTTCCCCAACAGTGGGTCCGGGAAAATGACGAGATGTCCGAGAAGTCCGATTTTCGTGCGTTGGCTACCATCAGGTTTTGGCGGATAGCTAAATTTCTCGGAGTATCGCTCATATACTTTCGACCAAGGCACGCCCGTTCGCAAATCGTTGGTAACCCTTTTGATGACTGTCAAAGCTTGTTGACGCGGCATGTCCCTGTCCTCAATGGATAGCGCATCGACAACAAGGTGACGCCGCGACATTCGCTGACGGACCTCGTTAATCCAAGGCTGCATGTCCTTTGCGGCGGCAGCAGGAAGCTGAGTGCGTAGCAGGTTGAAGAACTGCTTGGGTCCATCGACCTCCAATCCTCGCGAAAGCGCCTCTTCCCGGCACTCAGAGTCTGTTCCCGAGTCAACAACAAGTGCCGCAAGCAAAGCCGAATTCTTCACCTGAACTATCAAGCTGTCACTATCCGAGGCTGTAGGTATGTCGGTCCCGTACTGACGAAATCGGCGAAGCTCTTGGGGTAGAGGGTCGCCAGTACGCCAAGAGTCTGCTTTTTGCAATATTCTTGCCGACGCATCGTCGTGTCTATCAGCAGCAGAACTTTGAGCAGTGGTGGGTGCCGATTGAGCAAGACGATGACCGTAAGAGGCAAGCGTCAGCGGAGCGACCATCACCACAACTAGTGGCCAATCGGAACGAATTCCCATGGTGAAAATTGTAAACGCCGGGAAGGCAACAAGACCGCCGGTCCATGAGAACTATTACCAAAGGGGTATTGGAGAGCCTCAGTAGACGCGCTAACCGAAAACTGACCTACTACCTGCCCGGCTCATTTTGAACACTGATATTGGCGATTGTGCGCCTCCTTGCTATGCTCCTTCCGCTCTTTCATACAAAGGATTGCTGGATGCTCACAAAAGAGTTCTGCGGATCGATCGCACTGTTTTTCGTTTTTCTCGCGATGCCCCTGCTGCTCAGCGCTCAAAACAAAAAATCCTCCGCCAAGGCTCCTCCTCCATCTCCTTCGTATGAATCTCCGCAGCCCGCCACCGAATCGCTCGATCTTTCCATGTACCAGAGCATTCGCGAAGAGGCTCTCAGCCACACCCACGTCATGCAATACGCTTCCGCGCTCATGGACGGCATCGGTCCGCGTCTCACCGGCTCACCCAATCTCAAGCGCGCCAACGAGTGGACTCGCGATCAATTCACCGCCATGGGCTGCGCCAACGCTCACCTGGAAGACTGGGGCGAATTCGGCATGGGTTGGCAGCAAATCAACGCCTGGCTGCGAATGACGGCGCCGGACACCGCGGTCTTCATCGCGCAAGCCGGGCCGTGGTCTCCCGCGACGAAAGGCCCCGTCACCGCCTCCGCCGTCTGGGTGGACATCAAGACCGAAAAAGATTTTGAAAAATATAAAGGCAGGCTCGCCGGCAAAATCGTCCTCTGGGGAGAACCGCGCGAAGTCAAGCCCGTGGACAAACCGCTCTTCACCCGCGATGAAGAAGCCGACCTTAAAAAACTTCAGGACTATCCGCTCGCTCCGCCGAACCCCAACAATACCTTCCAAGCTTTTCTCAAGAGCCTTGCCTTCCGCGAGCAGGTCGGCAAGTTTCTGGCCGCCGAACAAGCCGCCGCGGTTGTGGTTCCCAGCGACGGCGGCAGAAACGGCGGTAACTCTGGCGGCATCATCTTCGACGACACCCGCGCCGCTTTCTCCTGGATGGCTTATCGCCGCGAGCACGCCGACCCCTTGCCCATCGCCGTCGCCTCCGTCGAAAGCTACGGCCGCGCTTATCGCCTGCTGAAGGCCGGCGTTCCGGTGAGCCTGGAACTCAACATCGACAGCAAATTTTTCGGCGACCACGAGCATGGCTTCGATACCATCGCGGAAATTCCCGGCACCGATCCAAAACTCAAAGACGAAATCGTCATGGTCGGCGGCCATCTCGATTCCTGGGCTTCCGCCACTGGAGCGACGGACAACGGCGCCGGCACTGTCGTGGCCATGGAGGTCATGCGCATTCTCAACGCGCTGCACGTCAAGCCGCGCCGCACCATTCGCGTCGGCCTGTGGACCGGCGAAGAGCAAGGCGAATTCGGCTCCTTCAATTACGTCAAGGAGCATTTCGGCGAAATTCCCCGCTCCAACGAACCGGACCAGCTCAACGTCACCGAATTCGATCGCGACGCCGGCGGACCCATCCAGTTCAAGAGCGAGTATCAGAAAATTTCCGCCTACTTCAATGTGGACCACGGCAGCGGCCGGATTCGCGGCATCTATCTCCAGCAAAATTCCGCAACCGCTCCGATCTTCGCCCAATGGATGGAGCCGCTGAAAGACCTCGGCGTTTCCACCATCACCGATCGCGACACCGGCGGAACCGATCACGAAGCTTTCGACGCCGTCGGCATTCCCGGCTTTCAATTTATTCAGGACCCGCTCGACTACGGCACCCGCACGCATCACTCCAATATGGATAATTACGAGGCCCTGCAGCCCGAAGATCTGGCGCAGGCTGCTGCCGTCGAAGCCACCTTCGTCTACAACGCCGCCATGCGCGAACAAATGTTGCCGCGCAAGCCGCTGCCGCATCCCGAATTGGAAAAGCAGCAACTCGCGCCGCTGAAAGGCGTCATGCCCGGCGTTGAACCCGCGAAAAAC